>MFTB01000039.1 GCA_001785195.1 Candidatus Muproteobacteria bacterium RIFCSPHIGHO2_12_FULL_60_33
GCCGGCCGTTTTCCCCGCATTTCGCTGGCGCTTCATGCGGGCTACTGGTTGCGCCCAGGCGCTGTATCCACGATCAAAGCGCTTAAGGAAGGTCTGATTAATTATGATTATTTGACGCCAAGGCGCGAAGGCGCGAAGAAAAAGCTCGGAAAAATAACTGAAAAAATCTTTGCGTCTCTGCGTCTCTGCGTTGAAAACTAATAAATCAGAGTTTCCTTAAGTAAGTGCCATTGGGGTCAGAGTTTGGTTTTGGCCAAGTTTCTGGCCTGCATAGCCGCGTTGCCCGTGTAGGTTCCGGGCGTCAGCGCGAGCAGGCGTTTTTTTGCGTTAGCGGGGATATCGAGTGTGCGGATGAAGGCCTGCATGGATTCGCGGGTGATGCCGCCCTTCCCGCGCGTAAGTTCCTTGAGTTTTTCATAGGCCTGTTCGACCCCGTGGCGGCGCATGACGGTCTGCACTGCCTCGCCCAAGACCTCCCAGTTCTGATCGAGATCCTGTTTCAGGCGCCCCGCGTTGACCTCGAGCTTGCCGATGCCCTTCAGGCACGAGTCGCCGGCAAGCAGCATGTGGCCGAATGCGACACCGAGGTTGCGCAGCACGGTGGAGTCGGTCAGGTCGCGCTGGAAGCGTGACACCGGCAGTTTCTCGGCCAGGTGGCGCAACAGGGCATTGGCCAGACCCAGGTTGCCCTCGGAATTTTCGAAATCGATCGGATTCACCTTGTGCGGCATGGTGGAAGAGCCGACCTCGCCCTTGACCACTTTCTGCTTGAAGTAGCCAAGCGAAATATAACCCCACACGTCGCGGTTGAAATCGATCAGGATGGTGTTGAAGCGCGCCAGCGCATCGAGCAGCTCGGCAATGTAATCGTGCGGTTCGATCTGGGTGGTGTAAGGGTTCCAGTCGAGTCCGAGTTTCCCGATAAAGGAACGGGCAAAGGCCGGCCAATCGACTTCCGGGTAGGCCACGAGATGCGCGTTGTAATTGCCCACGGCGCCGTTGATTTTGCCCAGGATCGGCACGGACGCTACCTGCTTACGCGCGCGTTTCAGACGATACGCGAAATTCGCCATTTCCTTGCCCAGCGTGGTGGGCGAGGCCGGCTGGCCATGCGTGCGCGCGAGCATCGGCTGGTCGGCATGGCGACTGGCGAGGCCGGTCATGGCCGCGATCAACTTGTCCATGCGCGGAAGCAATACGCCGTCCCGGCTTTGCTTCAGCATCAGGGCATAGGCCAGGTTGTTGATGTCTTCCGAGGTGCAGGCGAAGTGAATGAATTCGGTGCAGCGGGCGATTTCCTTGTTGCCGCGCGTTTTTTCCTTCAGAAAATATTCGATCGCCTTGACGTCGTGATTGGTCGTCGCCTCGATTTCCTTCACGCGCCGGGCATCGGGTTCCGAAAAATCCGGGATAATTCCGTCGAGCAGCTTTTTCGCCGCGGCAGAAAAGGGCGCTACTTCCTTGATCTGCTTGTGGTCGCCCAACGCCAGCAGCCAGCGTATTTCCACGAGCACCCGGTGACGGATCAGGCCGTACTCGCTGAATAGCGGTCGGAGTTCTGCGGTTTTGGTCTGGTAGCGGCCGTCGAGCGGCGAGAGGGCGGTGAGCGAATTCAGCGGCAATACATCCGGCTTGTTCGGTTTGTTCATGCGCGCCTGCGATGGTTGATGGTCCGTGTTGGCGGGCGCATTTTACCAGATCAGCGCGGAAAATACCGTCAGTGCAGCGCTGAGCGTGCCGCGACAGCCCGCGTGGCGGGTATGGCTTCCTCAATGATGCCACCGCCCAGGCACTCACCGCTATCGTAAAACACCACCGACTGCCCAGGCGTGACGGCACGCTGTGGATTATCGAACATCACGCGCAGGCCTTTGTCATGCGGTGCGACGGTGCAGTCCTGGTCCGGCTGGCGATAACGGGTTTTGGCGCGCAGTTTCCGTGGCCAGGGCAGCGGTTCGGCGCCGATCCAATGCAGCTGGCCGGCGATCAGCGCCTCGCTGAACAGCGCGGGATGCTGCTCGCCCTGCTCGACATAAAGGATATTGTTGGCCACGTCCTTGCCGACCACGTACCACGCTTCGCCTTCGCCGCCGATGCCGAGCCCATGGCGCTGGCCGATGGTGTAGTACATCACGCCATCGTGTTTTCCCTTGAGCAACCCGGCGAGCGTGCGCATTTCGCCGGCTTGCGCGGGCAGATAGCGCGCGAGAAAGGATTTGAAGTCGCGCTCGCCGATGAAACAGATGCCGGTCGAATCCTGGCGATCGTAATTCGGCAGTCCCGCCTCCTGTGCCAGGCGCCGCACCTCCGGCTTGGCCAACTCGCCGATCGGAAACAGCGTGTGCGCCAGGGATTCCTGTCCCAGCAGGTACAGGAAATAGCTCTGGTCCTTGTTGATGTCGCGTGCCTTCAGCAGGCGGAACCGTCCGGCATGGTTGTCAACGCGCGCATAGTGACCGGTGGCGATGTACTCCGCGCCGAGCGCGAGCGCGTGATCGAGGAACGCCTTGAATTTAATTTCCTTGTTGCACAGCACATCCGGATTGGGTGTCCGCCCGGCCCGGTATTCGGCCAGGAAATAACTGAAGACGCGGTCCCAGTATTCGGTGGAGAAGTTGACGGTCTTGAGGGGAATGCCGAGGTGGTCGCACACCGCGCGCGCGATTTTCAGGTCCTCCGCGGCGCCGCAGCGGCCGGCGCTGTCGTCCTCCTCCCAGTTTTTCATGAACAGGCCCGTGACTTCGTGGCCCCGGCGCTTCAGGAGCAGCGCCGCCACGGCCGAGTCCACGCCGCCGGAAATGCCGACGATGATTTTCATAAAAGCAAATTCACAGGATTAACAGGGCGAGCCGGAATGAGACGAAGACACTTAACGTGTCTTCGTCCCGGCGAGCGCCCCGCCACGGATGGCGGGGCCGAGTGTGTCGAAGTTTTTGTGGCCACGCCAAGGACGGCAGGCAGGCCCTCCCTGGCGTCGCCATAGCCGCCTCGGTTCAGCCCGGCCCGCACTTCCGTGTGCGGGCGCTCAGCGGCGCCGATGCACGTTAAGTGCATCGGCGACAACCCCGCTTCGCCTTGTTAATCCTGTCTATTTCCGTCATATCCATTTCTATCACATCTTTAAGCAGGTCGAGCGGGTAACGCTGTCCGGCGAGATAATCGTCGAGGCAACGCTCCACCTGCGGGCTGCGGTGACGCGCGCGCTCGGCGCGGATTTCCTCGGCGCTCAGCCATAGCGTGCGCACGATGTCATGGTCGAGTGCACGGCTCTCTTCATGGTGCGTCACATATCCGGTGAAGGCAAAGCGCAGATAGGTGATGCCCTTGGCAGGATGCCGCCAGCGGTAGACGCCGAGCAAGGCTTCCGGCGTGAAGTACCAGGCGGTCTCTTCCAGCGTTTCACGCACCGCCGCCTGCGTCAGGCTTTCGCCTTCGTCCAGATGCCCCGCCGGTTGATTGAGCACAAGCTTACCGTCGGCTTTTTCCTCGACCAGCAGGAATTTTCCGTCACGCTCGATAATCGCCGCAACCACGACATTTGGTTTCCAGATCATGGTGAAATCATATCAAATTAACAGGGACCGCAGACGAACGCAGATGAAAAACGCAGATGGACGCAGATAGCTCCGAAAATGAAAACCTGAATCAGGTGTTTCTGCCCAAAAATTATCTGCGTTTATCGGCGCAATTATCCGCGTTCATCTGCGGTTCCAGGTTTTTCTTCGCGCCATTCGCCGGGCGCCAGCCCCTCCAGCGTGTACGACCCGATGGCGTGGCGCACCAGACGCAGCGCGGGAAACCCACGGCCGCAGTCATGCGTCCCGCCCCTATCCCTCTGAACGTACCTGGAGAAACCAAGAATCACCATGCTGTGACGTAACAGAATCGGTGGTTAGCGCGGTTCAAAAGGATAGGGGCGGGATTGCGGCCTTCGGTCAGCGTGATTTCAAGCCACGAGGTCGGTATCGATTGGCGAAACCGTATCGGCGGATTACGCGGCCACAGCGTGGGTTCCGCAATACGTCGTACCTGGGCGGCCTGCGTGCGGCGGCCATCGAGGATGATGCCACGACGCAGCCGCTCCAGGGCTGTCTCCTCCGGTGCGCCTTCCACCTGGACCCAGTATGTTTTGGGCAGCTTGTAGCGTGGATCGGACAGGCGCTGTTGCAGCTTGCCGTCGTCGGTGAGCAGCAGCAGTCCTTCGCTGTCCCGGTCCAGCCTTCCCGCGGGATAGACACCAGGAATTTTTATATAGGAGGCCAGCGTTTCACGCCCGCTGGAATCGGTGAACTGCGTCAAAACACCGTAGGGTTTGTTGAACAGGATCAGTCGGGGCATGGCGGGAGTTTAACGTGGGCCGACGTTCCGTCGCACCCGGTCGTTCTGGTGATAGAATGCGCGGCAATTTTATCGGAGCGGAACATGGCTTTCACCCATATCAAGGTTCCCGCGGGCGGGAAGATTACGGTCAACGCGGATCACTCGCTCAATGTCCCGAACAATCCGGTCATTCCTTTCATCGAGGGCGATGGTATTGGCCGGGACATCACCCCGGTCATGCGCAAGGTCGTGGATGCGGCCGTTACCAAGGCTTACGGCGGGAAACGCTCGATCGCCTGGATGGAGGTGTACGCCGGTGAGAAGGCGGTCGCCACCTACGGTAACAACACGTGGCTGCCCGATGAAACACTCGCCGTGGTCAAGGACTACGTCGTTTCGATCAAGGGCCCGCTCACCACACCAGTCGGCGGCGGCATCCGTTCGCTCAATGTGTCGCTGCGCCAGGAACTCGATCTTTATGTCTGCCTGCGTCCAGTGCGTTATTTCAAAGGCGTGCCGAGTCCCGTAAAGGAACCCGAGAAGACCGATATGGTGATCTTCCGGGAAAACTCCGAAGACATCTACGCCGGCATCGAGTGGCCATCCGGCTCGCCCGAGGCGCGGAAGGTGATTGCCTTTTTGCAGCGCGAAATGGGGGTGAAGAAAATCCGCTTTCCGGAAACCTCCGCAATCGGCATCAAGCCGGTGTCACGCGAAGGCACGGAACGTCTGGTGCGCCGTGCGATCCAGTATGCCATCGCGAACAATCGATCCTCCGTGACCCTGGTGCACAAGGGCAACATCATGAAATTTACCGAGGGCGGTTTCAAAAGCTGGGGCTATGAACTGGCCCAGCGCGAATTCGGCGCGCAGCTCATCGACCAGGGACCGTGGATGCGCATGAAAAACCCCAAATCCGGAAAAGAGATCGTGATCAAGGACGTGATCGCCGATGCCTTTTTGCAGCAGATTCTGCTGCGGCCGGCGGAATACAGCGTGATCGCCACGCTCAATCTCAACGGCGATTACATCTCGGATGCGCTCGCGGCGCAGGTCGGCGGGATCGGGATCGCGCCGGGCGCGAACCTGTCCGACACCGTGGCGATGTTCGAGGCCACGCACGGCACCGCGCCCAAGTATGCCGGCAAGGACATGGTCAATCCCGGCTCCATGATCCTGTCGGCCGAGATGATGTTGCGTCACCTCGGCTGGGTCGAAGCGGCCGACCTCATTATCAAGGGTGTCGAAGGGGCCATCGCGGCGAAGACTGTCACCTACGATTTTGCGCGCCTGATGCCGGGCGCGACCCAGGTAAGTTGTTCGGGATTCGGCGAAGCAATCATCCGACACATGTGACTAGAACCTATCTCATAATCCCTCTCCCCTCCGGGGAGAGGGTAGGGTGAGGGGCGAAACGCCGCATCGCTTCTGCCTCATCACCCTCACCCCCGCCCCTTTCCTGCTGCGCTTCCTGCTCCGCAGGAAAGTCCAGGGCAACCTTCCCTGGTTGCCCGCTTGCCGGGCGATCGGTCCACAGGACCGATCGCACTTCACCGGCTCGCCCCTCAAGGGAGAGGGGGTTTTTGAGATAGGTTCTAATGTAATATTTCAGAACGCGGATGAACGCAGATATTTTATCTGATAAACGCGGATTTTTTGAAATGAACTGCTTGATCCGCGTTCATCTTTATTATGAATCTGCGTTTGCATCCTTAGCTCCGTATTGCGTCCTCGGCTTCGTAACCGGCACATCCATGTGCCACTTTTCGGCGCATCCCTGCGCCACTTCTATCTGCGGTCCCAAAAAAACAAACCCGGCGCATGGCCGGGTTCGGAAAGACTTCTGCGGTAATAACGCCGATTACTTGGATAGGGAACGTATGTGGGAAGCCTGGGGACCCTTGGGGCCTTCCTGAACTTCAAACTCGACCTGCTGACCCTCTTTGAGGGTCTTGTACCCTTCCATTTCTATGGCGGAATAATGCGCGAAGACATCATCGCCGCCATCTGTGGGTGTGATGAATCCATAACCCTTGCTGGCGTTAAACCACTTCACGGTACCTAGTGGCATACATCCCCCTCCTGCTGCGGCAACCGCCGCTATCTTTCAGTTTTCTGATACCGCACCCGCCTCCTGCAAATGCCTGAGTAAAGGCGCAACTCAATCATCATCCTTCTTTTTTCAGGCAAGTCAAGCAAACCCCTACGAGGACGCCGTATCACTGGCCGACGGCCCGGAAAATCCCGGAAGAACCTCAAATTTCATGCCACATTTTCAGGGGTTGAAATTTCGGACATGGGTCGCACAATATACTTGAATTCGCCAGACGGGACATGGGTTCCGCGATGAATTGGTGTAACCTTTAAAGATATGAGCGACAAGCCTCAGCACTCTCTCGAGGGTCCGGTCGTCCAGGAGGCGAAACCCCGGCTCCAGAAGCCACAGCTGTACAAAGTCATCCTGCTGAACGACGACTATACTCCAATGGAGTTCGTCATAATTATTCTGGAACGGTTTTTCGCCAAGAACAGGGAAGACGCGACCCGCATCATGATGCACGTGCACCAGAAGGGAATAGGGATATGCGGGATTTACATCCGTGAGATTGCGGAAACCAAGGTGCGTCAGGTGCTGTCTTATGCGCAGGAACACCAGCACCCGTTGCAGTGCGCCATGGAACCTGAATAAGGGGAAGAATTTCGAAAGGGAAGATTTCAGTTGATGGGCCAGTGCCCGGAGGCGGTGCCATGTTGTCGCAAGAACTTGAGTTTTCATTGAACAGCGCGTTTCAAGGCGCGCGTGAAAAACGCCACGAGTTCATCACCGTGGAACATTTGCTGGCGGCGCTGCTCGACAACCCCTCCGCCGCGCGCGTGTTGCGCGCCTGCGGCGGCAACATCGAGGAACTGCGTCGCAGCCTGAGCGCCTTCCTCGAGGAAAATGTCCCCAAGCTGGCCGCGGGCAGCAAGATCGACACCCAGCCGACCATCGGCTTCCAGCGTGTGATCCAGCGCGCGGTGCTGCACGTCCAGGGCGTGGGCAAGAAGGAAGTCACCGGCGCCAACGTGCTGATCGCCATTTTCGGCGAGAAGGAATCGCACGCGGTTTATTTCCTGCACAAGCAGAACATCAGCCGCTTCGACGTGGTGAATTTCGTGTCGCATGGCATTTCCAAGGTGCCGGGCGAGAATCAGAACGAGCTTCCCGCCTCCGAAGATACCGAAGAGGGCGCCTCCACCGCTGAAAAAAGCCCCCTCGATGTGTTCTGCATCAATCTCAACGAACAGGCGCGGATGGGGAAAATAGATCCGCTGATCGGACGCGACCGCGAGGTGGAACGCACCATCCAGGTGCTGTGCCGCCGGCGCAAGAACAACCCGCTGTACGTCGGTGAGGCCGGCGTTGGCAAGACCGCCATCGCCGAGGGCTTGGCCAAGAAGATCGTGGACGGCGAAGTGCCGGATGTGTTGATGCATAGCACCATCTATGCGCTCGACATGGGCTCCCTGTTGGCGGGCACCAAGTACCGCGGCGATTTCGAGAAGCGCCTGAAGGCGGTGCTGCAACAACTCAAGAAGCAGGACAATACAGTTCTGTTCATTGATGAGATTCATACCATCATCGGCGCGGGTGCCGCGTCGGGCGGTGCGATGGATGCCTCGAACCTCCTGAAGCCGGTGCTGGCCTCGGGCGATCTCAAGTGCATCGGCTCGACCACGTATCAGGAATATCGCAACATTTTCGAGAAGGACCGCGCGTTGTCGCGCCGCTTCCAGAAGATCGACGTCACCGAGCCCTCGGTGGAAGAGACGGTGGAAATTCTGCGCGGCCTGAAGAACCGGTTTGAGAATCATCACGGCGTGCGTTATACGCAGCAGGCGCTGCGCAGCGCGGTGGAGCTTTCGCACCGTTACATCAACGACCGGCACCTGCCGGACAAGGCCATCGACGTGATCGACGAGGCCGGCGCCAGCCAGCATCTGCTGCCGGTGAGCCGCCGCAAGAAAACCATCGGCGTGCACGACATCGAGGATATCGTCGCCAAGATAGCGCGCATTCCGCCCAAAACGGTTTCCACCTCGGATCGCGAGGCGCTCAAAACGCTCGAGCGCGATCTCAAGATGGTGGTGTTCGGACAGGACGACGCCATCGTGGCGCTGGCGACCGCGATCAAGATGTCGCGCTCCGGCCTGGGTCACCCGGAAAAACCGGTCGGCTCCTATCTCTTCGCCGGACCCACGGGCGTCGGCAAGACCGAGGTCACCCGGCAACTGGCGCGCATCCTGGGCTTGGAGCTGATCCGCTTCGACATGTCGGAATACATGGAGCGACATACCGTCTCGCGCCTGATCGGCGCGCCGCCCGGTTATGTCGGTTTCGATCAGGGCGGCCTGCTGACCGAGGCCATCGTCAAGCATCCGCATTCGGTGCTGCTCATGGACGAAATCGAGAAGGCGCATCCGGACGTGTTCAACCTGCTGTTGCAGGTCATGGACCACGGCACGCTCACGGACAACAATGGACGCAAGGCCGATTTCCGCAGTGTCATCCTGGTGATGACGACCAACGCGGGGGCCGAGCGCCTGAGCCGGTCGAGTATTGGATTCACCAAGCAGGACCATGCCGGTGACGAGCTGCAGGAGATCAAGCGCCTGTTCAGCCCGGAGTTCCGCAATCGCATGGATGCCACCATCCAGTTCAAGCCGCTGGATGAGGTGACCATCGCGCACGTGGTGGACAAATTCATCCTCGAGCTGGAAGCGCAGTTGGCGGACAAGCACGTCACGGTCGAGCTGGATAATGCCGCGCGCGCCTGGCTCGCCAGGCACGGCCACGATCCGGCCATGGGCGCGCGTCCGATGGCGCGGCTGATCCAGGAAAAGGTCAAGAAGCCGCTCGCCAACGAGCTGCTCTTCGGCAGCCTTGCCACGGGTGGCCATGTGAAGGTGACCGCGGACGACAAAGGCCTGTCTTTCGACTTCATTCCCGCCGCCGACAAAACCCCGGCCTGATTTTCCGGTCGCAACAACAACGCCGGCGCATGAAAATGCGCCGGCGTTTTTTATTACATTCTAATGTCAGACGGATGATGTCGGAATCAGCACCCCCTCATCCCCATCGGTTCCTGCCGGGGTGCGCGAACAGCTCGCGCACCCGCTCGATGGCGCGGATGTCCACCGGACATCCGCGACGTCCCCCTCTCGCCTCCCGCAAGGGGAGAAGGACGCCCTCACCCCGACCCCTCTCCCGCTTGCGGGAGAGGGGAGTTCTGTAAGATTGGAGCCGAGGCGCACTACGCGCGCTTTCTTTTTATCGGGCGCGGAAGGTAATCCGGCCCTTGGTGAGATCGTAGGGGGTGAGTTGCACGGTGACGCGGTCGCCGGTGAGGATGCGGATATAGTTCTTGCGCATCTTGCCGGAGATATGCGCCGTTACCACGTGTCCGTTGTCCAGCTTGACCCGGAACAGGGTGTTGGGAAGGGTTTCGGTGATCGTCCCTTCCATTTCAATATGCTCTTCTTTCGCCACGCAATTCCTTTAATCCAGTTATGGCGACGGCATCAACCTGACTGAAGTGTTAAGTCCGATGAACGGGATCTAGCCTTGAGCTTAAGACACCTTGCCGTCGCCATAACAGGCAATCTTAAGAGTTTTAATTATTGATCCGGTATCGCTAAAACCAAAGATGACTATTTCGCAGGTTACCTTTGGTCCATCGACATTCGTGCCGGATCAATAATTGGCGGCGTATGATGCCGCAGTTGCGCGTGGGCGTAAAGCAATTTCAGGAGCGATCCGGCCGGACCGCCAAAGTGAATGAGTGCGTGCGGAGCACGCCACGGCTCGCCCCCTTCTCCCCTAGCGGGAGAAGGGATGGGGATGAGGGGGAACTATCGCGGCCTTCGGTCGCTGATTCGTTAGGTGGGTCAGAGTATGCGTTCCCGCTGGCGGGCGTGGCCGGCGCTGACGTTGCCGGGCAACCACGCCACGTGGGGATGCACGGCCTCCGGGCTGACAATGATCTGCATCATCAGAAACCGGGAAACTTCCTCCTGACTCTCCATTTCCGGGATACATTCCAGGAGCTTCTGGTAATGCCACTGGTTCAGGTAGAGCAGGTTCGGATGGAGGCCGTGTTCGCGGTGATAGTGCTCGACGAGACGATAGAGAAAACTGAGCATGAATTTTTGCACCCCGGCCGGATGAGTCGGCCTTATACCCCATAAGGGATGCAATGGACGTGCCAGCGGGGCGGTAATCTACAAGCCGGTTTGTGTGGGGGGATGTTCCAGATTAGTCCAATGGCCCTGTAAAAAGGCCTCCAGTGGGCGGTAATGCCCCTTGTAGGCCATTTTCGGACATTCCTTGATCCAGTAGCCCAAATACAGCCACGGCAGTTGCCGCTCGCGGGCGTGTTCTATCTGCCACAGCACGGCGTAGACACCGAGCGCCCGCTGTTTTTCATCCGGATCGAAGAAGGTGTACACCGCCGAGAGTCCGTCCGGGAGTATATCGGTCACCGCGACACCCAGAAGTTTTTGACCCCATCGTAATTCGTAAAAGACGGTGTGGATATGACGCGATCCGAGAAAGTTCAGGTATTTCTGCGGGTCGGGATCGTCCATGCCGCCGCCGGGATGACGCGAGGCCTGGTAGCGCTGGTACAGTTCAAAATGCTCTTGCTCGAAGAGAGGCGGGCGCGCGATCACGGACAGGTCCTGGTTGCGTTTCCAGATGCGTCGTTGTCCCCGATCGGGCCGGAAACGGTTCACCGGGATGCGCACCGGAATGCAGGCGTTGCATTCGCGGCAATGCGGGCGGTAGATGAGATCGCCGCTGCGCCGGAAACCGAGACGCATGAAACCGGCATACTGGCGACTGTCGAGCGGTTGACGCGGGTCGAGAAACAGCGAAGTCGCGGTGCGTCCGGGCAGATAACTGCACGCGTGCGGCATCGAGAGAAAAATTTCCGGCGGTTTGTGAGAACTCGTCATGGCCTGGCCGGTGGATGACTCTCCGTAAGTATTGCCGGATCCGCCTCAAAACGCCAGCGTCCCGAGTGTTCGGGTTGTTGAAGCGCACGTTCGAGCCGGTCCATGAAGTCGCTCCGGCGGATTTCCACCGCGCCCAGGCTGAACAGATGCGCCGTGGGAAGCTGGCAGTCAACGAACGCAAAGCCCCAGTGCTCAAGCTGCCGCACGAGATGCACGAACGCAACTTTGGATGCATCGGTCTCGTGGCTGAACATGGATTCACCGAAGAAGGCATTGCCCAGGGCGACGCCATAAACGCCGCCGGCGAGTTTACCGTCCCGCCAGGATTCAGCGGAGTGGGCGAAGCCGCGCTCGTGCAGCACGCAATAGGCCTCGATCATCTCCGGTGTGATCCACGTTCCCGGCCCGGCACGCCCGTTGCGGGGTTGTGCGCAAGCAGAGATGACATCGCGAAAGGCGGTGTCGAGTGTTACCTCGAATTTTTTCTGTCGCAAGGTTTTGTGCAGGCTGCGCGCGACGCGCAGTTTCGACGGGAACAGCACCGCGCGCGGGTCCAGCGACCACCACAGGATCGGCTGGCCCGGGTTGTACCAGGGGAAAATGCCGTGGCGGTACGCCTCCAGCAACCGCTCGGCGCGCAGGTCGCCGCCGACCGCGAGCAATCCTTCCGGCGAGGCCAGCTCCACCGGCGGGAAGCGCAGGTCGGCGGAATCGGGTTTCAGCACGAACATGACATAAACATGCCGCAGCGAATCGGGGCCGATATCATAATAAAACCATTCTACTGTGCCACCCCGGAAATATCCTGGCGAAGCCGGGCAAAATCGGTAGCCCACGTAGGGCGCTCTACGTGGGCTAAAATCGCGCAAGCGTATGGAATATCAGGGGCCAAAGGGATATGTTGCCCTGATATACAGTATTTTGTCACTTTGCAAAACGACATTTAGGTCGTCTACTTCTAGTTATGCGTAAAACAACGTGGACAAGAATATAAAAATTGCCGGCGAGCTCACTATTGGTGACTGGCTGCGATTGAAAGTGTCGCTCGAAAGCGACCTTGGCAAAGATACTTTATGGTGTGAGGCTTACGATTTTTTCGAAAAGCGAATTTGTACCAGATACTTGAAACCAATAGAGGCTATTGAAAAATACTCCGATGTCGAAGGAGAAGGATTTGCGATAACCACAATCATCTGCTCCCTCATTGAAGCATTGGAATCGTTTCGCCTAGGGAAAGTATACAAGCGAGCTTCTAAGGGCAATCCGCTTGATGAAACAAAAGAGTATTTCAAAAGCCAACCAATTTTTGAAGATTTTCTGAAAAACCACGAACCATTTAGTGCGCATTTTGCGGTGGATGGTCTGGCCAACAACTTTTACGAGAACGTTCGCTGTGCTGTACTTCACGAAGCTGCAACGAGGAGTGGATGGAAAATACGAATCGATACGACAGTCCTTGTGGAAAAGCATAACGAATCACTAATTCTCAATAGAGCTTTGTTCGTGGACGCCATTAAGCAGTACATGTGCAGTTACAAAGCGGAACTGTTACGAAGCAATGAACTAAAACAGGCATTTATTAAAAAGCTGGATTCAATCTGTGAAACCGCATAACAACGCGTTCAACACCGAAAGGGGGAAAGAGGAAAGATGACCAACAATAGACTGATCCTTGTGTTTTTAGTTACGGGTTATATCAGTGGTTGCGCAACCGTTGGCTCATATCAAGCAGACTGCGAAAAGCAACACTCAGCATTTCCAGAGGTTGTTTTGTGCCTGAAAACCGCGCTAGCCAAAGACCAACCAGCAGCGTCGAAGGATGCCAGGGTAAGACTATATCTGCTCAAAGCAGATCAATTAAGTCAGAGAGTCCAGAGGGGCGAATTGAGTGATCTTGATGCCCGTGTCACACTCCAAGAACTTTACGTAAATCTAAAAAGCGATGCCGATGACGAAGAAAGAGCTAATAGAGCTAGTAAACCATTGAAGACAAAATGTTCGGAGTTTCTTGGTAAGATCGAATGTACGACTCGATAAATCCTAAGATAATTGCGCCTAACCATATACCTCCAACCGGATCTCGGTCCCGCTGGCGCGGGTCCTCGGCCGGTTAAGACAGCGTTAAATCAATGACTACAGCACGCCTGTCGCGGCATGGTCAACCCGGCGACTGGCGGGCCAACAGCCGGTTGATGTCTTCGAGGTCCTGTTCCTGCAACGTACCGGCCGCGGCTTTGAGCCGCAGGCGGCTGATCAGATAGTCGTAGCGCGCCTGGGACAGGTCGCGGCGGGTGCGAAAGAGTTCGCGCTGCGCATTGAGCACGTCCACGCCGGTGCGTACGCCACGCTCATATCCGATGACGGTGGATTCCAGTGCACGTTCGTTTGAAATCCGCGCCTGTTCGAGCGCCTGCACGCGCGCCATGCCGTTGATGACGGCGAGATAGGTTTCGCGCGCCTGCTGCGACACCTGACGGCGCGTCTGGTCCAGGCGCTGGCTCGTTTCCTCGAGGCGTGCCGCGGATTCGCGCACCTTGGAGGAAATGCTGCCGCCCTGGTACAGCGGCATCTGGAACTGCAACCCAACCTGGTTCGTGGTGGACTCGATGGCGAAACCCTGCACGCTGCCGCCGGCATCCAAATACGTGCGTGAGGCGGTGATATCCAGTGTCGGGTAATGTCCGCCGCTGTTCTTTTCCACCTCCTGGCGTGCAATTTCGAGGGATTCCTGCTGTGACTTGATTCGCGGGCTTTCCGTCGCCGCTGTTTGCACCCACTTCTCCATGTCGGCAGGATCCGGCGGCTGCAATTCAAACTTTGTTTCCAGACGTGAAAGTGCTCCGGGAGAGGCGCCAATCAGCACCCGCAGCGCCTCTTTCCTGACTTCGAGATCGTTGGCGGCGGTGATCTGTTGCGCGGCGGCCAGATCGTAACGCGCCTGCGCCTCATGCACGTCCACCAGCGTCGCACTACCGACGGCGAAGTTACGTTTGGCAAGCGCCAGTTGCCTGCCGATGGCTTCCTTCTCCGTGACGGCGAAGTTGAGCACGTCCTGCGCGGCCAGCACATCGAAATACGCCCGCGTGACGCGCAGGATCAAATCCTGCCGTGCGAGCTCGAATTCGTGTTCCGCGACATTTGCGCCCGCGATGCCTTGCGCATAGCCGGCGGTATTCTGCTTCCGGTACAGCGGCTGCGTAAGCTGGAGGTTGTAACTGTCGGTGCCGTACCGGAAGGTATTGTTGATTGTCGGCGTTTTGACGCGCTGATCGCTTTCCGATTTGCCCGCGGAAAGTCCCAGCGTCGGCAGCAGCAACGCCCGTCCCTGCGGGGCTTTTTCCGCGCCGGCCAGACGGCCCGCCTGGGCCGCGCGCCACGCCGGGTCGCTCGCTTTGGCCTGGCCATAAATTTCCACGAGATCCGCTGCCATGACCGGCAGGCAGAGCGTGCAAAGAAAAAGCAGGGACAGCAGCCGTTTCATTTGGCCGCCCCTTTGACGGCGGATCGGCGCACGCGCCAGTTTTCCACCAGCGAATATACCGCGGGCACCACGACCAGTGTCAGCAGGGTGGACGAGATCATGCCGCCCACCACGACGAGCGCCAGCGGACTGTTGCTCTCAACACCCGGCCCGAGCCCGATGACGGCCGGGGTCATGGCGGCGATCACGGTCAGCGAGGTGATCAGCACCGGCCGCATCCGGTGCGGGCAGGCCTCGCTCAGGGCGTCGTCCACGTTTTTCCCCTGCGCGCGATACTGGTTGGTCAGATCCACCAGCAGGATCGAGTTTTTGGCGACCAGACCCATGAGCAGAATCATGCCGATCATGGAGAATATATTGAGCGTGGCTTCGGTCCAGAACGAGGCGATCCACAGCGCCGCCACGCCGCCGATGACGGCGAGCGGTTGGGCCACCATGACCAGCAGCGGTTGCAGCAGCGAATTGAACTGGCTGGCCAGCACCATGTAAATCATGACGAGCGCCAGGCTGAAGGCGAACAGCACATAACCTCCGGTGCGCGCGAATTCCTCCGCCTGGCCGGTGAAGGCGATGGAATACCCGGCCGGGAGAATTTCGGCGCCGATCTTTTTCACCGCCTCGGTGGCGGCGCCGAGCGGCAGGGTTTCCAGGCTGCCGTAGATGAAGCCGGCGTACTGGCGGTTGCGGCGCGTGATCACCGCCGGTCCCAGGCCTTCTTCCAGCCTGACCAGCGAATCGAGGCGCACCAGGTCGCCCGCCCGGTTTTTCACGTAAAGCCGCTTGAGGTCCTCCAGCGTGGCGCGCTTGACCGGTTCGGTCTGCAGGCGGATATCGTAGCGCTCGCTCCGGTCCTTGAATTCGGCGATGTCGACGCCGCCGGTCATGGTGTTGAGCGTGAGCGCCACGTCCTGGGCGCTGATGCCCAGTTGCGCCGCGCGCTCGCGATCGATGATCAGGCGCACCTCCGGGAGGTCGAGCTTCAGGTCCTTGTCGAGCTTGGCCATGCCCTCGATGCGGCTGAGACGCGCCACCATCTCGTCCGAGAGCCGGTCGATCTTCAGCAGGTCGGGCCCCTGAATGGCGAATTGCAGCGGCTCGCTGCGCTGGCCGGTGATGAAGCTGATGGGCGCGATGAACGCCTGCACGCCGGGGATCTGGTTGAGATCGCGCCGCAGGTCGCGCATGATTTCCGATTGCGAGAGCTTGCGCTCGTCGCGTTCCTGCAGGCGCACGAACATGCGCCCGGCATTGACCTGACCGATCTCGCCCAGGCCGATGGCGGTGAAGTAGCTGTACACGTCCGGCCGCTGCGACAGGATTTTCTCGATTTCCGCGATTTTGCCGGCGGTATAATCCAGATTCGAGCCGAGCGGCGTGCGCGCGCTGATCATGAAGCGCGACTCGTCCTCCTCCGGCACGAAGGTCTTGCCCACCTGCGCGAAGAAGAAGATGCTCGACATCACCACGAGCGCGGCGATACCGATGACCTTCCAGCGATGCGCGATCGCCAGTTGCAGCAGTCGGCGGTAGGCGTTCTCGAGCCGGACATAGGCCCCTTCCAGCGCCCTGTAAACGCGGCCGTTGTGGTCGGGCAGGGCGAGGTAACGCGAGCACAGCATGGGCGTGAGCGTGAGCGACACCCACAGCGAGGCCAGCACGCCGATGGTGACGACCAGCGCGAACGAGCTCAGGAAGCGCCCCAGGATGCCGCTGATGAACGCCACCGGCAGGAAGATCGACACCAGCGTCAGCGTCGAGGCCAGCACCGCGAAGATCACCTGGCCGGAACCGCGGATCGCCGCCTTTTCCGCGGCTTCGTGTTCTTCCTCGCGATGGCGGAAGATGTTCTCCAGCACCACGATGGCGTCGTCCACCACCACGCCGATCAGCAGCAGCAAGCCGAGCAGCGTGATCTTGTTCAGCGTGTAGTCGGCGAAGTACATCACCGCGAAGGTGGCGAACAGCGACACCGGGATGGCGGTGGCGATGATGATGGTCGAACGGCCGCTCTTCAGGAACAGGAACACCATGATCGCCGCGAACAGCGTACCCAACAGCAGATGTTCCTGCAGCGCCTCGATGGACTGGCGGATGCTGATGGAGTCGTCGGAGGAATACCGGATCATCAGGCCGGGCGGGAGCGCCGGGATGATCTCGTTCTCGACGCGGTGCTTGACGGCATCCACCACGGCCACGGTGTTGGCCCCGCTCGACTTGACCACGCCCAGGCCCACGGCCGGCTTGCCGTTGTAGCGCGCCAGCTTGCGCGCGTCCTCCATGCCGTCCTCGATCTTCGCCACGTCGCGCAGATACACCGGCGCGCCCTGACGGTAGGCGATCACGAGCCGGTCCATGGCCCGCACGGTTTCGAATTCGGCGTCGAACTTGATCAGCAATTCACGGCTTTGTCCCTGGAGAAATCCGCCCGGAATCGAGAGATGCTCGCGCGCGAAGGCGTTGCGCACGTCAAGCGGCGAGAGGTTGAAGGCGTGCAGGCGCTGGTTGTCGAGCCAGATGCGGATGGTGCGCTTGATCTGTCCGCCGATGAGCACGTCGCCCACGCCGCTGATGGTTTCCAGCCGCGGTTTGATGACTTCGTCGGCGTAGGTGTTGAGCTGTTGCAGGGTGCGGTCGCCATGCAGCGCCACCCAGATCACGGCCGTGGCGCCGACCTCGACCTTGCGCACCACCGGCGGGTCGGCGTCGTCCGGGAGACGCTTGACCACGGCGTCCACCTTGGCCTTGACCTCCTGATAGGCGACGTCGAGGTTTTTTTCGAGCTCGAACTCGATGCCCACCACCGAGGCCCCGAGCGAGGAACTCGAGATAATGGATTTCACGCCCGGCACCTGGTTGCAGGCCTCCTCGATGACGTCGGTGATGTTCTTGTCGACGATGTCCGGGTCGGCGCCCTGCATCGTGGTGGTGACGGTAACGGCCGGGAATTCCACCTTGGGGAAACGGTCGAGACCGAGACGCGTGAAGCCGATGATGCCGAACAGGATCAGCACCAGGCTCACCATCAGGGTGAACACATGGCGCTTGATGGAAAATTCAGGCAGGGTCATTTGGCGGCGCCCGCCGGTTTTCCGGAAGTCTCCGCCGTTTCACCGCGGACGTTGACCTTGGCCCCGTCGCTCAGCAGGGTGGCGCCATCGACGGCGACCACCTGACCGGCCTGGAGGCCTTCCAGGATTTCAACCATGCCGTTGCGCTGGATGCCGGTTTTCACCATGCGGGCGCGCGCGGTGTTGTTTTCCACCGCATACACCACGGCGCCCGCCGGGCGCAGCACCACGGCCTGTTCCGGCACCACGGATGCATTGCGGTGGATGTCGAGTGTCACCTCGCCGCGTACGCTGCCGGCCGGGCGCCATCCGCCTGGATTCCTCACGTCCACGATGACCTCCACGGTCTGGGTCATGGTGCTCAAGGCCGGGCGGATTTCGCGCACCACGCCGACGGCTTTCTTGCCGTCTTCAAAGTTGGTCAGGTTCACAGGCTGGCCGATTTTCAGTCGCCGCACGATGTCGAGCGGGAACGGCAGGCGGATATAAAAGCGGCGCGCCAGATCGCGGGTGGGATCGTAGGTCTCCGCCTGGCTCACCCAGGTCTCGGAACCGACCGCGCTTTCCGTCAGCGGCAGGTCGCGTGTCACCACCTGCGCGGTGGTGATATTGACGATTTTTTCCGGCGGTTTCTGTTCCGCTTTTTTTCCGCATCCGGACATCATGACAATCAATGCCAGCAGAAGGGTCCAAAAAGCTGATCGGCTCATGGTGTTATTCCTTGTGTTGAGCGGAGGAAGGCGTGCCGGAGTTGCCGGCGCGCGTCGGAGTCTTGACCGCAGCGGGGGTGAGAATGCCCCGCAGCAGGATGTCCACCGCCTGGTGACTGTAGAGCGCCGGATCGTCCGCGAAGTTCACCTCGGGAAAGTGCCGGAATACCTTGTTCGCCTGAAAGAAGAAGACATCGGCGCCGACCAGCATGATGGCCACCATCGCCGGATCCACGTCGGCGCGCAGTTCGCCGCTCTCCTGTCCGCGGCGCAGGATAGTCACCAGCTCGGAAAAATTTTCCCCGAAGACCTGTTGCGCGATCTTGAGCCGTTCCTGCGGCATGTCCGACAGGATCTCGCGCAGCATGAGGCGCGCGAATTGGTCGTGCTCCAGAATGCTGGATAGGTGGCCGCGGGCGAATTGCGCCAAGTCGGCGGATACCGCGCCAGAGTGGCTGGACATGTGCTTGAGCTGCCGGGTGACTTCACGGATGGCGTGGCGCAAGACCGCCCGATACAACGCGTTTTTGGAGCTGAAATGATGAAAGATGTTGGCCTTGCTGACCCCCGCGCGCTCGGCGATGGCGCTCATGGAGGCCGCGTCGAAGCCGTGCTCGGCGAACAAGGCTTCGGCCGCGGCCAGGATGCGGGCGATCGTGTCGCTGCCCGTACGGGCCGGCGAAGATATTGTTTCGGGGGTCATGACTTCGGCACTTGCCTGGCTCCGGTTTGTCGCGATAATCTGACTGACCGATCGGTCAGTCAGGAAATATTAGCCTCAATTCATGTCCCAGACAATACGACGTATTGCGTTTGGACAGCACACGGCTTTCCGCCACAATGGCGGGCCGTCAGCCTGTCAACGGAATAACCAAGACCAACGCATGGATCTGGAAGCAGCCACCCTGCATGACCGCCACTCTTAAAATGTTCCCGGCCCTGCTGTTTGGGTTGATGCCGGCCCTCTGGGCCGCCCCGCCCGCGGCGCTGATATGGGAGGCCAGCGTCGAGGAGGCGGCGGCCGGCAATCCGGAACTGCGCGCGGCACGCGCCAAGCTGGCGGCGGCCGCGCACACGGCCACGGCGGCCCACAGCGGCAATCTGCCCCAGCTGTCGGCGGGTGCGGGCTACAGCGACAGCTCGGGAAGTGCGACCACTGCGGGCGCCAATTACAGCACCTCGCTTTCGCTCAGCCAGAATCTGTTTTCCGGTTTTCAGGACAGCGCCAGGATCGAGCAGGGGGCGGCGAATCTCACCCAGGCCGAGGCCGGTCTCGCCTCGGCCAAGGCCAGGCTGAGTCAGGAACTGAAATCGGCGTTCGCCGGATTGCAATTCGCGCAGGACAACGTCACGCTCACCGAGAAGATTGTGCAAAGGCTGGAAGAAAATCTGCGACTGGTGGAGCTGCGTTTCGAAGGCGGACGCGAGAACAAGGGCTCCTTCCTGCTGACGCGCGCCACGCTGGCCCAGGCGCGTTACGAAAATCTTCAGGCACAACAGGCGCTGGCCTCGGTTCAGGCGCAGTTCGCGCGGGTGCTGGGTCGTGCCGAGCCGGGAGGATTGCAAATTATCGGCAACGTTCCGGTGACCGCACCGGGCGCGGCGCCGGATTTCCGGCAGCTGGTACAGCAGACGCCCGATTTGCTGCAGGCGCGGGCACAGGAGAGGTCGGCGGTGGCGGATGTGACGCTCGCGCGCGCCGGTTTCTATCCTAGCGTCGATCTCACCGGCAGCGTCGCGCGCGAGGGCCAGGACTGGACCCCCGACAAGGACCGGCGCACGGTGGGACTCAACCTTACCATCCCGCTTTTCAGCGGCGGTAAGGATTACTACACGACGAAGAGCATGGCCGCGACACTCGAGGCCGTGTCTTCGAACAAGGACAATGTGGAGCGTCAAATGCTGGTGCGGCTCAAGCAAGCCCATGCGAGCTATGTCGAGTCAGCGGAAAAGCTCAAGGTGGACCAGGCATTCCTCGAAGCCGCTGTCACGCGCGCCGAGATCGCGCGTTCACGTTACAACAATGGCCTCGTGTCGTTCGAGGACTGGGATCGCATCGAGAACGACCTGATTCAGCGGCAGAAAACCCTGCTCCAGAGCCGGCGTGACCGCGTTACGGCCGAGGCGGCCTGGGAGCAGGCGCAAGGCAAAGGAGTGATTCCGTGAGCATGACCGAAACCGCGCGCCAGTATCGGTGGATGATTGTAACTGCGGTATTCATCGCGCTTGGCATCGGCGCATATCTTTACTGGTATGCCGGTGGGAAGACACAACCCGAGTATCGCGAGGTCAGCGTGATCCGCGGCGATCTGGTGGCCACTATTCTCAGCACCGGCGTGGTGCAGCCCAGAAATCGTCTTGAAATAAAACCGCCGATCGCCGGGCGCGCCGAGCAGGTGCTGGTGGAGGAAGGCCAGACCGTGACCAAGGGCCAGATCATGGCGTGGATGAGCTCGACCGAGCGCGCGGCGCTGATCGACGCCGCCCGCGCCCGGGGGCCGGAGGAACTCAAGCGTTGGGAAGAACTGTACCGCGCCACGCCGGTGCTCGCGCCGATCAGCGGCTCGGTGATTCTGCGCAGCGTGGAGCCTGGCCAGACCTTCACCGGCAGCGACGCCGTGTTCGTCATGTCGGACCGGCTTACGGTCAAGGCGCAGGTGGACGAGACCGATATCGCGCGGATCCATTTGCGCCAGCGCGCCCGGCTGGTGCTCGATGCCTATCCGGACCAGTCTTTTGACGGGCAGGTGGACCAGATCGCGTATGACGCCAAGACGGTGAACAATGTCACGACCTATGAGGTCGATGTGCTGCCCGAGAAAACACCGTCCTTCATGCGCAGCGGCATGACGGCCAATGTGAGTTTCGTGACCGACTCGCGCCCGGACGTGCTGCTGATTCCGAGTGAGGCAGTGAAATCGCGCGATGGCGATTCCTATGTTCTGGTCGCGCCAGCGAGGCCCAACGGCACGCCGGTCGAGCGGCGGATCAAGGCGGGCCTGAGCGACGGCAAGCGCACCGAGGTGCTGGAAGGCGTTACGGAAGGCGAGAAGCTGCTAGCCCTGCAGCTGCGCGTGAACGGACGCGCGGAAGCGGTATCGAGCCCGCTCGCGCCGTATGGCCGCAGGCGCTGAGTCCGTCGAGGATGATCGAACTTCGGGACATTCACAAGACCTACCGCATGGGTGAAACCAGCGTGCTGGCGCTGCGCGGCGTCTCGCTCACCATCGAGTCCGGCGAATTCGTGGCCATCACCGGCCCGTCCGGTTCGGGCAAATCCACCCTGATGCACGTGATCGGCCTGCTCGACGTGCCCGACGCAGGCTCCTATCGACTGCTCGGAAAAGAAACGGCGCATCTCCTGGAGGATGAACTGGCCGTGCTGCGCCGCGAGGCCATCGGTTTCGTGTTCCAGCAGTTCAACCTGTTGCCGCGCGTCAGCGCGGGCGAGAACGTGGCGATGCCACTGCTCTACTCGCGGCACGAACTCGACCTGGCGCGCGCCGAAACGCTGCTGTCGCGGGTGGGGCTCGGGGATCGCGTGCGCCACAAGCCGAACGAACTCTCCGGCGGTCAGCAGCAGCGCGTCGCCATTGCGCGCGCCCTCGTCAACGAACCGCGCATCATCTTGGCGGATGAGCCGACCGGCAACCTCGACACCGCGAGTCAGCAGGAGATCATGGCGGTGCTCCGGGAACTCAACCGCCAGGGGATTACCGTCGTCATCGTCACGCACGAGGAAGAGATCGCGCGCGAGGCGCGTCGCCGCATCCGCGTGCGCGACGGTATGATCCAGTCCGATGATCGTACAGGCACGGCGCCACGGCACGTGGTGTCTGCGGCCGCCGCGGCGAACCGGACGCCGGGTCGCTGGCGCCTCCGGGAGTTTGGTCAGCACCTGCGCCAGGGACTGCGCGCGCTCGCCACCAACAAGGTGCGCACGGCGCTCTCGATGCTCGGCATCCTGATCGGCGTGGCGGCCGTGGTGGCGATGCTGGCGCTCGGTCGGGGCGCCCAGAAGGCCATCGAGACGCAATTGTCATCCCTCGGATCGAACCTGTTGGTGCTGCGCCAGGGCGCCGTGCGCATCGGCGGCGTGGCGCAGGAGGCGGGCGAAACGACGCGGCTGACCATCGACGATGTCGCGGCGATCAAGGAACAGATCGTGGGCGTCAAACAGGCCTCGCCCTCGGTTAGGGGTCGCGCGCGCGTGACCTTCGGCAACCGCAACTGGAACACCCAGATACTCGGAACGGGTCCGGAATACGAACACATGCGCGCCGCCCAGCCGCCGCTCGGGCGCTTCTTCACGGAGGCGGAGAACCAGCGGCGCTCGCGCGTGGCGCTCATCGGGTTGACGGTCGTGCGCGAACTCTTCGGCGACCAGAATCCGGTGGGTGAATACATCAAGCTCAACAGGATCAATTTCCAGGTCATCGGCATTTTGCCCGAGAAAGGCGCGAACGCCTGGCGCGACCAGGACGATATCGTGGTGATTCCGGTGCAGACGGCGATGTATCGCCTGCTCGGGAAGAATTACGTCGATTACATCGATATCGAGGCCGCCAGCGCCGACCAGCTCCCGCCGATCATCGAGGAAGCCAAGCAACTCATGCTGGCGCGCCACCGGGTGCCGCCGGCGCTGAGCCAAGACGCTTTCGAGGTGCGCAACCTGGCGGATATCCAGACGACCATGGCCGAAAGCAGCCGTACCATGTCATTCCTGCTCGCCGCCATCGCCGGGATTTCCCTGCTGGTCGGCGGCATCGGCATCATGAACATCATGCTGGTGTCGGTCACGGAGCGCACGCGTGAGATCGGTCTGCGCAAGGCCGTGGGCGCGCGCCGGCGCGACATTCTCTCCCAGTTTCTCGTGGAGACGGTGGTGGTGAGTCTGACCGGCGGGCTCGCCGGCATCGCCGTCGGCTGGATCATGACGGTGATGATGTCATCGTTCGCCGGTTGGTCGGCGTCGGTCTCGGCGGATGCCGTGCTGCTGGCGTTCCTGTTCTCCGCCGGCATCGGCGTTGTCTTCGGCATCTATCCCGCGCGCAAGGCGGCTGCCCTCAATCCCATCGACGCGTTGCGCTACGAATAGGCCAGTAAGTGCGTGATGTGCTAAATTGCGCGATATCATTATATATTTGGGAACGCAGATTAACGCCGATTTATTCTAAGATGAACGCAGATAATAATACGGAAACTCGTATAACTGATCCGCGTTTATCTTTCTCACAAATATCTGCGTTTATCTGCGGATAATAATCATAATGAACAGGCGTAACCCATGAATCTTCACGAATACCAGGCCAAGGCCCTGCTCGCCGAATACGGCGTTCCGGTTCCCGCGGGTAAACCGGCGTTCAGCGTGAACGAGGCGCTGGAGGTGGCCGATGAGTTGGGCGGTGACAACTGGGTGGTCAAGGCGCAAATCCACGGTGGCGGGCGCGGCAAGGCCGGCGGCGTGAAAAAGGTCATCGGCCGCGACGCACTGGAAAAAGCAGCGGGCGGCCTGCTCGGCACGCGGCTGGTGACACACCAGACCGGCCCCGCCGGTCAACCCGTGCACCGCCTGTTGGTTGAACATCCGAGCGTGGTGATGCGTGAGCTTTATCTCGCCTGTCTGGTGGATCGCGTGCTCGAGCGTATCGTGTTTATCGCCTCCAGTGCTGGCGGCATGGACATCGAGGAGATCGCCGCCAAACACCCGGAAAAGATCATGAAAGCGGTTGCCGATCCCGTGGCCGGCCTGCAGGCGTATCAATGCCGCGAAATCGGCTTCGCGCTGGGCCTGAAGGACAAGCAGGTAACCGCACTCGCGCGCCTGATGCTCAGCATCCATCATCTTTTCTGTTCGCGCGACCTGAGCCTGGTCGAAATCAATCCGCTCGCGATCGGCGCCGATGGCGAACTGACCGCGCTCGACGCCAAGATCCAGGTCGACGACAACGCGCTTTACCGGCAGAAGGCGCTGGAAGAGTGGTGCGACCCCTCGCAGGACGATCCCAAGGAGCACATGGCGCGCGAGTTCGGGCTCAGTTACATCGCGCTCGACGGCAACATCGGCTGCATGGTCAACGGCGCGGGGCTGGCGATGGCGACCATGGACCTGATCAAGCTGCACGGCGGGATGCCGGCGAATTTTCTCGACGTCGGCGGCGGCACCACGGCGGACAAGGTGGCCGAGGCCTTCAAGCTGATCCTGTCGGACAAGAATGTGAAGGCGATTCTGGTCAACATCTTCGGCGGCATCGTGCGCTGCGATCTCATCGCCGAGGGCATTATCAAGGCGGTGCAGGAGGTCGGCATCGAGATTCCGGTGGTGGTCCGTCTGGAAGGCACCAACGTTGACAAGGGGCGGGCGTTGTTGAAAAGCAGCGGGCTGAAGATCACCGCCGCAGACAGCCTTACGAACGCCGCGAAGTTGGTGGTCGCGGCGGTAAGAAAATAATTTTCACCGCAAAGACGCAAAGAGCGCAAAGGGAATCAAGCGATAATCAAATGTTACTCGGTTTTAACTCTCAAGAATCTTCTTTGCGTCCTTTGCGCCTTCGCGGTGAATTGAAGGTTTTCAAATGAGTATATTGGTCAACAAGAACACCAAAGTGATCTGCCAGGGTTTCACCGGCAAGCAGGGTACGTTCCATTCCGAACAGGCGATTGCCTACGGGACCAAGATGGTCGGGGGCGTGACGCCGGGCAAGGGCGGACAGACGCATCTCGGATTGCCGGTGTTCAACACCGTGCGCGACGCGGTGCACGTCACCGGCGCGAGCGCGACCGTGATTTACGTGCCGGCGCCGTTTGCCGCGGATTCCATCCTGGAAGCGGCGGCGGCCGGCATCAAGGTGATCGTGTGCATCACCGAGGGCATTCCGGTGCGGGACATGCGCAAGGTCAAGGCGGCGCTGCATCAGTATTCCGGCGTCGCGCTCATCGGACCCAATTGCCCCGGCATCATCACGCCGGGCGAATGTAAGATCGGCATCATGCCGGGCGCGATTCACCGGCCGGGCGCCATCGGCATCATCTCGCGTTCGGGCACGTTGACTTATGAAGCCGTGTACCAGACCACGCAGGAAGAACTAGGCCAGAGCACCTGCATCGGCATCGGCGGCGATCCGATACAGGGGTTGAATTTTGTGGATTGCCTGCGGCTGTTCGAGGCCGATCCGGCCACCCGCGGCATTGTCATGGTGGGCGAGATCGGCGGGCAGGCGGAGGAAGACGCCGCCGCTTATATAAGGAATCACGTCACCAAGCCGGTGGTCGCGTATATCGCCGGGGTGACCGCGCCCCAGGGCAAGCGCATGGGCCACGCCGGCGCGGTGATCTCGGCTGGCCGCGGCACGGCCGGGGAAAAATATCGCGCGCTCGAGGCCGCCGGCGCGCACACCGTGCGTTCGCCCGCCGACATCGGCGCGCGCATGCGCGAAGCGCTCGAATAATGAACTCGCGCCTGCGTATTGCCCTCGGCCAGCTCAACCTGCTGGTGGGGGATATCTCCGGCAATGCCGCGAAGATGATCGCCGCGGCGAAACGCGCGCGCGACGAACTCAAGACCCATATCGTTGTCTTTCCCGAACTCGCGTTGACCGGCTATCCGCCGGAGGACCTGCTGCTGCGCCCCGAGCTCTCCATGCGCGTGGAACTCGCGCTGGGCGAGATGCTGCGGGAGATTTCCGGCATCGATGTCATCGTCGGTTATCCCAAGCGGCAGTACGGCAAGCTGTTCAATGCCGCTTCGCTACTGCGCGGCGGCAAGGTGGCCGCGACCTGTTTCAAGCACAACCTCCCCAACTATGGCGTGTTCGATGAGAAGCGCTACTTTGCCGAGGGCGTTGATCCGTGCCTGATCGATGTCGCGGGCGTGCCGGTCGGCGTCACGATCTGCGAAGACGTGTGGGAGCAGGGACCGGTGGAGCAGGCGGTGAATGCCGGCGCGAAACTGATGATCAACCTGAATGCATCCCCGTTTCACAAGAACAAGGGACAGGAGCGATTCAGCGTGGTCGCCCGCCGCGCACGCGCCAACGGCGTGCCGATCGTGTACCTGAACCTCGTCGGCGGCCAGGACGAACTGGTCTTCGACGGCGATTCGTTCGTGGTGGATGGACGGGGCGAAATGACCCAGCGCGCGCCGGCCTTTGTGGAGGGATTGTATCTCGTTGAAGTCGACACCGATGGGCAGGTCACGCCCGTTACCGGCTTGATCACGCCGGAACTTTCCGAGGAGGAAAGCGTGTATACGGCGCTGGTGCTGGGCGTGCGCGATTATATCGGCAAGAACGGTTTTGCCGGCGTGGTGATCGGCCTGTCCGGTGGCATCGATTCGGCGCTCACGCTGTGTCTCGCGGTGGATGCCATCGGTGCCTCGCGGGTCGAGGCCGTCATGATGCCTTCGCGCTATAGCGCCTCGATGAGTCTGGACGATGCGCGCGCGCAGGCCGCGGCGCTGGGTGTGAAATACAGCTTCATTCCGATCGAGCCCATGTTCGAATCGTTTCTGGGCGCGCTCAAGGAGGAATTCAAGGGCAGGCAGCCGGATACCACCGAAGAGAACATCCAGGCGCGCATCCGCGGCACGTTGCTCATGGCGATCTCGAACAAGATCGGCAAGATGGTGCTGACCACCGGCAACAAGAGCGAGATGGCGATGGGTTATGCCACGCTCTATGGCGACATGGCCGGCGGATTCGCCGCGATCAAGGACGTGCCCAAGACGCTGGTGTACCGCCTGGCCGAATACCGCAACAAGATCAAAGCGGTGATTCCCCGGCGCGTGTTCGAGCGGCCGCCGTCGGCGGAGCTGGCGCCGGACCAGCGGGACACAGATTCGCTGCCGCCGTACTCAACGCTCGATCCGATCCTGGAGCGCTATGTCGAGCTGGATCAGTCGGCGGAGGACATTATTGCCGCGGGTTTCGACGAGGCCACGGTGCGCAAGGTGTTGCGCATGGTGGACCGCAACGAATACAAGCGCCGGCAGGCGCCGCCCGGCGTGCGCATCACGCCGCGGGCCTTCGGGCGCGACCGGCGCTATCCCCTTACCTCGGGCTATAGCAGCCACAGCCCGGACAAGCCCGGTGGCAACGTCCCGGCCAGTGGTATTTAATAGACAGGACAGATTCGCAACCCGATTCGAGGTTTCCGACAATGAAAAAAATCGAGGCCATCATCAAACCCTTCAAGCTCGACGACGTGCGCGAGGCCCTGTCCGAGGCCGGCGTGAGCGGCCTGACCGTGACCGAGGTCAAGGGCTTCGGCCGGCAGAAAGGACACACGGAGCTCTACCGCGGCGCGGAGTACGTGGTGGATTTCCTGCCCAAGGTGAAAATCGAACTGGTGGTGGCGGATAACATGCTGGACCGCTGCATCGAGGCCATCACCGGCGCGGCACGCACCGGCAAGATCGGCGACGGCAAGATTTTTGTCACACCCGTCGAGCAGGTGATTCGCATCCGCACCGGTGAGCAGGGGGCGGAAGCGATTTAACCGCAGTAGACTAACGGCTCGCCGTCAGCGCGCCGACCTCGGCGAGGTAACGGCTGTCCGGGAAATTCTTGCCAAGTATCCGCAGGCTGTCCTTCAGCAGATCATTCATGCCCATCGCCTTGTAGGACAACGCCATGATGCCGAGGGCGTCTTCCGTCGAAGGCGTGCGTGGATAGGTTGCCAGCGAGTATTTGGCGCGATTGACGGCCGCGACATAGGCCGCGCGTTCATAATAGAAGCGCGCCACCAGGGTTTCGTACTTCGCCTGGGCCTCGAACAGATAGGCCATGCGCTGCCGCGAATCCTCGGCGTAGCGGCTGTTGGGGAAGCGCTGCACGACTTCGTTGAAGGCGTTGTAGGCCTCGAGCGCGCCCTTGGGGTCGCGGTCGGAGAGGTCGTCCTTGGAGCCCAGCAGCCAGTTCACCAGTCCCTTCTCGCCGTGGAAATTCACCAGCCCCTTGAGGTAATAGGCGTAATCCACGTTTGGGTGCGTCGGATGCAGGCGGATGAAGCGGTCGGTGGCCGCGATGGCGAGCGCCGGTTCCTCGTATTTGTAGTAGGCGTAGGCGATCTCCAGATGCACCTGTTCGGTGTAGCGTCCGTAGGGATAGCGCGCCTCGAGGGTTTCAAAATATTTGATGCCGGTTTCATAATCGCCATCCGCCACCTTGGCCTTGGCCTCGGTGAAGAATTTCTCCGGCGACCAGTTCTTGGTCGGGTCTTCGGTGATGCCGGCGCATCCGGCGATCAACAGCAGGAAAGAGAGGGCGGCCAGCGGCCCGGTGAAACGACGCATTCGATTTACCCCGATACAACGTATAAAGTCGCGCCAGCTTAACCCGATTTCACGTCGCCGGAAAGACCGGTCGCAGGCATGAACCAGGAATCCAGATTGTCGGCAACTATTCCGCCCGAGCTGGCCGGACAACGGCTCGATCAGGCGCTGCCGGCGCTGTTCGCGGACATCACGCGCTCGCGGTTGCAGCAGTGGATCGAGGACGGGCGTGTCACCCTCAACGGCCAGGTTCCGCGTAAACGTGACAAGGTGAAAGCGGGCGATGCGGTGGAAGTCCGCGTGCCGCCGCCGGCGGAATCCGGCTGGAAGGCGCAGGCGATCCCGCTGGAAATCGTGCACGAAGACAGCGAACTGCTCGTCATCAACAAGCCGCCCGGCCTGGTGGTGCACCCGGGCGCGGGCAATCCGGAAGGCACTTTGCTGAATGCGCTGCTGAGCCACGACCCATCACTGGCTGCGCTCCCGCGCGCCGGGATCGTACACCGGCTCGACAAGGACACTTCCGGCCTGATGGTGGTCGCGAAAACCGAGCACGCCCGCCAGCACCTGATCGCACAGCTTCAGGAGCACGGCGTCGAGCGCGAATACCTCACCATCGTCAACGGTGTCATGGTCGCGGGTGGAACCATCGAGGCCCCTATCGGCCGCCACCGCACCCAGCGCACGCGCATGGCGGTGAGCAGTCAGGGCAAGCCCGCGGTGAGCCATTACCGCGTCATGAAAAAATACCGCGCGCACACGCTGGTCCAGGTCAGGCTCGAATCCGGCCGCACGCACCAGATCCGCGTGCACATGGCGCACCTGCATTATCCGGTGGTGGGCGATCCGGTATACGGCGGCCGACTCAAAATCCCCGCCGGCGCGAGCGAAAAACTGAAAGATGTATTGCGCAGCTTCAAGCGCCAGGCCTTGCATGCGCTCAAACTGTCGCTGATTCACCCGAAGACGGGGAAGCGGATGCAGTGGGCGACGTCGGTTCCGGGAGATATGAGTAAATTGATGGAGGCCTTGGCATTGGATGCCAAGGTTCACGGGAAATAAATTTATTTTTCCTCTCCCCTTGCGGGAGGTGAGGCGGAGTTTTCGTGAACACACTTAACGTGTGTTCACGCCGCCGAACGGGTGCAAGTGATTTTCTTGCACCCCGGCGGGAACACGAGGGAGAGGGGGAATATTTCATCGAGCGGGCTTCGCCCGCGTATTTGAATCGGGTTCTCGCACCCGAGGGCGAGGTACTTTCTTGTCGCGACAAGAAAGTACCCAAAGAAGCGCTCCCCCGGAGCGCGCGAATACTTCCTTGCGTTCCTCGCCCCACCGGGCGCTCGCCCAACTCGCCGGGCGCTATTCAACGCGCCTCGGGCTCAAACACGAGCTCGCTTAGAAACTCCCGGTGGGGCTGCGGTACTCGGCGCGCGCTACGGGGCCTGAAAACCCCAAGACTTGGCACCGTTTCTTTTCCAACCCCGTATGGCGCGCCCGAGCACCGCCAGGCTTTGGGCGTGCGCCCCGAAGGGGGCGCAGCAGGGATGTCTGCTCCTGACCCGCGCGGCAGGATGTCGCGTCGGGGCAGCACCGGGACCCAAAGCCGCGGAGCAGAGGTAAGTGCGCCATTCGGGGTGTCCTTTCTTCTGGTGACTCTACTTTGGACAAGCAAAGAAGAGTCACCCAGGGTGCAGGGGCGGAGCTACCCGCCATTAGCCTTTGATCATCGCCGTAGGCGATTCGACACAAATTATTTCACCCCTCATCCTATCCTTCTCCCGCAAGGGGAGAAGGGATTACGGTTTAGTGCGCGAAGCGCACACAATTATGAATGACAAGACGAGCGCAGCAGGGCTACATTAATGTAATATCTTCCGCCGGCAGGACAGAAAAAACCTACATGGTGATGGCGATCAATACCCTCGAATTCATCTATCCCGACTGGCCGGCGCCGGTGCACGTGAAGGCGTTGACGACCACGCGTGACGGCGGTTTCAGCGTCGGTCCGTATTCTTCTTTCAATCTCAGCAATCTTGTGGGCGATAAACCCGGAACCGTCAAGCGCAATCGCGCGTTGCTGCGCGAGGTGCTGAATCTCCCGGCCGAGCCCCAGTGGCTCACGC
>MFTB01000040.1 GCA_001785195.1 Candidatus Muproteobacteria bacterium RIFCSPHIGHO2_12_FULL_60_33
CCACGTCCAGCAAGGTGAACTCCCTATCGAGTTGTTATTCGTGCAAACGGACCACCGAAGACGAGAAAAGCTCCTGCGATTCGTGGCTGACGCGCTTTGCCGCCATTTGGAAATAGTGTGGGTCCACTTCGACACCGATACTGTTCCGGCCCCATTTTGCCGCCGCCACGCTGGTGGTTCCCGTGCCCAAGAACGGGTCCAGCACCGTGTCACCGACAAACGAGAACATGCGAACGAGCCGCTCGGCAAGCTCAGGAGGATACGGCGCCGGATGATTCTTTGTGGAGGCTCCGGTAACGCCGGTCCAAATTTGCTGAAACCAAACCTTGTGGCGCTCGGCGGGAACCACGCTGAGTATGCGCGTCGCCAGACTCGGGCTTCGATAGCCACCGGGTTTGCGCTCCATCAGAATGAACTCAATATCGTTCTTGATGACGGCGTTCGGTTCGTAAGGCTTCCCCAGGAAACCGCCGCCGTTTCCGCTCGCTTCATATACGGCATTTGCAATCTTGTGCCAGATAATGGGCGCGAGATTGTTATATCCGATCATTCGGCAATGTTCTTGTATCGAAGCATGCAGTGGAACCACCACATGCTCACCTTTGTTCTTTCGTCGGGACAGACAAACATCGCCCACGACGCAAACAAGCCTTCCGCCGGGGACAAGCGCGTCGTAGCAGGCTCGCCAAACCTTATCTAACTCGGACAGGAATTCTTCATAGTCCTCGATATATCCCATTTGATCAGGATGTTCGCGGTAATCCTTGAGCGTCCAGTAGGGTGGCGAGGTAACTACCAGGTGAACGCTATTGGGCGGCAGGAAATCAATCTGCCGCGAATCATGGTTGTACAGATCGTGCGTCGTGGGAACCTGGGAAAGCCGGGCCTCGATAGCGGCAATTGCCTTGGGATCCTTGGCGATTCTTGGCAAATCCGTCTGGTGGTCGGTGATTTCGCTGATTTCGGGAGGGATCCAATCGGCGGGATCAAATGCTTTCGCCTCCGGTCCTTCAGTGATGCTATTTTTATCCTTAACGGCGGTTTCCATAACGCCGACATTCTAGAGCGATGTCCCGGCGGCGTCACGCGGCTTTAATGCTAAGGTATTTTTAGTACTTCCACCCCGCGATCCGGAATCTGCCCCTAATTCTGCTTCTTCGCCCTATCCCCGTCTTTGCCATGCTTGGCCTTAAAGGGGTAGGCGCTGCCGGTGTAGCCGCGGGCCGGGACGTACAGCGATAGCACCATGGTCACGGCCAGCACGGTGACCGTGGCCGCGAGCGACCAGGACACCGGGATATGGTAGACGTCAATCAGCAGCATCTTGCTGCCGATCAGGATCAGCACGATCGCGAGGCCGTAGGTAAGCAGATGAAACTTCTCGTGCAGGCCGGCGAGCAGGAAGTACATCGCGCGCAGGCCGAGGATGGCGAAGACATTTGAGGTCAGGACGATGAACGGGTCGGTCGTGATCGCGAAAATGGCCGGGATGGAATCCACGGCGAACACGATGTCCACGATGCCGATCAGCAGGATCACCACGAACAGCGGCGTGGCCACTTTGGCGCCGTCGATACGGGTGAAGAACTTCTCGCCGTCCAGGTCCGGCGCGATGCGCATGTGGCGGCGGATCCATTTCAGCGCCGGGTTCGATTCCAGGTCCGGTTCCTGCCCGGCGGCCCACCACATCTTGATGCCGGTGAACACCAGGAACGCGCCGAACAGGTACAGCACCCAGTCGAAGCGCGCGATCAGCCACGCGCCGGCGAAGATCATCACCGCGCGCAGCACCAGCGCGCCGAGGATGCCGACCATCAGCACGCGTTTCTGGTATTCCCCCGGCACCGCGAAATACGTGAACACCAGCAGGAACACGAAGATGTTGTCCACCGCCAGCGCCTTCTCGACGAGGTAGCCGGTGACGAACTCGAGCGCCTTGACGTTGGCCATGCCCCGCGCCGCCTCGTCACCGCCCATCCCGCCCAGGTACCACCACAGCAGGCCGACGAACACGAACGACACCGCGACCCAGATCACCGACCAGACCGCGGCCTCGCCCATTGAGACCTTGTGGGCGCCCTGCTTGTTCATGGCGAGGAAATCGACCAACAGCGCCACGACCACGAAGGCCGCGAACAGCATCCACATCAGCGGTGTGCCGACAGTCATCTATGTTAGGAAATCCGCCATGTTATTTTGGGAGGATTTGATTAAGTGGAGAAATATCGTGACCCCCTCTCCCTAGCCCTCTCCCCCCTTAAGTGGGAGAGGGAAGTTAATTAATGATTCCTTACAAATTACTCAAATGGTGATTCGTGCACGGATCATACCGGCTGGCCAGGCACGTTTGCGCCGAAACCCGTCTTTGAACCGAATGTCGCTTCGATTTCTTGTCGATACAACGCAATTAAACCGTCCGCATCAACTTTTCCCCAGATCAGCCAATGAACCAACTCATCGATGACCTCGAGCGCAGCGTCGCTGAGCTTAAACTCGGATATTTTGTACGAATTGTTAAGCGCGCCGATCGGCTGAAGGTGATCCAGTCGGAGAATCGACTCGTCGGGTCCGCCGGCAATCGGCAGGCGATCCCAAACGAATTGAGGATATTCGCAATGCCGAACGCGCTCGACGAAATCGGGCTTGTAGCCCGCGCGCCGGCCATCTCTGTCCACACCATAATAAGGTGCAACCAGTACCGTTGGTGCGGTGGAATTCTTCGGCGTTCCCTTGGTCAACGCTTGTTCAACCGCTGGATTATTGGAACCAATGACCAGACAGGGCCTCTTCTTGGCCCGATAGGCTGCCCAAACCTCCCCGTCTGAATGCGGCATGGCGGCGACGGGCAGATCTGTTTTCTCGGGCGGCTGATTGACGCTGAGGGGACAACGCGAAGGATGGCACTGTCATGCCGACTGGCGTCAGCTCGTCCTACCGGCTCCAGCGCATAAGGAACCTGGTCCACGTGGGGCGCGAAAGCAATGATCAACGCGCCCCGGCAAAGTTTTTTCTCATTGTTCCTGGTCCACCAATTGGCGGATCCAATGATCGATTGAATGCAGTCGTCAGGAAACATTGCCGCCCTTCCTGGTGGATGATTGCCATACTTCGTCCGAGAATTCGGCGGCTTTTTCGCCAGGTGTTAACGGCTGGCCAGCGAGATCGTCAAGCCAGGCAATACCTGCTTCGTAAACCTCGTCGACCCTGGGATTCTTTACCAGGGGCACAAGCCTGAGCGCTTTCGGTTTCCTGCTTTTTTGTTTTTCTTGTAGCGCATGCATCCTTTCTTTTAATTTTTTCTTTTTCTTCTCGGAGAGGTTGTCCATTCTCAACTGTCTCGGTTCAGGCACTGCGCTTGACGTATCTTCTACTGCCAAGGAAAAGTCCAGGTGTTCATTCGGTGCGGCCGACAGCATGAGCTTGGTGCTATAGACGTGATCGAGCAGGCTGGGTGCATCCTGTCCAAACCTGTCGACATAACGCTTCAAGTACATTGTGATATCGGCTGGAAGTTTCCATTCCCGCTCCTGTAATAATCGTTCGTTTCTCAAAGACCAACGAAACCCATCGTCCTTGTCCTCATAGTTGCTGGGAGATATTTTTTTGTCTGCGCCAATCACGAGGAACGCCGGTTCGATACGTTCGCGCACCTCTTGGGACCAAGGGCCGAACTTGTCGAACTGCCAGTGGGCGCTGGTGAAGGTTTTTCCTTGATTGCGCCGTGCATAGACAAGATCGGCCAAATAGACATACTTCATCAGGTGAATCGGGCCGAGCTGACGGTCGGTGTGCTTGTCTTCCTCCCCGGCGACCAGCAGGACGTACTGAAGGAGTAAATCGACGTGACTGGGATCGAATGGCATCGCTAGGTACGGAGGTTTCGAATGGTCGTCTGATTAGACGAGGCGTCAAAATTATAGCAGGCGAAGTCCACGCAGCCTACTCGGTGCCGAAAGAATTGGGAATAAGACTTATAGACAGGCCGCGGAATTGATCAGAGCTTTGCTAATGTCGCCTTAGCGCCAGGCCGTACTTGATTAGATGGAAGCCGCAGCCCGAAGATGGCGAAGATGTTGGACGTGAAGACTCTACCTGACGCGATTATTCTTCGTCTTCCTCATCCGCATCGCGCTGCACAACAAGGTCTCGATCATGGCGATCGATCGCCCCGTGCAGCTGGGCAAGCGCATCGTGCAGCGCGGCCACCGAAGGCTCGTTTGTCTGCACATGGCGTGCGCGCAGCGATTCCATGAGAGTCTCGAAACGATCGGCGAGGCGCCGTTCGGGGTCGATCGGCCCGTCGGCCCAACCGACCATGTCGGCGAGGTCCGAGATCTTCTGCGCGAGCGCCACGTGGGTATTCGCCGTCGAATCGCCGGATTCGACGGCTTTTGTTACCGCATCCAACAATGCTAGGAGTTTCATGCGCGACGTAGGCCTTTCACAACGGCGTCAGCTTGTGCCAGCGTGCGTATCAGTCGCCTAGGCGCTCCGAGCGCCGCTGGCACCCTCATCGCCGTCCAGATCGAGCTGGCCTTCCTTGAAAACGCGCGAAGCCAGGACGTCCTCGGCCTCCAGGGTCATCAAGTCCGACTTGCTGAGTTTGCTGCCGCGGCGCGCGAACAAGCGGTTGGCCTGGCGCAGGCGGGCGCGGTCGAGTGCGTTGCGCACCGAGCGGGCATTGGCAAAGTGCGGCAGCTTCATGCGCAGCCGGAGGTATTCCGCGAACGCCTTATCCGCCTCTTCGCTGAAACGGTAATTCTGCTGCGCGAGCATCAGTTTGGCGATCGCCAGCAGTTCGTCCGAGGAATAGTCCGGGAAATCGACATGGTGCGCGATGCGCGAGCGCATGCCGGGGTTGCTCATGAAGAACCGGTCCATCTTGTCCTTGTACCCGGCCAGGATCACCACGAGGTCGTCGCGGTTGTTCTCCATGACTTGCAACAGGATTTCGATCGACTCGGCGCCGTAGTCGCGTTCGTTCTCGGGCTTGTAGAGGTAATAGGCTTCGTCGATGAACAGCACGCCGCCCATGGCCTTCTTGATGACTTCCTTGGTCTTGGGGGCGGTGTGGCCGATGTATTGCCCGACCAAGTCGTCGCGCGTCACCGTCACCAGGTGGCCTTCGCGCACGTAGCCCAGGCGCTTGAGGATTTCGCCCATGCGCATGGCCACGGTGGTTTTTCCGGTGCCGGGGTTACCGGTGAAACTCATGTGCAAGGTCGGCGTGACGGACGTCAGCTCGAACTGCTTGCGCAATCGATCGACGAGCAGCAAGGCCGCGACTTCGCGGATACGGGTTTTGACGGGCTTGAGGCCAATCAGCTCGCGGTCGAGCTTATCGAGTACTTCCTGGACATTGGAGGCCTTGAATTCGGCCTCGAGGTCGACCTTGTCACCGACCGGGGAAATATTCGGCTTTGCGTCGCTCATAGCCTGGCTCCTGCAAGAATTCGGGGGGAAACTGGGCGGCGCGTCGAGCGCGCCGCCCATTCAGCTCCATTTACCGCAATCTCAGTAGCGCTCGTTTTCCGGCTTATCCGTGGCGTAGGAGTGCACGGTATAACGAATCATGCGTCCTTCGCTTTCCTGCCGTGCCAGGCCGAAACCGGGCTCTTTCTTCGGGCGGTTGACCATGAACGACATCGCCGGGCTTTCCCCACCGCGTACAGAGCTAAACGCCATCACGCGGATATAGTGATTGGGGAAGGTCTTGCGGCAGTTGTTGATCTCCATCAGGATCCCGGCGGGGTCCTTCAGGTCGAACATCGGCATGCCGAACATTTCCCAATAGGTGTTGCGCGGGTGCGGGTCGTCGGTGTACTCCACGCTCACCGCCCAGCCGTGTTTCAGCGCCCATTTGATCTGCGCCGTAATTTGCGTATCGGTCAGGTCAGGCAGAAATGAAAACTGACCCTGCGTCACGCGATTTCCAGGATTGGTCATCATGATTAATTCTCCTCGTAATTAGTTGCTGGTCGTGGCCGTGGGCACGAAGTCAGCGGTATCGGTCGAATCGTAATTGAAGGTGATGTCCTTCCACGTTTCGAGCGCGGCCTTGAGCGGGCTGCAGGTCTTGGCGGCATGTTCCAGAATCTGCGGACCTTCCTTCATGTAATCGCGGCCTTCATTGCGCGCCATCACCATGGCTTCCAGCGCCACGCGGTTGGCGGTCGCGCCCGCCTGGATGCCCTGCGGATGGCCGATGGTGCCGCCGCCGAACTGCAAGATTACGTCTTCGCCCAGATAGTGCAGCAGCTGGTGCATCTGACCGGCATGAATGCCGCCCGAGGCCACCGGCATCACCTTGTTGAGCGACGCCCAGTCCTGTTCGAAGAACAGACCGTTTTCCAGGCTCTTGGGGTTGTGCGTCTCGCGCAATACATCGTAGAAACCCTTGATCATGAGCGGATCGCCTTCAAGCTTGCCGACCACGGTGCCGGCGTGGATGTGATCCACACCCGCCATGCGCATCCACTTGCAGATGACGCGGAAGTTCATGCCGTGATTCTTCTGGCGCGAGTATGTCGAATTACCGGCGCGGTGCAGATGCAGGATCATGTCGTTCTTGCGGCACCACTTTGCCATAGTCTGGATCGCGGTGTAGCCGATCACGAGGTCGATCATGACGATGATCGAACCGAGGTTCTTGGCGAACTCGGCGCGCTCGATCATTTCGTCCATGGTCGCGGCGGTGACGTTCATGTAATGGCCCTTGACTTCGCCCGTGGCGGCGGAAGCCTTGTTCACCGCCTCCATGCAATAGAGGAAACGGTCACGCCAGTGCATGAACGGCTGGCTGTTGATGTTCTCGTCGTCCTTCACGAAGTCGAGACCACCCTTCAGCGCCTCGTACACCACGCGCCCGTAGTTGCGGCCGGACAGGCCGAGCTTGGGTTTGGTGGTGGCGCCGAGCAGCGGACGGCCGAACTTGTCGAGACGCTCGCGTTCGACCACGATGCCGGTGGCCGGGCCCTGGAAGGTCTTGAGGTAAGCGACCGGGAGACGCATGTCTTCCAGGCGCAGCGCCTTCACGGCCTTGAAGCCGAAGACGTTGCCGATGATGCTGGCGGTCAGATTGGGGATCGAGCCTTCCTCGAACAGGTCGAGGTCATAGGCGATGTAGGCGAAGTACTGCGCTTCGTTCTTGGTACCCGGGCCGGTGTTCGGCACGGGTTCGCTCTTGTACGCCTTGGCGCGATACAGCTCGCAGGCGGTCAGGCGGTCGGTCCAGACCACGGTCCAGGTGGCGGTGGAGGATTCGCCGGCGATCGCGGCGGCGGCCTCTTCGTGGTCCACACCCGGTTGCGGGGTGACACGGAATACCACGATGACATCGGTGTCCTTGGGTTTGTAATCCGGCTCCCAATAGCCCATTTTCTTATAGGGCATGACGCCGGCTTTATAGCGTTCTTTGCCCTCTTTGATCGTTCCGCCTGCTTCTGGCTTACCCATAACTATCCTCCTGCGATTCAGTGAAAGTACGGTTTGTACAGAGCGCTAACCCTATAGCGCCCTAATCATAAATAACACTCATATTTTTTAATTGTTATGATAAGCTATTACTTATAGTAACTCCGGGCCCATACTTTGCACCTTACGCTGCGCCAACTCAAGGTTTTCGAATCCGTCGCGCGGCATTTGAACTATACCCGCGCGGCGGAAGAGCTTTTTCTCACCCAGCCGGCGGTATCCATGCAGGTGAAGCAGCTCGAGGAAAGCCTGGGCGTGGCGCTGTTCGAGCAGCTCGGCAAGCGCATCCATCTCACCGAGGCCGGACGCGAAGTGCTGACCTACGCGCGCACCATCACCCAGCAGCTCGACGAACTGGAAGCGGTGCTGAATCGCATCAAGGGCCTCTCCGGCGGGCGGCTGCGCATCTCGGTCGCCACCACGGCGAACTATTTCATCCCCACCCTGCTCGGTACCTTCTCGCGCCGCTATCCGGACGTGACCGTCAGCCTCGATGTCACCAACCGGGAAACGCTGCTGCGGCAACTGGTGGAAAACACGGTGGACCTCGTCATCATGGGCCAGCCGCCCGCGGAACTCGACGCCGAGGCGCAGGCGTTCATGGAAAACCCGCTCGTGGTCGTGGCCCCACCCAACCACCCGCTCGCGCGCGAAAAAAAGATTCCGCTCGCGCGTCTTCAGGAGGAAACCTTCCTCGTGCGCGAATCCGGTTCCGGCACCCGCATCGCCATGGAGCGCTTCTTCGCCGAGCGCGGCATGCGCCTCAAGACCGGCATGGAGGTCGGCAGCAACGAAGCGATCAAGCAGAGCGTGCAGGCGGGGCTGGGGCTGGGACTGCTTTCGCGCGCCACCATCGAACAGGAATTGACGCTGAAACGTCTGGTCGTGCTCGATGTGGCTGACTTTCCGATCATGCGCCACTGGTATGTGGTGCACCGGCGCGGCAAACGCCTCTCGGCCGTGGCCGAGGCGTTCAAGGATTTTATGCTGAAGGAAGCGCGCGCGTTACTACAAAAGACAACCAAAAAAAAACAGAAATAGACAGGATTAACAGGACTCACAGGATTGAATCAACTGCTTATCTGTTGAACAGAGAAATGCAGTGATAAGTACGATACGAGATGTCAGCTCGCGAAACGCCGCCAGTAGGTTTCGCGCCAGTAGTAAAGGACGGTGGTATCGGCCAGGGGATAGGAATTCGCGTAATCCACGCCGCGCTGCGGCTCTTCGATATTGTCATGCGACGGGTCGAGCGGGCGCCAACTGGAATCGCGCGGCTCTTCTTCGAAAGGGGCGCGCCCTTCGCCGCGGTAACGCCGTTCGGCGACACCGAGTTCCGCGAAGTTCTGCTGGCCCTGCTCGAGCGAGACGTGATTGGCGCTGCCCGGCATGCGCGGAAACCGCAGTTGCGCGAGATCGTCTTCCCACAGGCAGATCGGGCATTTCTCGTGATTGCCGGGCTGACGCAGAAACACCTGATGGCCGCAGCAGGGGCAGGGATATTTATTACGATCCATCATAATTTCAACCATAGGCCGATCCGCCGGCCTAGTCGCGGCGCTCCTCGCGGTCTTTAAGGAGTCGCTGTAAATCGTCCCAGATTTCCGGCATAGCGGCCGCCCGGGCGAATTCCCGCACCCATCGGCGCACTCGCTCCACGTCGAGACCCGGATGCACGTCGAGGATCGCTTCGATATCGGTGAGATCGCGCGGACGGTGAGCAACGGCCTTCATGACGATCAAGTCCTCGGGCGTCGGCAACGGGAGCGCGACGCCGGCGACCGACACGAAGCTTCGATGGGCAACCGCCTCCTCCTCAAAGCGCAGCGCACCAAACATGATATCCACGTCCACCCCCGTCGGTTCGTGGCGCATCAACAGCGCTCGCGTACGCGCGGCAAAGGCCAAGGCATCGGTGAGTCGTGGTCGAAAACCGAACGGCGCGCCGCGTTCGAGCAGATCCTGCCAACGGGACTCATCGGCCATGACGAGCGCGTCCACATCGTGCGTCAAGCGCGGCCGCCCGATCAGAGACGCCGCCACACCGCCAACCACGATGCCTCGGATATTTGCCGCTTCAAACCACCGCGCCAGGTCAGCCAGCGCCGAGATGAGCGGCGCCAACTCCTGTCGCTCAGTCATGAAGTGCGGAACGCAGACGGGCCCAACGCTCGCGTACTTCGGTGTCGTCTTCGGCGCTCGTCCAGTTGAGTTGTTTCGCCAGCTTCACCAAAGCATCCAGCTGTTTGAGCTTGGTCTCGATCGGCAGTGCGCGCAGCTCGGCCCGGATCACTCCGGCAACGGCTTGCCACCGGGCGCAAAAAGCCGCGGCTTCTTCGGCGGTAATACGGTGTTCTACCAACTTGCCCATGGATCGGCTCGGTTGTTTTGTTCGGTGCAGTTTAGCACAAGGTCATTTGTCACCGCTCAATTGCCATGTCGCAGACCGGGCACTTCTCGTGGTTGCCGGGCTGACGCAGAAACACCTGATGGCCGCAGCAGGGGCAGGGAAATTTTTGGCGGTCCATCATATTTCAACCATAGGCCGATCCGCCGCGCTTCGCAAATCCAGTCGGTGAGGAATAAAAAAGGGGCGGTTGCCCGCCCCTTTTTTGTGATTAATCCTCCTCTAAGTTGCGCTGATGAATCCGCACGCGTCCCGGCTCAATGATCCAGAGTTCGTTTATGAGCGGTCGTTCGGTAAGAACTGCCAGAAAATCTCGCAGTCGGGCAACAATCGCTTCGGGCCCAGGACTTGGCAGCAGTTCCAGAATCACGACGCCGCTCGATGCCTCTGGTGGAAAGCGTAACACCTGTCCGAAATCATGATCCAGCGTGACGAGCGCGCGTTTTTCCGATGCGCATGCTTGAAACAGCGTTTCATCCTTTGCGCCACCCAATCCCTGATCTCGGACTGTCGCCACGTCGTGGCCGGCAGACCTCAAAAGCTCAATACCTCGCTTGCCGATGTTTTCATCAAGCTTGAGCTTCACGCCACCTTTTCCGTCGGTACCGGGATGATGCGTTCGCGCGCGGCTTCGGCGCCATAGGCGATTGCCGCGAGAATATCTTCGTGGGTAAGTTGTGGATACTCTTCGAGGATCTGCTGTTCAGTCATGCCGTTGGCGAGAAAATCTAAAATCAGAGACACCCAGAGGCGCGTGCCCTTGATGCACGGCTTGCCAAAACATACCTCGGGATTGATGCTGATGCGGTCGAGCAGTTGAGCCATGGTAATTACCTTTACTGTCTCAAACTTATTGTCTCTGATAGCAAAGCATAGAACTCTGCGTTGCAATGCACAAGAACCGATCTCAAAAATGTTTGCGGGAACACCAGTCACGGCATCTTGCACCGGGTATTCGGCAAAAGCGTTCCGCAAAAAGGGATTTTTGAGATCGGCCCAAGTCAAACCATTAAAACAATAAGGGGCGGTTGCCCACCCCTTTTGTGTTGATTGTTACTTCAGCAGCACCATCCACCCCTCACCCTCATTCCCTCTCACCCTCACCCCTTGCCCTCTCCCGCGTAATGCGGGAGAGGGGGAGTAGGAAGAGAGCCATACGGCTTGGGGGCGAGCCATTGCGCGCTACGCGCGCACTCTTTCACCTTGGGAGAGGGGGGGTTGGTGTGAATCTTTAGTTTACTTTGGGATCGAGCTCGCCCTTGGCGTAACGTGTCGTCATCGCTTCGAGCGACAGCACCTTGATCTTGCTCGCCTGGCCGGCGCAGCCGAAGGCCTGATAGCGCTGCTTGCAGATTTCCTTCATGCCCTTGGTCGCGGCGTTGAGCCACTTGCGCGGGTCGAATTCCTTCTTGTTCTCGGCGAGGAATTTGCGCACCGCGCCGGTCGAAGACATACGCAGGTCGGTATCGATGTTGACCTTGCGCACGCCGTGCTTGATGCCCTGTACGATCTCCTCCACCGGCACGCCGTAGGTTTCGCCCATGTCGCCGCCGTAGGAGTTGATGATCTTCAACCATTCCTGCGGCACCGAGCTCGAACCGTGCATCACGAGGTGCGTGTTCGGGATGCGCTTGTGGATCTGCTTGATGCGCTCGATGGCGAGGATGTCGCCGGTCGGAGGACGGGTGAACTTGTAGGCGCCGTGGCTGGTGCCGATGGCAATGGCGAGCGCGTCCACCTTAGTCTTCTTCACGAAGTCGGCGGCCTCATCCGGATCGGTAAGCAGTTGTGAATGATCGAGCTTGCCCTCGGCGCCGGAGCCGTCCTCCTCGCCGGCCATGCCGGTCTCCAGGGAGCCTAAGCAGCCGAGCTCGCCTTCGACTGACACGCCGCAGGCGTGCGCAAAATCCACCACGCGCCGAGTCACGTCCACGTTGTATTCATAGGTGGCCGGCGTCTTCATGTCTTCCTTCAGCGAACCGTCCATCATCACGGAGGAAAATCCGAGTTGGATGGAACGTTGGCACACGGCCGGGCTGGCGCCGTGATCCTGGTGCATGACCACCGGGATGTGCGGCCATTCCTCGATCGCCGCCAGGATCAGGTGGCGCAGGAACGGCGCGCCCGCGTACTTGCGCGCACCGGCCGAGGCCTGCACGATCACCGGGCTGTCGGTTTCGTGCGCCGCTTCCATGATGGCGCGCATCTGCTCGAGGTTGTTGACGTTGAACGCCGGAACGCCGTAAGTGTGTTCCGCGGCGTGATCCAGCAGTTGACGCAGGGTTACGAGTGCCATAACAAACTCCTCTCGATACGTTATTAATTGAATTTAAAGTCTTGCGGGTTTTTAAAAATCCGGCAGATTGCCCACCGTGGCAATCTTCATGGCGTTGGTGCCGCCCAGCACGCCGGTCAGGTCGCCCTTGGTGATGATCACCATGTCCCCGTCACGCACCGAGCCCCGGCGCCGCAGTTCGTCGATGGCGGCGCGGTTGACCTCGGCGTGATCGGAAGTGGTGGTTTCGAAAGCAACCGGATAAACGCCGCGATAAAGCGTCACCTTTCTACGCGTCCCGACATGGCTCGTCAAGGCATAGATCGGAACGTTCGAACTGATGCGCGACATCCACAGGGGGGTAGACCCGGATTCCGTCAGGGCAGCGATGGCGCGCACCGGCAGATGGTTGGCGGTGTACATGGTCGCCATGGCGATAGCCTCGTCCACGTGGCGGAAGGTCTGGTCCATGCGGTGCTGCGAGTGTGTCGCCTCTTCCTGCTGCTCGGCCACACGGCAAACGCGGTCCATGGCCGCGACCGCCGCCACCGGATACTTGCCGCGCGCGGTCTCGGCGGAAAGCATGACGGCGTCGGTGCCGTCGAGCACCGCGTTGGCCACATCCGAAACCTCGGCGCGCGTCGGGACCTGGTTCTCGATCATGGATTCCATCATCTGGGTGGCGGTGATCACGACCTTGTTCATGCGGCGCGCCATGTGAATGATGCGCTTCTGGATCGGCGGTACGGCAGCGTCGCCGATTTCCACCGCGAGATCGCCGCGCGCGATCATGATCACATCCGACGCCTTGATGATCTCCTCGATATTTTGCACCGCCTCGGCGCGCTCGATCTTGGCAATGATCCCACCCTTGCCGCCCGCGGCATGAAAAAGTTTGCGCGCCTCTTCGACGTCGGCGGCGGAACGCGGAAATGAGATGGCCAGATAATCGGCCTGGATTTTGACGGCGGACTTGATGTCCTCGCGGTCTTTATCGGTCAGCGCCGCCGCGGAAAGGCCGCCGCCCTGACGATTAATGCCCTTGTTGTTATCGAGTTCGCCGCCGTTCACCACGCGGCAGATAATCTCGCTGCCTTCTACCTTATCGACCCAAAGCGAGATGCGTCCGTCGTCGAGCAACAGGGTGGAGCCGCGGCTGACGTCCTGGGGCAGCGACTTGTACGTGGTACCGACGCGCTCGGTTGTCCCGGCGTCGAGCGGATGGCTGGCGTCGATGATGAACTTGTCGCCCTCGGCCAGCGTGACGGGGCCGCTCTTGAACTTGCCAATGCGTATTTTAGGGCCCTGCAAATCCACGATGACACCGATGTGCCGGCCGTGCGCCTGGCTGCGCTCGCGTGCCGCTTCGGCGCGCTTGGCGTGGATTTCATACCGGTCATGCGAGAAATTGAGCCGCGCGACGTCCACCCCGGCCTCGATCAGCTTGTCGAGGATCTTGGGGTCGTCCGTGGCCGGGCCGAGGGTGGCGACGATTTTGGTTCTACGCAGCAATGAAACTCCTTAAGAATATGAAACCGCTGATAAACGCGGATGAACGCAGATCAAATCCAGCAAAATATATCCTGTTTCTTTTATCTGCGTTAATCTGCGTCCATCTGCGGTTCCAGAAATATTTACTTCCTGGCGCGCTGTTCGAGGATGTCCACCGCCGGCAGCTTCTTGCCCTCGAGGAATTCCAGAAACGCCCCGCCCGCCGTGGAAATGTAAGACACCTTGTCGTAAATATTATACTTCTGGATCGCGGCGATGGTATCGCCGCCGCCGGCCAGCGTAAAAGCCGAGGTCGCGGCGATCGCTTCGGCGATCTTTTTGGTGCCGGCGCCGAACTGGTCGAACTCGAACACGCCGACGGGGCCGTTCCACACCACGGTGCCGGCCTTCATGATGATGTCGGCCAGTTGCTGGGCGCTCTTCGGGCCGATGTCAAAGATCATGTCATCGTCGGCTACGGCGCCGGCATCCTTCAGTACCGCCTTCTCGTTGGCGTCAAACTTCTTGCCCACGACCACGTCCACCGCGATCGGAATCGTGGCGCCGCGCTTCTGCATCTTTTCCATCAGCGTCTTGGCGGCCGGGATCAGGTCGGCCTCGGCCAGCGACTTGCCGATTTTCTTGCCGGCCGCCGCCAGGAAGGTGTTGGCGATGCCGCCACCGGCCACGAGCTGATCCACCTTCTCGGACAGCGATTCGAGCACCGTGAGCTTGGTGGAAACCTTGGAGCCGCCGACAATCGCCACCATCGGGCGCTTGGGGTTGAGCAGGGCCTTGGTGAGCGCCTCCAGCTCCTCGGTGAGCAGCAGGCCGGCGCAGGCCACCGGCGCAAACTTGGCCACGCCGTGGGTCGAGCCCTCGGCACGGTGCGCGGTGCCGAACGCGTCCATCACGAACACGTCGCACAGCTTGGCGTATTTCTGCGCGGTCTCGTCGACGTTCTTCTTCTCGCCCTTGTTGAAGCGCACGTTCTCGAGCAGCACCAGCTCGCCGGCCGCGACCTCGAAACCGCCGTTGATCCAGTCCTTCACGAGGCGCACCGGCTTGCCGAACTTCTTGGAGAGATCGTCGGCCACGGGCTTGAGCGAGTTCTCCTCGCTGTACTCGCCTTCGGTCGGGCGGCCGAGATGGCTCATCACCATCACCTTGGCGCCGGCCTTGAGGCAGTGCTGGAAGGTCGGCAGCGAGGCGCTGATGCGCGCGTCGGACGTGACCTTGCCGTCCTTCACCGGTACGTTGAGGTCGGAACGGATCAGCACGCGCTTGCCCTTGAGATCGAGATCGGTCAGCTTGATAACGGACATTTTCAGATCCTTAAATACTAAAAACTCAACGCAGAGACGCGGAGGCGCAGAGGACGGCCGCTCTTGCGCATCCCTGCGCTCGCGGCATTCGAACATCCCTGTTCAGCACAAAGATTTCATCAAAATTGATTTTGATTTTCTCTGCGTCCTTGCGCCTTTGCGTTAAGTTGCTGTCTTTACTTGGCGATGACGCGGGCCATCTCCAGAACCTTGCTGGAGTAGCCCCACTCGTTGTCATACCAGGACACGACCTTGACGAAGGTGCCGTCCAGCGCCATGCCGGCGTCGGCATCGAAAACGGAGGTGCAACTCTCGCCGCGGAAGTCGGTGGAAACCACTTTGTCTTCGGTATAGCCGAGCACGCCCTTCATGGGACCCTCGGAGGCCTTCTTCATGGCCGCGCAGATCTGCTCGTAGGTGGCGTCCTTGTTCAGCTCCACGGTGAGGTCAACCACGGACACGTCCGAGGTGGGCACGCGGAAGGCCATGCCGGTGAGCTTCTTGTTCAGCTCGGGGATGACCTTGCCCACGGCCTTGGCGGCGCCGGTCGAAGACGGGATGATGTTTTCGAGGATGCCGCGGCCACCGCGCCAGTCCTTGTTGGACGGGCCGTCGACGGTCTTCTGGGTGGCGGTGGCGGCGTGCACGGTGGTCATCAGACCACGCTTGACGCCAAAGGCGTCGTTCAGCACCTTGGCGAGGGGGGCAAGACAGTTGGTGGTGCAGGAGGCGCAGGAGATGATGGGTTGGCCCTGGTAGGTCTTGTCATTCACGCCGTACACGAACATGGGGGTCTCGTCCTTGGACGGGGCCGACATGATGACTTTCCTGGCGCCGGCGGCGATGTGCTTCTCGCAGGTTTCCTTGGTGAGGAACAGGCCGGTGGATTCGACGACGACGGTGGCGCCGACTTCGTTCCACTTCAGTTCGGCCGGGTCCTTGACGGCGGTCAGGCGGATTTTCTTGCCGTTGACGATCAGGGTGTTGCCCTCGACGGAGACGCTCCCCTTGAACGGGCCGTGCACGGAGTCGTGCTTCAGCATGTAGGCCAGGTAGTCGGGTTCGAGCAGGTCGTTGATGGCAACGATCTCGATGTCAGGGAAATCCTTGATCGCGGCGCGGAACACCATACGGCCGATGCGGCCGAACCCATTGATACCGACTTTGATTGCCATAACCCAATCTCCAATAAAGTTAAATTTAAAATATCGTTGAAACCGCAGATAAACGCAGATGAACGCCGATTATTAAAAAAACAATAACTAAGTTGTCTTTTTATCTGCGTTTATCCGCGTTCATCTGCGGTTCCGAAATTCTTATAATATCTCTTCCACTGTCTTGGCGACGTTCTCGCCGGTGAAGCCGAAGTGCTTGAACAGCGCGCCGGCCGGGGCCGACTCGCCGAAGCGGTTGAGGCCCACCACCTTGCCGTCGAGACCGACGTACTTGTACCAGCCGTCGGTGACGCCGGCCTCGACCGCCACGCGCCTCACACCCTTGGGCAGCACGCTGTCGCGCCAGGCGGCGTCCTGGGCGTCGAAGGTATCCGTCGAAGGCATCGACACCACGCGCACGTTCTTGCCCTTGGCGGTCAGCAGCTTTTGCGCCTCCATGGCGATGCCGACCTCGGAGCCGGTGGCGATAATGACTGCCTGCGGCTTGCCGCCTTCGGCCTCGGACAATACATAACCGCCACGGGAAATCGCCGCGAGCTGCTGGGCGTCGCGCTTCTGATGCGGCAGGTTCTGGCGCGAGAAGATCAGGCATGACGGTCCCTGCTTGCGCTCGACGGCAAGCTTCCAGGCCGCCGCGCTCTCCACCGCATCACACGGGCGCCACACCGACATATTCGGAATAAGGCGCAGTGTCGCGGTCTGCTCGACCGCCTGATGCGTCGGGCCGTCTTCGCCCAGACCGATGGAGTCGTGGGTGTAGACGAAAAGGGTAGGAATCTTCATCAATGCCGCCATGCGCAGGGCATTGCGCGCGTACTCGGAGAACATCAGGAAGGTGGCGCCATAGGGGATGAAACCGCCGTGCAGGACGATACCGTTCATGATGGCCGACATGCCGAACTCGCGCACACCATAATAAATGTAATTGCCGTCGGACACGGTGTTGCTCAGACCCTTCGAGCCCTTCCAGATCGTCAGGTTGGAACCGGCCAGGTCGGCCGAACCGCCGAGGAACTCCGGCAACAACGGGCCGAAGCCGTTCAGGGTGTTCTGCGAGGCCTTGCGCGAGGCGATGGTCTCGGCCTTGGCGTCCACGGATTTGATGAAGTCTTCCGCCTTCGTGTTCCAGTCCTTCGGCAGCTCACCCTTCATACGCCGTTCGAACTCGGCGGCCAGCTCGGGGTAAGCCTTTTTGTAAGCAGCAAACTTGTCGTTCCAGTGCTTCTCGGCCGTGGCGCCTTTTCCCTTCGCATCCCAGCCGGCGTAAATCTCCTGCGGGATCACGAACGGCTCATGCTTCCAGCCGAGGTTCTCGCGGGTCGCGGCGACCTCGGCCTCGCCCAGCGCGGCGCCGTGGCAGTCGTGCGAACCGCACAGGTTGGGCGCGCCATAGCCGATCACGGTCTTGCAGCAGATCATTGACGGCTTGTCGTTGACTGCGCGCGCTTCCATGATCGCTTTACGGACCGCCTCGGGATCGTGGCCGTCCACATTCGGCACCACGTGCCAGCCGTAGGCCTCGAAACGCTTCGGGGTGTTGTCGGTGAACCAGCCGTCCACGTGACCGTCGATGGAAATGTTGTTGTCATCGTAGAAAGCGATCAGCTTGCCGAGGCCGAGGGTGCCGGCGAGCGAGCAGGCCTCGTGCGAGATGCCCTCCATCAGGCAGCCGTCGCCGAGGAATACATAAGTATAATGATCGACGATGTGGTGGCCGTCGCGGTTGAACTGGCCGGCCAGCACTTTTTCGGCGATCGCCATGCCCACGGCGTTGGCGATGCCCTGACCGAGAGGACCGGTGGTGGTCTCCACACCCGGCGCGTAGCCGTACTCCGGATGACCCGGGGTTTTGGAATGCAACTGGCGGAAGTTCTTGATCTCCTCCATCGGCAGGTCGTAACCCGTCAGATGCAGCAGACTGTAAAGCAGCATCGAGCCGTGGCCGTTGGACAGCACGAAACGGTCGCGGTCGACCCACTTCGGATTGGCCGGGTTGTGCCGGAGGAAGTCGTTCCACAACACCTCGGCAATATCGGCCATGCCCATGGGGGCGCCGGGGTGTCCGGAGTTGGCCTTCTGCACCGCATCCATGGAAAGCGCGCGGATGGCGTTCGCCAGTTCGCGCCGATGGGTTAATGTCTTGCCTTCACCCGCCTTGGGGGCGTGGGATTTTACTGTCATTGGGTTATTCCTCAATGCTCGTGCCGTTCCAACTAAAGCTGGTCGTCACCAAAGGGAGTGGAAACCGGATACGCCGGATGATTCTTGTCTATTTTAAGGGTGCCGTTACTTGATACACACGGCAACCGGGATTCTGGCACAGCTCCTCAAACCGCGCGCATTTTCGCTCACGCTTGGTTTTTGGGCAATAGCCGAAAACGGTCCCTCTTGAATCAGTTATCCACGCATAAACAGACTTTTGTGAGACCTCCCATCATTCTTGAGATTCTCGCGAATATCTTCCCGATTTCAGGCTCACCGTTGACTCGTCATCCAGTTCTCATCAATCCAGGCCCGCCAGGCTGAAAACAATATCGGCGTGGCCGCCGCCACGACCGAACGCGGCTCGAGGCCGTAATTGAAAACCTCCTCCCCCTTCAGCGTGGAAGCGCGCCCACCGGCCTCGGCCAGGATCAGACTACCGCCGGCAAAATCCCACAGCTTTTGCCCACCATGGAGGGAGAGATGAAAACGCCCGTCCGCCAACCAGCACCACTCAAGACTGCTGGCGCCGAAGTTGCGTTGCGATCCATAAGGCGGATACGCCCCCAATTGAGCGGCCAACGGCGCCTGCAAGCGCTTGAAATCCACCGACGCCACGCAGCGACGCAGCACCTCCGGCAGGGGCGGTTCGTGCACACCCAGCGTCATTCCATTCAGCCGCGCGCCTGCACCGCGGCGCGCCATGAAACACTCGTCACGCACCGGATCGTAGACCAGGCCGAGCTCCTGCCGGCCATCGATGATCAGAGCGAGTGAAACGGCAAAATACGGAATACCGGTGGCAAAGTTGCTGGTACCGTCCAGAGGGTCCACGCACCACAGGCCTTTTCCCTTGTCGGTGGTCAGCTGCTCGTGCTCGTGCCCGGGCATCTCCTCGCCCAGAAAATCGTATTCCGGCCAGTGGCGCGCGAGATCGGATTTCAACCGGTGTTGCATGGCCACGTCGGCTTCCGTCACCACGCTGCCGTCGTGCTTGATGTGGCGGATGACGTCGGCGAAGAGCGGCATCAGCTCCTCGCGCGCGGCGGTGCGAACAACCTCTGCCAATGTCTCCAACGAGGGAAGCGTCATGGGCTTTTCCCATTGAGCGGGATCACACGCGCGCGGCCGCCAGGCATGGACTTCTGCTCGAGATCGCGCAGGGCCTTGTGAAGCTCACCCTGTATCTGTCGCATGATCTCGGCAGCGGCCGGCGAGTAATACACCGCCTCATAGGAAACCGGCTCTTCGAGCGAACCCCGTCCCTGCGGCGCGAAATGCTGCCACGCGAGCTCGATCATTCTCCTGCCCTCGCGGTCGACAAAAATGAATTCCTCACCATCCAGTATGGCGAGGAACTGCATGCTGCGTATCGGCACGAACAGGCAGCCAGTGGCAGCCCGTTTCAGCAGCACGTGTGCAAGGTTGTAGGTCTCGGCCGGCAGCGTGCGTGGCTCGCGGGACAACTCCGGTGGACGATAAAAGGTTTCTTCTACAATCATATGAATATGAAACCGCAGATGAACGCGGATAAACGCAGATAAAGGCAAAATCTAAATTGAAAAATCAGCGTTCATCTGCGTTTATCTGCGGTTCCAAGATATTATTCTTTCATTCCCTTCCACTTGATCGAACAGCCCATGCTCGGGATCTGGTCCTTTGGGCCCTGCCCGGCCAGCGCCACCTGTTTCATCGCCTCGAACAGATCGCGCCGCGCGTTCAGCGCCGGCTCCTCGCGCGATTCATCCAGCCGCCCGCGATATTGCAGCTTCAGGTCCCTGTTGTAGCCGAAAAAATCCGGGGTGCAGGCGGCACCGTAGGCCTTGGCGACTTCCTGGGTTTCATCGTACAGATACGGGAACGGGAAATTCAGTTCCTGCGCCACCCGCTTCATGTTGTCAAACGAATCCTCCGGGTAATCTGAAGGATCGTTCGACATGATCGCCACCGAACCGATGCCGTGGTCTTTCAGTTCACGCGCGTCGCGGATGAGGCGATCGCGCACGGCCTTGACGTAGGGACAGTGATTGCAGATGAACATCACGAGCAGACCGTTTTTTCCGCGAGTCTCGCTCAACGTCCAGATTTTTCCATCCACACCTTTGAGGCGGAAATCCGGGGCCGGCCGGCCGAAATCACACACCGGGGTTTCAGTACGCACCATAGTCTGTTTCTTCCTAAATAATTTTAAAGCGAATCCACCGCCAGGGCGCCAGGGTCGCCAGGAAAAACAATTTTGAGGAAGAAGAAACTTGGCGTTCCTGGCGTCCTGGCGGTTAATTTCATTCTTGAAATAGCTTCAAAATTAACATGGGGTAAATCGCCCTGTATGATGCAGTCTATGGATAACGACTCCCTGACGCAACGAGACCTGCGGGTGCTGTGGCATCCCTGCACGCAGATGCAGGATCATGAAAGCCTTCCGCTCATTCCTATCCGCCGTGGGCAAGGTGTGTGGCTCGAAGATTTTGACGGCAAACGCTATCTCGACGCCATCAGTTCGTGGTGGGTCAACCTGTTCGGCCACGCCAACCCGCGCATCAACGCGGCCATCGCCGATCAGCTGGAAAATCTCGAACACGTCATGCTTGCCGGTTTTACTCACGAACCTGTCATCGAGCTTTCTGAGAAGCTAATAAAAATCGCACCGCCAGGACTGGGGCACTGCTTCTACGCTTCCGACGGCTCGGCGGCGCTCGAGATCGCGCTCAAGATGAGTTTTCATTACTGGCGTAACCACGGCGAAATAAAGCGTACCCGGTTTATCAATCTCACCAACAGTTATCACGGCGAAACTCTCGGCGCCCTGTCCGTCGGTGATGTCGCACTTTATAAGGAGACCTACCAGCCTTTGCTGCGGGAAGCGATCACGGTGAAATCCCCGGATTGTTATTACCGCGAGTCCGGCGAGTCCTGGGCCGATTATTCGACGCGCGCGTTTGTCGAGATGGAGGCGGCGCTGGCGCGCCATACCGGCGAGGTCTGCGCCGTGGTGGTGGAACCGCTGGTGCAATGCGCCGGCTCCATGCGCATGTACGATCCGGTTTACCTCAAGCTGCTGCGACAGGCCTGCGACAAATACCAGGTACATCTCATTGCCGATGAAATCGCCGTAGGCTTCGGGCGCACCGGCACGATGTTCGCCTGCGAACAGGCGCGCATCGCCCCCGATTTCCTGTGCCTGGGCAAAGGACTGACAGGTGGTTATTTGCCGTTATCCGTATGCATGACTACCGATGAAGTTTACACAGCGTTTTACGCGGAATACACCGCGCGCCAGGCGTTTCTGCATTCGCATTCCTACACCGGCAATCCGCTCGCCTGTTCCGCGGCCCTGGCCACGCTCGACATCTTTCGCAACGACGACGTGATTAACCGCAACAAGGCGTTGGCCACACACATGGCGCGGGCAACGGCAGCGCTCGCCGAACATCCGCACGTGGCCGAGGTGCGCCAGACCGGCATGATCCTGGCGATTGAAATGGTCAAGGACAAAAAAACACGCGCGCCTTTCCCCTGGCAGGAACGGCGAGGACTGGCGGTCTACCGCCATGCCCTTGAGCGTGGCGCGTTGCTGCGCCCGCTCGGCGATGTGATCTACTTCATGCCGCCGTACGTCATCACGCCCGAAGAAATCGACCTGCTCAGCGAGATCGCGCGGGACGGCACTGATCTGGCCACGCGAGAGTAGCCAGTAGCAAGTTTCAAGTAGCAAGAAAGATAAAATTTAAATCTTGTCACTTGTTACTTGCCACTTGCTGCTTTTTATGTCGGATAGAACGCCTTTTTCAGCGCTTCCAGGTCGGGGATGAGTATCAGGCGTCCATCCACCTTGAGACCCGCCGCGATATAAGGCGAATCCGGCAGCTCGGAACCCTCCGCCACCGGCTGGCTGCCATCCAGCACTTGCGGCCGCGGTTCGGACGCGGCGAACATCGCGAAAAATTCCCAGTCCTGGCGTCCGCCAAGCGGATAAAAGACAACGATCTTGCCGATGGCGGGCCTCGCCGTGGCTGGAGCGCCCAGCAGCGTTTCAAAGGAAATCACCGGGACCGCGAGCGTGCGCCAGCCGATGGCGCCATTCATCCACGGCTGGCTGAAAGGAACCGGGACCATGTTTTGCAGATTGATGACCTCCGCAATCGCGGCACTCGGAACCAGCAGGGTGATCCCGTCCAGCGGGACCTCCAGCGAATGCAGGCGCGGGCCGCTGCGCGGTTTTCCCATCACTCGTCTCCCAGACTCTGCAGATAGGCGACGAAGGCCTGCGGATCGAACACGAGCATGAGGCGATGGCCCATCACCCAGGCGCCGGAAAACAGATGACCCAGGCGCGTGGGCGGGAGCCCCAGGGGCGTGAAGGGTGTGACCGTGGTTTCCGCGCGCGGCAACAACTGAACCTCGTCCACCACCAACCCGACCGCGTGCGGCAGCGCGTCCAGAAACACCGCGCGGTGCCAGTCAGGATGTCGTGTGACGCGCAACATCCCGTCCAGACAATACGCCGGCAACCGCGCCGAACGCACCGACTGCCAGGCCGCGATGTTGCCCTCGGGGGATTTGTTGGTGATCAGGTGTTCACGCTGCTCGATGGTGAAACCGGACGCGCCGGGCAGCAGGTAGCTGGTCCCGCCCAACTGCAAACGCAGATACTGGTTCGGATCGGCCAAGGTTTTTATCCCCGGAGTGTCCGGCGCTTCACGTCAACCTGCCCTTGGCGAGCAGGGTGTCGATGTTCTTGAACAACTCCTCTTCCTGATAGGGCTTGCTCATGTACATGTCCGCGCCCAGCTCGAAGGCCTTCTGCCGGTGCTTGGCGCCGGCGCGCGAGGTGATCATGATGATCGGGATGTGTCTCAGGGTTTCATCGGAGCGCACGCGCGTCGTCAGCTCGTAACCGTCCATGCGCGGCATCTCGATATCGACCAGCATCACGTCGGGCAGGTGATCGCGCAACTGCTCGACGGCGTCCAGACCGTCCTTGGCGACCAGCACGTCCATGCCGCGTTTCTGCAGGTGTTTGCCCGTGATCTTGCGCACCGTGAGCGAGTCGTCCACCACCATGACGACCGGCCGCACCCGCACTTCCTGCGCCACCTTGCCCTCCGGGCGGTGCTCGAAATGGATGACATCGTCGCGATACCACAGGCCGGGAATATCCAGGATGAGCACCACGCGTCCATCGCCCAGGATGGTGGCGCCGGCCAGTCCCTTGAGCTCGGAGAGTTGCGGGCCGACGGACTTGATCACCACTTCGCGCGTGCCACCCAACCCATCCACCTGGATCGCGACTTCGCGCGTGCCGGTGCGCGCCAGCAGCACCGGGACCTTCTTGCCGTTGCGTGGCTGCGAGTCGATGTTCAGGCGCTGCCCCAGATGCATGTACGGATAAACCTGCTCGTTGTGGGACAGCAGCGGATTCTTGCTCATCGAAATATTGGCGATTTTCTCGATCGGGAATTCGACGATATTCACCACTGAACCCAGCGACACGGCGAAAAGCTGTTCGCCCACGTACACCATCAGCGCCTGGGTGATGGAGAGCGTCAGCGGCAGGCGGATGATGAACGTCGTGCCCGCGCCCGGCTCGGTATCCACCGACATGCTGCCGCCCAGCTGCTTCACTTCGCTGTGCACCACGTCCATGCCCACGCCGCGGCCGGAGACATGCGTGATCTTCTCCGCCGTCGAGAATCCGGACATGAGAATGAACTGGATCAGCTCTTCCTCCGACAGGGCGGCATCGGCGGACATCAGTCCACGCTCGATCGCCTTCGTGCGTATTCCCTCGATGTTGAGTCCCGCTCCGTCATCGGAGAAGCGAATGACGACTTCGCTGCCCTCCTGCGAGGTGGCGATGTTGATGCGCCCGCGCGGCGGTTTGCCTTTCTGGCGACGCGCGGCCTCGGATTCGATGCCGTGGTCGATGCTGTTGCGGATCATGTGCTCGAACGGCCCGATCATGCGTTCCAGCACGTTGCGGTCGAGCTCGACCTCGGCGTTTTCAAGATTGAGTTCCACGCGTTTGCCCAGCTCGCGCGCGGTCTGGCGCACAATGTGGCGCAGGCGCGCGGCCTGCGTGGAGAAACTCACCATGCGCGTGCGCATCAGACCTTCCTGCAGTTCGGTGTTGATGCGCGCCTGCTGCTGCAGCACCGCCTCGGCCTCGCCGACGAAATTGCCGAGGTTGTTCTGGATGGTGCCCAGGTCGTGCAGACTTTCCGCCAGCGAACGCGACACCTGCTGCAGGCGGCTGAAGCGGTCGAATTCGAGCGGATCGAAGTCCCCGGCTCCCGCTTCGGCGCCCGATTCCTGTTCCATGCGGTACAGAATCTGCGATTCGGACTGGATTTCCAGCTCGCGGATCTGGTCGCGGAAACGCACGATGTTGCGTGACAACTCGGAGAGGTTGTCGCGGAAGCTGTAAATCTGCTGTTCCATGCGCGCGCGTGAAAGGCTCACCTCGCCCGCGTAGTTGACGAGCTCGTTCAGCAGGCTCGTGTTGACGCGCACCTGGCCACGGCGCTCCATTTTGTCCGGCCACTGTTTTCCCTCGGTTTCCGGCTGCTCACGGCGCTCTTCGATTTCATCGGCAGTCGCCGCCAAGGCCGGTGCCGCGATCTCGATGTCATGCGTGGCCGCTTCAGCGGCGGGTTCCTCGCTGGGCGCATTGTCCAGCGCTTCCGCCGCGGGCGCCTCGGTGGCGGCTGGCAGCGGCTGGCCGGAGGCCAGTGCCGCCAGCCTGGCATTCAGCGCATTCGTGTCAGGGACGGGTTTGCCGTCGCGCGCGCCATCCAGCATCGCCACCAGCATGTCGTGCGCCTCATCCAGCAGGTCGAATACTTCGTTGCTCGTCGACACCTTGCTGTCTTCAATATTCTTGAGCAGGGTCTCGGTATTGTGGCCGAGGTTGCCCATGGCCATGGCACCGGCCATGCGCGCCCCGCCCTTGAGCGTGTGCAGCAAGCGCTTGAGCTCGGCTACCTGCGTCCTGTTGCCCGGCTGGCTGCGCCAGCGCGTCAGGGCCTCTTCGATGGATGTAAGGATATCGGTGGCCTCTTCCTGGAAAATCTCCAGCAGCTCGGGGTCAATCTGCTCGGGAGCGGACGGTTCCTCAGGCGCTGCTTCCACTCCGATTTCATCTGCGTGCGCAGGCGGCGCGACGGACACATCATCGGCCCGTTCTGCCTCCACGTCGTGCCGGCTTTCCGCGCGCAGATCGCGCGCGAGATCGGCGAATTCCCGGCGCAGATCGCCGGATGAGGTCGCGCCGCTGTTCATCAACCCCACGAGCCGTCTGACACAGGCCTCAAACCGGCTCGCCAGATCCAGGCAGGTTTCATTCAAGGGCAGGTTTTCGATCTTGAGTGCGTGCAACAGCTTTTCAATTTCAGCGCAGGACTCCGCCATGACCTGAAGACCCAATGAGCGCGCGTTGCCCTGCAAGGTGTGCGCCGAGCGGAAGAACGATTCCGTCACAAAACCCGTGCCGCCGGTCTCGCGGCACTTCGTGACCTGCTGGCGTATGTTGTCCAGGTTGCCGAGGGCCTCGGTGGTGAAAATTTCCAGCAGCGTGCGCTCGAGTTTCGGCAGATCGCCGCCCTCGACGGGCGTCACGGCCACATCGACCGGTTCGTTCACGGTGGCCGCCGGCGTCCCGGGCGCGACAGCGGCGCTGCCCGGACGCGCCAGGGCGCGGGCGGTTTCGCGCAACGCGTCGATGTCAACGCCGTGCGGCGGTCCGCCCGCCAGAACGTCGATCAAGCGCGGGAGCGCGTCCTGCGTCTGCTGCAACAGGTCGATGATGGCCGCGGAGGGGGCGATCTTGCCCTCGCGTATCCGGTTGAGAACGTTCTCCACATCCCAGGAAAGCTCCGCCACTTCGCCGGCCCCCACCATGCGGCCGCTGCCCTTGAGCGTGTGAAAACCACGCCGCAGTTCGGTCAGGGCATTCTGGTTATCGGTGTCCTCGCGCCAGACAACGAAATTGTTGCGGATGTTGTTGAGCACGTCGCGCGCATCTTCGATGAAGATCTCCATGATCTCGGCATCGAATTCCGCGTCCGCCGCAGGCCGGGCCGGGGGAGCGGGCGGCGCTGGCGCCGTGGCTTTTTTCCTGTCCCTGGCTTCGCCCGGTGGCGGCGGCATCTCTTCGGGCTCGGGTCCGGGCGCCGCGGGCGCGACCGTGCGCAGGGTCAAGCGCCTCCCGGCCAAGGTCGACATGGCGGTAAACGACTGTTTCAGGGTGCCAATGATTTCTTCCGACACCCGCGACGGGTCCTGCGCCACCAGGGTCAGCAGGTGGTTCATTTCCGCACTGATCCTTGTGATCTTCTCCTGCCCCTGTTCCTGCGCCAGCTGGGTGAGTTCCTCCAGCTGCTGCATGAGCGTCTCCCACGCGGCCTCGTTCTCGCGGTCATCGAGCCAGGATTCGAGACTCAGACGGATGCCATCGATCAGCAGTGCCGGGTCGCGCTGCCGGCCATGGCCGCTGGCCAGGGCTGTCTCCATTTCCTTGAGCGCCGAATCGATCAGGGCGTCCAGGTTCGGCCGCTCGGCGCGCAGGCCTTCCACATACGCGCCGATCGTACCCACGGACACCGCGAGACCGTCCATGATCGCGCTGTCCGCCACGAGCACCCCACGGCGGATATTTTCCACGTGCCCCTTGGTGACTTCCACCAGCTCGGCGGCACGCGCCTGCCCCAGGATCTGCATCGCACCCAGAATCTGTGAAAGCAATTGCGGTACCTCATCCAGCGGCTCCACGTGGGAGGAATCGGCGGCGAAGCCTTCGAGCGCCTCCTCGATGCGGCTCAAATTGATGCCGACCTCCCCGGCCACCACGCTCAGCAATTGCTTGTAATCGGACTCCGTGAGTTCGGCATCCGACACTTCCAGGCCGTCCATCGCCGGCATGGTATCGGCGTCCTCCGGCGAATGCAGACCGTGAAGATGCCGGATGGCTTCCTCGATCTGCTTTTTCCATTCGGTGGGCGAGCGGCTGATGTCCCGGGTGCTGCTCTCCACCATGAGCAGGGCTTCCGCCATCGGCATGGAGATGGTTTCGTGATTCGTGATCTTGTTATCGATCACGGCGCGACAGGTCTGCGACAACTCGTCCACCAATGCCCTCAACAACGGCACGTTCAACATGTCCAGGGTGCCCGACATCTTGTGGAACGACTCCAGCAGCGGTTCGAGCGAAGTCGTGCCGCGGCTTTCCGGATCAAAGTAGGTGGACATCAGATCCTGTGCCGCCTCGATCTCCTTGCCGAGCGCGGTGGACACCGAGGCCAGCGCCTCGGGCGTCGGCAGATCGGACGTCGCCGCGGGCGCCTCGGCGCTATCGCCGGACAACAGGAACTCCAGATCGAAGGCGCGCTTCAGCTGCGTGACCCTGGTGCCCTGGGACTTCGCCTGCGCTATCTCCCACAGAATGGCGCGCGTGAGCGCCTCGGAAGACGTGCGCAGCGCCGATTTATCCGCGCCGTCGATGATTTTTTTGGTCTGCTGGTCGAGGCGTGCGAACAATTTCTTGCGTTCGGGGGTGACATCCAGGCCGTCATCCATCATGGCCTCGAGAAATCCGCCGGTGACCCAGAACAGCTGTTCAAGGACGGCGAGGCCCGCCCGGGTCTGCAACTGCTCGAAAATCTCCGCTATCTTCCGCAGCGGTTGCTTGTTCGAGGCATTCCGAAGCCAGTCGAGCAGCGCCGGCTGGAACCCGCCACGGAGCTGCCTGGCCAGATCGCGATATTCGTCTTCCGCGAGTTTTTCCGCGGGGCTTTCCGAGGGCGGCGGACGCACCGACAGATCGGGAGAGAAAAGCTCGAGTTCCGAAATGGGCGTGGCGTTGCGCACCGCGCGCATCTCGTTCATGAGTGCAATATGCTTGAGCGGAACGTCCGGTTGGCCCGCCTGCAGCCGCGCGAGATAGTCGGGCAGCGTCAGAATGCCGCGTGTCAGGGCATCGAGAATCCGGGAATCGGGCGTGACCTTGTCGTTGATGACGGCATCGGCCAGCGCTTCCGTTTCCTTGGCGAGCATGGCCGCGCCGTCGAGCTCGACCATGAGCAGCGTGCCGACCACCTGGTGCAGGTGGGTGATGCAGAAGCGCAGGCGCGTCTTGTCGGAGGGATTTTCCGCGAACGATTCGAGCGCGAGACGCGCCTGTTTCAGCGTCTCGTCGATCTCGGTCTTGACCCAACCCAGCGTGCTCAGGTCAACTTTGCTGTGCG
>MFTB01000041.1 GCA_001785195.1 Candidatus Muproteobacteria bacterium RIFCSPHIGHO2_12_FULL_60_33
CATGGGCAACGTTCCCCGTTACAATATCTCATACAACATCATCCTGAGTGCCAAAGGTGGTGGACGCATACACAGAATTGTCTTATCCGGGGAGTTGACGTAGGATATTTTCACGCCAGCCCCACCGCAGGGCAGGCGGTTTTGGCTTCCAAATAAAAAAGGGGGATGTATGCAGACCGGTACCGTGAAGTGGTTCAACAACGCGAAGGGCTATGGTTTTATCACCCCGAGCGACGGCAGTGAGGATGTGTTTGTGCATTTTTCCACCATCGAAGGAGATGGATACAAGAGTCTGAACGAGGGGCAGCAGGTCGAGTTTGAGCATACGCAGGGACCGAAAGGCAAACAGACCACGCGTGTCATCCCCCGCTGAAAAAAAATACGAACAGACACCAGATTTTTCTGTTTTCCGGCCCCGTCGATGCACGGGGCTTTTTATTGCATCCATTATTGAGCTGATTTTTTTCGCCATCGAACATGTCGCATGAGGCATTGAACGAGCTGATCAGGAACTATGGCTATCTGGCCATTCTGATCGGAACGTTTCTCGAGGGAGAGACGATTCTCATCCTGGGCGGACTTGCCTCGCACATGGGATTTCTCGAGTTGCCGTGGGTGATGGCCGCGGCCCTGACCGGCAGCTTCACCGGCGACCAGTTGTATTTCTACATCGGCCGGCATTACGGACCGAAAATCATCGCCAGGCGTCTCTCGTGGCAGGAAGGCGCGCAGAAGGTTTATAAACATCTGCATCGTCACAAAAACCTGCTCATTCTTTCCTTCCGGTTCTTCTACGGTTTTCGCAACGTCACGCCGTTCGCGGTCGGCGCGGCGCATATCTCCCGGCTGCGTTTTTTCTCGCTCAATCTGGTCGGCGCGGTCATCTGGGCGTTCGTCTTTGCCTACGCCGGCTATTTATTCGGCGAGGCCTTCCGCCTGTTCCTGGACGATTTCAAGCGTTACAAGCTGTATGTACTGCTCGGCCTGGTGCTGGTGGGCGTTTTGATCTGGTTGGCAACGCTAATCCGCCACCGTCGCCGGGCGCTGGAACACAAAAAATAGCCTACTTAAACTTAAAGTTCTTGGGTAGGGTGTGCTGAGCAGCAGCGAAGCGCACCGGACGAGCCCAATGGCGCGCAATGCTTCGCTTTTGCGCACCCTGCGAAAGATACTTTGCTTGACCCGTCTTGCATGGGTTTTTGAGATGCCTTGTGGACTATATACTTAAAAGATGATTTCGATCATGCGAACCGACCGTCCCCATCCATGCCAACGCCGACGCCTCGGCCGCCATGGCGCCGCGCTCGTCCTGCTGATCGCGGCTGGCACCGGCGCGTTCGCGCAGGCGGCGCAGGACGCCGTCGTCTTCCCCGATGTGACCGTGTCGCGCCGCCACGGGCTCGATCCCGGCACCGATCTCAGGCGCCGCGACATCGAGCCCATGCTGGACCTGTTTTACAGCGGTGACTTCGGCCGCTGGCGCGTGCTCGGCGAGGTGTCCCTCTCGGAAGACGAGCGCGAGATCGAGCGGCTGCAACTCGGCTGGTTGCTCGACGCCGACAACACGCTCTGGCTCGGGCGCTTCCACAATCCGCTCGGCTACTGGAACACCCAGTTCCATCACGGCACCTATCTGCAGACCTCGATCAGTCGGCCCGGCATCCACGAGCACGAGCACGAGGACGGCGCGCTGCCCACGCACCTCGCCGGCGCGCTCTGGGAAGGCGCGTACGCGCGCGACGGAGCCGAGTGGCGTTACGCGGCGGCGCTCGGCGCGGGACCGGAGCTGCACGGCACGCTCGACCCCGTCAACATCTTCTCGCCCGGCGCGGGCCGCCATCGGCTGAGCGCGACCGCGCGGCTCGCGTACGCGCCGCGCGCGCACGACGCGGACGAGGCCGGACTGTTCATCGGCAGCGCGCGTCTGCCCGGCGACGGCAACCCCTTCACCGAGGTGCGCCAGACCGTTTCCGGCGCCTACGCCAACTGGAAGCTCGGCGAGCTGCGCGTGCTCGGCGAGGCGTTCTTCGTGCACAATCGTCTCGAACAGTCCGGCGGCCGCAGCGCCGCGTCGTTCGCGAGCGGGTACCTCCAGCTCGAGTACCTGCTCGGCCAGAGCTGGACGCCGTACGGGCGCGCCGAGGGCAGCGCCGGGGCGCGCGACGACGCCTACCTCGCGCGCTTCCCGCTGTTCGTGCAGCGGCGCGAGCTCGTCGGGCTGCGCTACGAGCTCACGCGGCGCCAGGCGCTCAAGTTCGAGCTGAGTGAGGCACATCTTCTCGCCGATAGCTACCGTCAGGCCACCCTGCAATGGAGCGCCGTCTTCCCATGAAGCGCCGCGCGCTGCTCGTGGGGCTGCTCGCCTCGGCGCTGGCCGCGACCGCGTTCGCGGCCGAGCGCCAGCTGGTGCTGGTCGCGGCGCAGGGCTCGGCGGTCACGACGCTCGCGCCCGCGGAGGTGCGCAAGCTGTTCCTCGGCGGCGCGGTCGAGGTCAACGGCCAGCGGCTCGAGCCGCTGGTCAACGCCTCGGATGAACTGTTGCACGAGGTGTTCCTGCAGAAGGTCGTGTTCATGGCGGCGCGCAGCTACGACCGCCACGTGCTCGGGCTGGTGTTCCGCTCGGGCGGCCACCGTCCGGCGCGCTACACGAGCACCGAGGAGCTCGTGCAGGCGCTCGCGCGCGAGCCGCGCGCCGTCACCTACATGTGGGCCGATCAGGCGCGCCGCCTGCGCGGCGTGAAGATCGTGCAAGAGCTATGGCACGGCCGTCTCGACTGAGGCATTACCTCGACAGCCTCACCGGGCGCATGGTGCTCGGGCTGCTCGCCATTCACCTGGCGCTGATCCCGGCGCTGTTCGTCGGCGTGCTTTACGTCTTCAAGCAGGGCTACCAAGAGCAGTTCGTGCAGTACGTGCGCTCCGACGCCGCCGCCCTCGCCCGCCAACTCGCGGGCATGAGCCCGCGCGGCGCGCGGCTGCAGGCGCTGCTCGAGGAGGCCATCCTCGACAGCCGGCTCGTGTTCGTCGAGGTGGTGGACGGCGGCGGCCGGCGCCTGGCCGCTGCGGGCGACGTGCCCGGCGCGTTCGTCGAGGACTTCTTCTTCGGTCAGCACGACGACCGGACCTACCACGTGGCGCTGCCGTTCGGCGCCGACGGTGCGCTTGGGACCGTGCTGCTCGGCTACGACGAGACGCCGGCCCGGGAGCAGGTCGGCCTTGTCTACCGCCGCGGCGCCTACCTCGCGCTCGCCTACGTGCTGCTCACGCTCGGCATGGCGGTGCTCGTCGGGCTCAAGCTCACGCGCCCGCTGCGCTGCCTCATCGAGGCTGCCGGCGCCATCGCCGCCGGCGCCTACGACCGGCGCGTGGATCTTCGCTCGCGCGACGAGATCGGGGAGCTCGGCGTGACCTTCAACCGCATGGCCGCCGCCGTCAGCGACAAAACCGCGCGTATCGCCGCCCTGAATGACACTGCCGTAAAGATCACCTCGGTGCGCTCATTGCAGGAAATGCTCGATGAGATCCTGCGCCGTGGCGCAGCGCTTACCGGTGCACAAGCAGCGTGTATTGCCTTTTACAACCAGGAAACAGGGCTCTTCGATAAATGGGTTACGCAGGGCCTGTCGGATCATTTCGTCAAGAACATGGCTTTCAGGCAGGGCGGTCTGGCCGATGAGGCATATGTAATGGCCGCCGGCACGTACGTTCTCAGCAACGATCAGCCGGAGACGAAGCATAAACTGAGCCGGTTGATGCATGCAGAAGGCATACAGTCCTTTATCTGCCTCCCGCTCATGAGCCACGCGGAGCGACTCGGTGTTATCTATTTCTACCGCAAGGACCGTGATTACTTCCTCCCGGATGAAATCGAAATCCTGACTACTTTTGCCAGTCTCGCGGCCGGTGCCATCGCTAATATACGGTTGCAGGAGCAGACACGGGATCTTGCCGTAACGGACAAATTGACCGGATTGCATAACCGCCGCCTGTTCGACGAACGTATCCAGGAAGAGATTCGACGTGCCACGCGCTATGTCAAGCCGCTGTCGCTCTTGATGATCGATATCGACAATTTCAAGCATATCAATGACACCCACGGGCATGCGGCGGGTGATGTGGTGCTCCAGTCGCTCGGGCGCCTGTTGCCCCGGCTGTTGCGGGAAGTGGACCTTCCAGCGCGTTATGGCGGAGAGGAGTTTACCGTTATTCTCCCGGAAACGGATTTTGTCGGCGCGCGCCTGGTGGGGGAGCGCATTCGGCGCGCGATCGCGGGCGAGCGCGTGACGCTACCGGGCGGGGGAGAAATTTCCTTCACGGCCAGCGTGGGGGTGGCCTGCTTCCCGGTGTGCGGTAACAAGGCAGGGAGCTTTATCGAACATGCCGACCAGGCGTTGTACACCGCCAAGCAGGAGGGCAAGAACCGTGTCTGCCTGTACCGGGAAATCCTCAAGGTGCAACTGGAGAACGATCCGGAGCGCATCGCGGACTTGTTGAACCAGAGCCTGGACAACATCCAGCCCATCGTGACGGCCGTGTCAGCCAAGTCTGTCTACTATTACGACCACGCTGAAAAGGTGAACACGATCTCGAAGCAGCTCGCGGAGGCGCTCAACCTTGGCGAGGAAGATCGCCGGACGCTTGCTCTTGCCTCGCAATTGCACGACATCGGCATGATAAGCGTGCCCGACGCGGTCCTGAACAAACAAGGCGCCTTGACGGACGATGACTGGAAGTTTATTCGGCAGCATCCCGCCACCGCCGCAGGGCTGGTCGAGAAAGTCCCGGGCTTGCGCCATCTTGCCCCCATTATTCTTCATCATCACGCGCGCTTTGATGGCAAAGGTTATCCGGAGGGGCTCAAGGGCGATGCCATACCCTACCTCGCGCGCGTGCTGGCGGTGGCGGATACCTATGCCTCGATGATGGGTAAATGGATGGGAAGCGAGGTTATGTCTCCCGCGGAAGCCAGGTCCCGGATCGCGGCAGCAGCGGGCGGACAGCTCGACCCGCAGATCGTTGCGGCCTTTCTGCAGATGCCGGACCGGTAATACCCCGCGAGCGGGACCGGTTGGCGACATAGCCTCTCTACTGCCGGTTTCTTTCCAGCGCAACGGCATAAAAACCGTCGGTGTGATGGGTGTGGGGCAGGAGCCGGAGCGCATCACCCGTCATGGAAAGCGGTATGTGACGCCGTTCAAGAATTTCGTTTACCGGTATCACGTGAAAGTCCGGTCGTGCCGCCAGGAATTTTTCCACGATATCCTCGTTTTCTTCCTTCAGGAGACTGCACGTCGCATACACCAGCCGTCCGCCGGGCTTGAGCAGCTCGGCCGCGGCCGCCAGGATGCGTTGCTGGGTGTCCATCAGTTCGGCCAGCTTAATGTCGCGCCATTTGATGTCGGGATTGCGTCGCAGCGTGCCGGTGCCGGAGCAGGGCGCGTCCACCAGCACGCGGTCGATTTTCCCCTTCAGGCGCTGCACGCGTGTATCGCGTTCATGACTGATCGTGACCATGCGGACGTTGTTCAGTCCGGCACGCCGTAACCGTGGCTTGAGCCGGTCCAGCCGTTTGGCCAGCACGTCGAAGGCGTACACCGTGCCGGAATTGGCCATGAGCGCTCCCAGGTGCAGCGTTTTCCCGCCGGCCCCGGCGCAGAAGTCCACGACCATCTCCTGTCGTTTCGGCTCCAGCATCAGCCCCAGCAGCTGGCTGCCTTCATCCTGTACCTCGAATAATCCCTCTTTGAAACAAAGAGTCTTGAAAATCGGCGCGCGGTCACGGCGCCGCAGACCGGAAGGCGAGTAGGGCGTAACCTCGCATGGAAACCCCTCTTGCGTGAGTCGCGTCCGGACCTCGTCGCGTTTGGCCTTGATCGTGTTTACGCGCATGTCCACTGGCGCGGGCTGGTTCAGCGCCAGCGATAATGCCAGCGATTCCGCATCGCCGAATTGAGCGCGCAAACGCTCCGCCAGCCAGTCCGGCATGTTCGCCTGAATCGCAAACGGCAGTGCAGCTTTGTCGAGCGTGCGTGCACGCTCGACCATGCCACGTGCATCGCCGCGAAAACCCGTCTCTTCAAGCGCGCGGGCGCTGTAGCCGTGTGTCAGCAGATAAGTCGCCACCACATCCAGCAAAAGAGAGTTGCCGGCGATGTACTCCAGCCAGCGCTTCTCGCGCAGACAACCATAGACGGTCTCCGCCACGAAGCCGCGGTCACGCACGCCCATGTTCCGATGCGTCCGGAAATAGCCCTCCATTTGCCGGTCGGCGGGCATTTTTTCGCTGAGAATGCGCTGGAGCAGCTCAGCAGCGGAATGGAGCAGTATTGGTTTGGCCATTGATTATTAATGTGAACCGCCAAGGACGCCAAGGAAATCGCTTTGAAAGTGACCTGATCGGTCATGCAGGAGAAGAGAATTCCTGTTATTTCCTTGGAAGCAAAATTCAGAAACCCTGTTCAGTTAGCCACTTCAAATAATTTTTTAATTCACTTGGCGTTCTTGGCGTCCTTGGCGGTTCAAAATTATTTTCCGTAGCGTTTGAGCAAGTCTTGATAGGCATCGATGCGCCGGTCGCGAAAAAAGGGCCAGAGGCGGCGCACGTCTTCGGAGTGTTTGCGGCTGATCTCCGCCACCAGGACTTCGGCCTTGTCGGTCGCGGCCTGCGCCAGAAACTCCCCCTGCGGGCCGGCAATGAAGCTCGAACCCCAGAACTGGATTCCGGATGTCCGTCCCGAAGGATCCGGTTCATGCCCGGTACGGTTACAGGCAACCACGGGCAGACCGTTGGCAATGGCGTGCGCGCGCTGGATGGTGATCCAGGCGTTACGCTGGCGGTTTTTCTCCGCTTCATCGTCGCGCGGATCCCAGCCGATGGCGGTGGGATAGAGCAGGATTTCCGCGCCGTGCATCGCCATCAGGCGCGCGGCTTCCGGGTACCACTGGTCCCAGCAGACCAGCACGCCGAGGGTGCCGACGGACGTGACGATGGGCACAAAACCCTGATCCCCTGGAGTGAAATAGAATTTTTCACAGTACCCGGGATCGTTCGGAATATGCATTTTGCGATACCGACCTTTCAGGCTGCCGTCCGTGTCCAGCACCACCGCCGTGTTGTGGTGCACACCGGGGGCACGGCGCTCGAACAGCGAGCCGACAATAACGATGTCCAGCTCCTTGGCCAGTTTCCCCAGTTCCTGCGTGGTCGGCCCCGGAATCGGTTCCGCCTGGTCGAAACGTTTGGTGTCCTCCGTCTGGCAGAAGTAGACGCCGGTGTGAAGTTCCTGCAGCAGCACCAGCCTGGCGCCGCGGGCGGTCGCCTCGCGAATCCCGGCGATCGAGGCGGCCAGATTTGTATGGCGGTCCTCGGCGCAGGAGTGCTGGACGAGTCCGACTTTAAGCGTTGTGTTCATCGCGCCAATGTTAGCATGATCCGGCGCGGCTTTTGGTCTGTGCTTGACAGCTATAGTCCGTATTTCTATCTTTCATGCCCCAACAATAAAAGGAGCGAAGCATGAACCGGAAATTCATATTGGCGGTGGCACTGCTGATAGCCAGTCCGCTGGCAATGGCCTACCAGGTCACCGGCCCGGTACTGGAAGTCACTGACAGCAAGATTGTGGTACAGAAGGGCAAGGAAAAGTGGGAGCTCGCCCGCGATGCCGGCACCAAGGTAACGGGTAGCGTCAAGGTGGGCGACAAGGTAACGGTCGAGTACAGGATGACCGCCACCAGCATCGAAGCCAGGGGCGGAGATAAAGCCAAAGGCAAGAAGTAGAAACCGCCGGAACAACCGCAATCGCATTCAGAAACGGGAAGGCCCCACGGACCTTCCCGTTTTTTTTCAGGCTGTCGGCAGTAGCGAGCAGCGATCCCGGGAATGTTCTGCATCGGTGCCACGATGCCATCTGTCCCGGTGATACCCCGGAACAGCCCCCAAGGGCCTGGCATTTTTGAGGTTTTCTCGAGTTCCCTGTGGCCGACCTCGGCATGCTTGATATAGCTTTATTGGCAAAGGCATATTTTGCAGTGAAATCAGCCGATTTTCGGCTTTAATTGAGTCAGGCGGGCATGGATTGTGCATATCCATCAATTACTTGTTGTCAGGCGATAAGTGTTTGCGGCTTGTAAGCCTATGCACTACCCGCGAGTGAGGATCAGACGCAGTGTTGCAAGAAGGAACTATCGGCTCTTTCATGATTGCTGAAAACAGATGACCCGAGGTTTTCGTCGCACGGTATTTTCAGATGTCACCGCCGTCCGCGGCATGTCAGCGGCGTGGCTCATGCTGGCTGTTTCATTGTTGATAACGGCATGGGGATGGCATCTCGCCCAGGCCAATGCCGAGCAGAACGCCCATGATCGCTTCCATTTTCGCATCGATGAAGTCAGGACCGCCATCGCCGAGCGCCTGCGGGACTACGAGGCGGTTCTGCGCGGTACGAAGGGCCTCTTTAATGCCTCGGCTGAAGTGACGCGGGAGGAGTGGCGGGCTTATGTGCAGAGCCTGAAGCTCGATCAGGCCTATCCCGGCATCCAGACTATCGCTTTTGTCAGGCGAGTTTCCGCTTCGCAAAAGACTGCCCATATCCGCAAGGTTCGCGCCGAAGGATTTCCCGGCTATGCCATCTGGCCACAGGGCGAGCGCGCGGAATACCTGCCCGTCGTTTACCTGGAGCCGTTTACCGGGCGTAACCTGCGGGCATTCGGCTATGACATCGCATCCGAACCGGTGCGACACGCGGCCCTGGAGCAGGCGCGAGACACCGGCGAAGCCGCCATCTCCGGCAAGATCACGCTGGTGCAGGAAACCGGGGAAAACAAACGGGCCGGTTTCATTCTGTTCCTTCCCATCTATCGCAACGGTGCGCCGACGGATACGGTCAAAGCACGCCGTGACGGACTGTTTGGATACGTGGACATCGCGTTCCGCATGGATGACCTGATGCGCGGGATCTTGAGCGCGAATACGCCCGATGTGGATGTCGAAATCTTCGACGGGGTCAAGATGACGAAGGAATCGTTGATGTACGATCATGAGCTCCTCGTGCGGTTCAACCGGGGGGATGGTAGGGCCGCCTTCTTCCACACGATGAGCCTGGACATCCATGACCATCCCTGGACCTTGTACTTTTATTCCCTGCCTGCTTTCGAAGCAACCATAGACAAAGACAAGCCACGCCTGGTCCTGGCGGCCGGCGCCTTCATCAGCCTGCTGTTCTTCATCATCGCCTGGTCGCTCGTGTCCAGAAAGGCGAGTCTGCTGGCCGTGAACAAAGAACTGAAGGCGGAGATCGCCGAACGCCAGCGCGAGAAAGAAGTGTTGCAGCAAGTTGGCCAGGTCCTTTCGGCGGCAACCGGCGAAACGTTCTTCCGCGAGCTGGTGCGAAATCTCGCCGGCACGTTACGGATGGACTATGCCCTCATCGGCGAAGTGGATCAGCAGAACAAACTTCTCATCCATATCCGCGCGGTCTGCGCGCATGGCAAGCTGATTGACAATTTCGATTACGATCTGCGCGGGACGCCGTGCGAAAACGTGGTGGGCCAGCGCTTCTGCGCCTATCCGGACCATGTTCAGCAACTGTTTCCGCAGGACAAACCGTTGCAGGAAATGGGTGTTGAAAGCTATATGGGCGCGCCGTTGTTCGACTCCGCCGGCGCACCCATCGGGCTGATCGCGCTGCTGCACAGCCAACCGCTCGCCAGCTACCAGCGGGCCGAGTCCATTCTGACCATCAGCGCGGCGCGCGCGGCGGGGGAGCTGGAGCGCCGCCAGGCCGAAGCACAGATGCACCAGCTCTCCAGCGCCGTGGAGCAGACCGCCGATGCCATTGTCATCACCGACCGCCGTGGCGTCATCCAGTACGTCAACCCGGCCTATGAGCAGATCACGGGTTACCCTCTGAAAGAGGTGCTGGGGAAAAATGCCAGCGTGGTCAAATCCGGTGAGCACGGCAAGGGTTTCTATGAGGAGCTGTGGCGGACCATCCTGGCCGGCCAGGTTTTCCGCGGGGTGATGGTCAACCGCAAAAAGGACGGTTTGCTGTACTACGAGGAGAAAACCATCACGCCGCTGAAGGACGCGGGCGGCAATATCGTGCGCTTCGTCTCCACCGGCAAGGACATCACTCAGCGCCTGCAATCCGAGGAGCGCCTGCACCATCTCGCGCACCACGATCCCCTGACCGACCTGCCGAACCGTCTCCTGCTGCAGGATCGCCTGACACAGGCCATGCGCGAAGCTGACCAGCTCGAGCGTCTGGTGGCGGTGATGTTCCTCGATCTCGACCGCTTCAAAACCATCAATGACACCCTGGGGCATGATATCGGGGATGCGCTGCTGAAAACCGTGGCCGAGCGCCTAGCGACATGCCTGCGCCCCGGCGACACCGTCTCGCGCCTGGGAGGCGATGAGTTCACCATTACCCTGGCCAACGTGGCACACGTGGACGACGTGACCCGTGTGGCGCAGAAAATTCTGGATCAGTTCATCTCCCCATTCCGCATCGGGGGCCGCGACCTGTTTGTCACCCCCAGCATCGGCATCACTCTTTATCCGCTGGACGAGAAGCAGCCCGAGAACCTGCTCAAGGACGCCGATGTCGCCATGTATCGCGCCAAGGAGCTGGGCGGCAACCGGTTCCAGTTCTATACCCCGGAACTCAACCTCCGGGCGGCGCGGCGGCTGGAGCTGGAAACGGGGCTGCGACAGGCGCTCGAGCGGCAGGAATTCATTTTGCATTACCAGCCGCTCGTGGACATGAAAACCGGACGGATCCGGGGCATGGAAGCGCTGCTGCGCTGGCAGCATCCTGAGTTCGGCCTGATCCCGCCGCTCGACTTCATCCCGCTGGCCGAGGAGATCGGACTGATCATCCCCATCGGCGAATGGGTGCTGAAGACCGCCTGCGCCCAGATCAAGGCCTGGCACAACACCGGTTTCCCGGCGCTGCAGGTGGCAGTCAACCTGTCGAGCAAACAGCTGCGGGACAAAAACCTGATCGCCGCCGTCCGGCAGGCGCTGACGGAGAGCGGGCTCGAGGCACGTTATCTCGACATGGAGCTGACGGAGAGCGTACTCATGCAGGACATGGAGTTGGCCACGTCCATTCTGAAGGAGTTGAAGACGGTGGGGATATCATTTTCGCTTGATGACTTCGGCACCGGTTATTCCTCGCTCAGTTACCTCAAGCGTTTCCCGATCGATTACCTGAAGATTGACCGCTCCTTCGTGCGCGACATCACCACGGATGCCGTCGGGGCGGGCCTCGTCAAGGCCATCATCGCCATGGCCAACGTGCTCAACATCAAGGTCATCGCCGAAGGGGTGGAGACCTATGAACAGCAGGAGTTCCTGCGATCCCATGGTTGCGACATCACGCAGGGTTATTTCTGCAGCAAACCTCTCGCCGCGCAGGACTTCACCGAGCTGCTGCAGGACTGGGATCGGTTACGCGCGGGTAAATGCAGCACCCAGAACCGATAAGGCGGGTGAACGCCTGGAACCATGGCGCGAGCGTTTAAAGGCAGCCGCTTGCCGATATTCTTTTAACGTCGCGGCAGGCGGCTCGAATTACAGAACCCCCTCCGGCAACTGCATCGTCACGCAATGCAGGCTGCCGAACTGGTAAATGAGTGGCAGGCAGTTGATGGCGACTATCTCACGGTCCGGGAAACATTCTTTCAGTTGCGCCAGCGCATCGTTATCAGCCGGGTCTTCATAGGTGGGGACCAGTACGGCACCATTGATGATGAGAAAGTTGGCATAGGTGGCGGGCAGGCGGTTGCCATCCTCGTCGAATTTCGCGCGCGGCCAGGGTAGCGGCACGAGACGGTAGGGCTGGCCGTCCGCCGCGCGAAACGCTTTTAACTCGTCCTCCATCGCTTTCAGTTCCACGTAGTGTTCGTCGTTCTTATCGTCGCAGCGCACATAGGCAATGGTGCGGCTGTCGCAGAAACGCGCCAGCGTGTCGATGTGGCTGTCGGTGTCGTCGCCGGCGAGGTAACCGTGCTGCAGCCACAGGATGCGGTTCAGGCCGAGCAGTTCCTTGAGGCGTTGTTCCAGTTGTTCGCGCGTGAGATCCGGGTTGCGCGTGGGCGCGAGCAGGCAGCGCGCGGTGGTGAGCAGGGTGCCGGAGCCGTCGACTTCAATCGAGCCGCCTTCGAGGACCATGTCGACGGTTTGCATCGGGGCATTGCCGAAGGCATCCATGCCATACAGCTTGCGGCTGATCTGGTTGTCGAGCTCGTAGCCGAATTTCCCGCCCCAGCCGTTGAATCCGAAATCGAGCAGCATGGTTTCGCCGTGGCAAATGACCGTCAGCGGTCCATGATCGCGCGCCCAGGTATCGTTGGAAGGCACGGTCCACAGAATCGCCCGCCCCATGTCCACGCCGGCCGCGGTGAGCCGCGCGCCGACTTGCTCGCGGTGCGCGCGGTCGTAGCAGGAGATCAAGACCTTTTCACGCAGCGTCACCTGGCGCGCGATTTCGGCGAATACCGGTTCGACCTGTTTCAGGTGTTTGGCCCAGTCGCCGTGCACGTGCGGCCAGGTGAGCATGACGCCGCTTTGCGGCGCCCACTCGGGTGGGAGGTAATTGCGGCAGGCTTCGGCCATCGGGTTATATGATATCCGGGTCAAAAACGCCGCGTATGCTAACGTAGCCATGGCGAGTTCGCCAGCAAGACGCCCGCGAAACGCGGTTTGATTTCCGGCGGCAAGTGGTTTTGAATGTGCGCCCGGTAAACGAGGTCGCGCCCCGCGCGCTCGGCTCCGAGTGTAATAATTCGCGCGCGCGCACGGCTCGCTCCCTTCTCCCCCTGTGGGAGAAGGGGTGGGGATGAGGGGGATGATCTTTTGCAACACATTCGTCATAGAGAAACATGAGCCTGATCCGTCCTTTCACCGGTCTGCGTCCGGCGCCGCGCCGCGCCGGAGATGTCATCGCGCCGCCTTACGATGTGCTCAGCACGGAAGAAGCGCGCTCGCGTGCCCAAGGCAAGCCCTGGAGTTTTTTGCACATATCCAAACCCGAGATCGATCTGCCCGCGGGCACCGACCCTTACAGCGCGGCGGCGTACGCCAAAGGGAAGGACAATTTTGAAAAAATGCTCAACGAGGGCGTGCTCAGGCACGACCCGGAGCCTTGCTATTATGTTTACCGCCTCGTGATGGGCGCGCACCAGCAGACCGGCATTGTGGCGGCGGCTTCGATTCACGCCTACGACGCCAATCGCATCCGCAAGCACGAATTCACCCGGCCGGACAAGGAGGATGACCGCGTGTGCCAGATCGAGGCGTTGAATGCCCAGACCGGACCGGTATTCCTGACTTACCGGCGGTCATCCGCCGTGGATGCGATTATCGAAAGCATTACTCACGGCACGCCGGACGTGGACGTCACCGCCGATGACGGTGTGCGCCACACACTGTGGGTGATGCGTGACCGAAAACAGATTGATGCCATCACAATGACGTTCGATGCGATAGTCTGCCTCTACATCGCCGACGGCCACCATCGCTCGGCGGCGGCCTCGCGTGTGGCAGCCGCCCGGCGCGCTGCCAATCCGAAGCACACGGGCGAAGAATCCTACAATTATTTTCTTGCCGTGATTTTCCCCGACAACCAGATGCAGATCCTGGACTACAACTGCGTGGTCAAGGATCTGGACGGCCTGTCGCGCGCGAGTTTTCTGCAAAAAATTGAAGCCGCTTTCAACGTGAAGCCGGAATCGGCGGCGGTAAAACCGGGACGTGCCGGTGAATTCGGTCTGTATGTGAAGGGCCAGTGGTACCGCCTGAACATCAAACCCGAATGCATTCCCGCGAACGATCCGGTGAAACGGTTGGACGTGAGCCTGCTGCAGGACAATCTGATCGCACCGGTGCTCGGTATCGCTGACCCGCGGCGCGACAAGCGCATTGATTTTGTCGGCGGTATTCGCGGCCTGAAGGAACTCGAGCGGCGCGTGGATTCCGGCGAGATGGCTGTTGCATTTTCAATGTTTCCCACCTCAATCGCGGACATGATGGCGGTGGCCGACGCCGGTCAGGTCATGCCGCCCAAGTCCACCTGGTTCGAGCCCAAGCTGGCCGACGGGCTGGTGTCGCACGTGCTGAACGAGCGGTAACGCCGGCCGTCTGGTTACTTCCTGGCTCCTGGAGAATTGTTTCCCAGCCAGGCGCGGAATTCCTCCGGCGGCAATGGACGGCTGAAGAAGTATCCCTGCGCGTAATCGCAGCCAAGCGCCTCGAGGTTTTTGGCGGCCGCGCTGTTTTCTATGCCCTCGGCCACGACCTTGATTCCGAGATTGCGCCCGAGATCGATCACGATGCGCGCGATGACCTCGTCCTCGCGGTTATCCA
>MFTB01000042.1 GCA_001785195.1 Candidatus Muproteobacteria bacterium RIFCSPHIGHO2_12_FULL_60_33
CCTAGCCACCACTCATTCGTGCTCCCGGTGAAAATGACCACTTGTCGGCAAGGGTATAACGCCTGCCATAAACCTGGCTAAACGACGGGTGTATGCCAGTTATCGCTGGCGACTGGCCGTGTATCGATTTCCGGCTTGAGGTTTGACCCTTCCCGGCCAAGACTCTTTCTAATGGTCTAAGGAACGATCTGTGGGCAGAAGGGAATGACGGGCCAGCGCCCCTCCCGCAGACTGTATTTCCTGAGGGGAAAAGTAACATGCTGAAGCTGAGTTTCTGGATCGGTACCCTGTCGATAATCACCTACCTGGCATCGACCTATTCTCAACTCCTGGAAAATATCTTTTATATCTTTGCGCTGTCGGTGGTGGCGCTGGTTGTGGCGATCCTGTCGCAGATCGGCGAAAAATCCGGGCCCTGACAGTTATTGATGGTCCTCCGGAATGCGGGCGGCGAGAGCCACTCGCATTTTTTTTGCGCCCATATTGCCTTAACTGGCAATTTCTCCCTTTCAACGGTAGATTACCCGCCTGCCTTGCTGTTTATTGATCCGGCGCGAATATTTTTGTAGGCGCCGGATCAATAAACAAAATCATCATGATTATCGGATTATTGAGGCGGCAAGGTGGTTTATCCGGAGTCTGGAACATGGTTACAGATGGGTGGCTTTAATTGACTTGGTTCAATGCCGCCTCAATAATCCCCATCCATGCCCCGCAAGCTGCATATCAAGACCTTCGGTTGCCAGATGAACGAGTACGACTCTGCGCGCATGGCGGACGCGCTCGCGGCCAGTCACGGCTTCGAGGCTACCGACAACCCGGCCGAGGCCGACGTGCTGCTGCTCAATACCTGTTCCATCCGCGAGAAGGCGCAGGAGAAGGTGTTCTCCCAGCTTGGCCTGTGGCGCGAGCTGAAGACGGCCCGGCCTGACCTTATAATTGGCGTCGGCGGTTGCGTCGCGAGCCAGGAAGGGGCGGCGATTATCCGCCGCGCGCCGTACGTGAACTTGGTGTTCGGCCCGCAGACCCTGCACCGCCTGCCGCAGATGCTGGACAGCGTGCTGGCCACGCGCCGGCCGGCGGTGGACGTGTCGTTTCCCGAGATCGAGAAGTTCGACCGCCTGCCCGACCCGCGCGTGGACGGCGCGCGCGCGTTCGTCTCGATCATGGAGGGATGCAGCAAGTACTGCAGCTTCTGCGTCGTGCCCTACACCCGCGGCGAGGAGTTCAGCCGCCCGTTCGATGACGTGATCGCGGAGGTCGTGCACCTGGCGGAACACGGGGTGCGCGAGGTGATTCTGCTCGGGCAGAACGTCAATGCCTACCGCGGGGCCATGCACACCGGCGAGTTCGCCGACCTGGCGCTGCTCATCCGCTACCTCGCCGAGATTGACGGCATTGGCCGCCTCCGTTTCACCACCTCGCACCCGCAGGTGTTCAACGAGCGGCTCATCGCCGCTTATGCCGAGGTGCCGAAGCTGGCCAATCACCTGCACCTGCCGGTGCAAAGCGGGTCGGATCGCATTCTCGCGCTCATGAAGCGCGGCCACACCGCGCTGGAATACAAATCGAAGATCCGCCGGCTGCGCGAGGTGCGACCGGACATCAGTGTCACGACGGACATCATTGTCGGTTTCCCGGGCGAGACCGAGACCGACTTCGCCGCCACGATGAATCTCATGGAGGATATGAACTTCGATACCTCCTTCAGTTTTCTCTACAGCGCGCGCCCCGGGACGCCGGCGGCGGAATTTGTCGATGACACGCCGCGCGAAATCAAGGAGGCGCGACTGTCACGTTTGCAGAGCCGCAATACCGAAATGGCGGCCGCCATCAGCCGGCGCATGGTGGGAACCACGCAGCGCATTCTGGTCGAGGGCCCGGCGCGCAAGTCGCCGCGACAGATGTGCGGGCGCACGGAGAACAACCGTGTCGTCAACTTTGATGTACAGGGAAGTACAAATGCCGGTCGCTCTCGGCCTCCTGCCTCTCGCGACACTTGTACGTCCCTGTACATCGCGGGTGCAGGATGTGAGAGCGTGGCGGAGTGCGCCGACAAGAGTCTGATCGGCCGTTTTGCCGACGTGGAAGTCACCGAGGCGCTGACAAATTCCCTGCGCGGGCGGCTGCTTGTCGAAACTCAGGCACGCCGCGCTTGATTTATTACCCGCTTTTGCTCTTAATTATTAATCAAGACTCTTCCGGAACTGCATTGCACGCTTGAAACCCAAACCCAAGTACGTTGAACTCAGCCTCACCCCCGCCGATAACCGGCGCCTCGCCAGCCTGTGCGGGAGTCACGACGAACATCTCAAACAGATCGAGGAATATCTGGGTGTGGATATCGCCAACCGCGGCAATCTCTTCCGTGTCACCGGCAGCCCGGAGGAAAGCCACGCTGCTTCGCGGCTGTTGCAGGACCTGTACGGTGTTACCGAAGGCAAAGGGGAGCTGACGCTCGCCGGCGTGCACGCGGCGTTGCAGCAACTGGCATTGCGCATGCCGGACGAGGACAAGGATCGTGAAAGCACGCTGCGCACGCCCAAGCGCATCGTGCGTGGCCGCGGACCGCGCCAGCGCCAGTACATCCGGAACATTCTGACTCATGACATCAATTTTGGTGTCGGCCCGGCCGGCACCGGCAAGACCTACCTAGCCGTGGCCTGCGCCGTGGAGGCGCTGGAGAGCAACCGGGTCGAACGCATCCTGCTGGTGCGGCCGGTGGTGGAAGCGGGCGAACGCCTGGGTTTCCTTCCCGGCGCCATTGAACAGAAAATCGACCCGTATCTGCGCCCCTTGTACGACGCGCTGAATGAAATGCTGGGCTTCGAGAAGGTCGCGCGGCTTCTCGAAAAAAGCGTGATCGAGCTGGCCCCGCTGGCCTACATGCGCGGCCGGACGCTGAACGAATCCTTTATCATCCTGGACGAGGCGCAAAACACCACGGCGGAGCAGATGAAGATGTTTCTCACGCGCATCGGATTCGGCACCACCGCGGTGATCACAGGCGACATTACTCAGATCGATCTGCGGCGCACCCAGTTGTCGGGCCTGAAACAGGCGATTGAGATCCTGCGTGGTGTTGAGGGAATCACCTTTACTCATTTCACGCCGCAAGATGTCGTGCGCCACGCGCTGGTGCAAAAGATCGTCGAGGCTTACGAAAGCCACGAAAAGGGCGCCGGAGATTATAATCCGCGTCAGCGAACCAACTCCCCCTCTCCCCCGGCGGGAGAGGGCAAGGGGTGAGGGCCCTCACCCTCATTCCCTCTCCCGGAGGGAGAGGGAAGCGAGCCGAGGCGCACACAACGCGCACTTTTTCACTATGAAACTGCAATTAAGCGTGCAATACGGCGCCGCCCGCGCCGGGCTGCCCGCCACCTCGACGATCCGGCGCTGGGCCCGCGCCGCGTTGCACGGTTTGCGCCACCAGCGCATCGCCTTGGGTGTGCGCATCGTAGAAGCCGCGGAATCCGCCTTTTTGAATCACCGGTTTCGCCACCAGCGCGGCCCGACCAACGTGCTGTCGTTTCCCTTCGAGGCGCCGTCCGGGACGCGCAGTGAATTGCTGGGCGATCTGGTCATTTGCGCGCCAGTGGTGCGGCGCGAGGCGCGCGAACAACAAAAACCTTTGCGCGCGCATTGGGCACACATGGTGGTACACGGTATACTGCACCTGCGCGGCTACGATCACCTGAACCGGCGGGACGCTACGGCGATGGAAAAAAAGGAAATCCGTATTCTTAAGGAGTTGGGTTTTGCCAACCCCTACCTTTCATGAACAAGAAAACCGAAGACAAGCCGGAACCCGCCGACGAAGCCGATGTCGCGCCACGTTCGCTGCTGGACCGCCTGAGCCAGGCGCTGCTGGGCGAACCGGCCTCGCGCGAGGACCTGGTCCAGTTGCTGCGCGACGCGGCGGAGCGCGACCTGCTCGACCGCGATTCGCTCGACATGATCGAGGGCGTACTCCAGGTCTCCGAAATGAAGGTGCGCGACATCATGGTGCCGCGCTCGCAGATGGACGTGGTGGACAAGAACAGCCCGCCGGAAGGTTACCTGCCCCTGGTGATGGAATCCGGCCACTCGCGCTTCCCGATGGTGGACGCCGACAAGGACAAGGTAATCGGCGTCCTGTTGGCCAAGGACCTGCTGCGTTACCTGTTCCTCGACAAGAAAAAACGCGCGCAATTCAATGTTCACGACATGCTGCGCCCGGCGGTGTTCGTCCCGGAGAGCAAGCGTCTGAACATCCTGTTGCGCGAGTTCCGCACCAGCCGCAATCACATGGCGATCGTCGTGAACGAATACGGGGGCGTGGCGGGCCTCGTGACGATCGAGGACGTGCTCGAGCAGATCGTGGGCGAAATCGCGGATGAATATGACATTGACGATGACGTCATGATCATGCCGCGCGACGGCGGCGAATACGTGGTCAAGGCGCTGGTCACGCTGGCCGATCTCAATTCGCGACTCAAGACCAATCTCGCCCATGAGGAAATCGAGACCATCGGCGGGCTGGTCATGAACCGCCTCGGTCATGTCCCGCGCCGCGGCGAGAAGGTCGAGATCGATAACCTGCGCTTTGAAATCCTGCGCGCCGACAGTCGTCGTGTTTATCTGCTGAAAGTGACCCCGGTTGAACAACCAGGCCGGCAAAAAACCAGGAAGTAATATTTTTTCGTTGCCGCCGGCGCGGGCTGATGTGGCCGCGGGCGTCGCCGGTCTGTTGCTGCCGCTGGCGTTTTCTCCCTTCGATCTGTTTCCGCTGGCGATTCTCTCTCCCGCACTGCTGTTTGTATTGTGGCACGAGACCTCGCCCGGCCGTGCCGCGTTTCGTGGCTTCCTTTTTGGCCTCGGCCTGTTCGGCGTGGGTGTGTCATGGGTGTACGTCAGCATGCACCATTATGGGAACATGCCGGCGCCGCTCGCCGGCTTGGCGGTTTTTCTGTTTGTGGCGGGACTGTCGATTTACCCCGCGCTTCTCGGCTGGTTGCAAGCCCGGCTATTTCCGAAACCCGGATCGTGGCATCAGGTGCTTGTTCTGCCTTCGTTATGGGTGTTGTTCGAATGGGCACGCGGCTGGTTCCTGACCGGCTTCCCCTGGCTGCATCTCGGCTACAGTCAGGTGGCGAGTCCGCTCGCCGGTTATGCCGCGTGGCTGGGTGTGTATGGCGTAAGTTTATTCTGTGCGATGAGCGCCGGATTACTCGCCTGGATCGTGCGCGAGCCGTATAAATTTCTCACATGCATTCTCCCGCTGCTCTTGGCGATATGGATCGGCGGCTGGCTTGCCGGGAGTATTGAATGGGTACAGCCGGCGGGCAAGCCCCTGCAGGTGACGCTCATTCAGGGCAACATTCCGCTCGACAGTAAATGGCAACCGAAAAGTCGCCGCGCCATCATGGATCGTTACCTGGCGTTGAGCACGCACCCCCCCCGATCGGACCTGATCGTCTGGCCGGAGTCCGCGATTCCCGCGACACTGGACGAAATCGATTCCGGCTATCTGGATAACCTGCGACGCATCAGCCGGGCGGCGAACGTGGATTTTGTGCTCGGTGTGGTGGAACGCGATCAGGACAGGCGCCACTATTACAACAGTGTCATCAGCATCGGGCCGCATCCGGGGATATACCGCAAACAACATCTGGTGCCCTTCGGTGAATATCCGCCGCTCGATCCGTTGTTCCGCTGGTTGATGCGGAATCTGCAAATACCCATGTCGGATTTCAGCGCCGGACCGCCCGATCAGCCGCCGCTCGTGGCCGCGGGACAGAAAATCGGCGTGTCCGTGTGTTACGAGGACGCCTTCGGCGAGGAAGTGATTCGTGCGTTGCCGTCGGCGACACTGCTGGTGAACGTGAGTGAGGATGCCTGGTTCGGCGATTCGCTGGCGCCGCACCAGCGTATTCAGATGGCGCGCATGCGCGCGCTTGAGACGGGGCGGCCGATGCTGCGCGCCGCCAACACCGGGCCGTCGGTAGTGATTGATCATCAGGGTCGTGTGACGGCGCGCTCACCGCAGTTTCAGGTTTATGCGCTGACGGCCACGGTGCAGCCCATGCAGGGGACCACCCCCTATGTCCGGTATGGCAACTATCCCGTTATCCTGTTAATGGCCGTTCTGGTTGCCATTGCCGCCGGAACCCGTTCCAGGCATTGAACCCCCCGGAATCCGCCGGCCCATGCTCCACCGGGTGGAAACGCGCATGAAATGGGACAGTTCCTTGCCGTCCGGGCCTCATGACCTATTGTTTATTCAGGCGTGACAACCCACCAAAACATCCAGGGCAATTCTGGTGCGAGCATGGCGATAAGCAAGCAGGGCCTGCATACGGCAAGGCCGGATCTCTGGCGCAGCGTCAGCGGACCTCTGCTGGCCATCGTTGCCATCGCCTTCCTGGAAATTCTGGCGCGCACCGTAGTCGGGATTCCCGACCCGCTGGCCATCCTTCTTCTCGTGGTCGCCTTCTCCGCGTTCTCCGGCGGGACGCGCTCCGGCCTGATCAGTTCCGTGCTGGCGTGGGCGTACTTCGCCTATCGCTTCTCGATCCCCGGCCAGCCGTTTCATTACGCCGGCGATGACTTCGAGCGCGTCATGATGTGGGCGGTGACTACACCGGCCATGGCGCTGATGCTCGGCTATCTGAGGCGGGACGCGCACCACGTCGGCGAGCTGACATCCCGGAACGTGGCGCTGGAGACGCAGATTGCCGAGCGCATGCGCGCGGAAAAGGAATTACGTTTGTTGCAGGACATGACGCTGGTGGTCAGCGAGGCCGAAGACCTGCACACCGCGCTCGCGGTGGTGTTGCGCCAGGTGTGCGAATCCACTGGCTGGTTGCTGGGGCAGGCGTGGATGCCGGGCGAGACCGGTCGCCTCGAATGCGTGCCGGCATGGCATGGAAATGCCGCGGGCCTTGAGCGCTTCCGCAAGACAAGCCTCGACATGACGTTTGCTCGTGGCAGCGGGCTGCCAGGCCGTGTATGGGAATCGAAGAAACCGGCATGGATCAAGGACGTGACCCTGGATGGTAATTTTCCGCGCGCCGGCGTCGCCTTGGAGGCCGGTCTGAAGGCGGGTTTGGGTATTCCGGTGATGGCGGGGGATGAGGTCATCGCGGTGCTCGAATTTTTCGTGCGTGAACCGCTCAAGGAAGACGAGCATCTCACGGGAGTCGTATTCGGTACCGCCGCTCAGCTGGGATCGGTGATCCAACGCAAGCGCGTGGAGACGGCGCTGCGTGTGAGCGAAAATCAGTTGCGCACGATCATCGATACCGAGCCGGAGTGCGTCAAGATCATCACGGCGGACGGCACGCTGGTGCAAATGAACGCGGCGGGGCTGGCCATGATCGAGGCCAGCCGGCCCGAGCAGGTGATTGGCAAGCCGGTATTCGGTCTGTTGATGCCGGAATATCGCGAGCCCTTCCGGGCCTTCCTCGAAAATGTCCTGCGCGGCAACAAGGATAGAATGGAATTCGAGATCACCGGCCTCAAGGGGACCCACCGGTGGCTGGAGACACACGCCGTTTCCCTGCCCGGCGAACATGGCGCCTCTCCGCTTGTGCTGGGCATCACCCGTGACATCACCGAGCGTAAACAGACCGAAAGTCAACTGAAGCAACTCGCGCATTTCGACAGCCTGACCGAGCTTCCCAACCGCGTGCAGTTTACCAAGCGCCTGGAACAGGCCATGGCCGAGGCGGACCGCAAAGAGAGACTGGTGGGAGTGGTCTTTCTCGATCTCGACCGGTTCAAGAACATCAATGACAGCCTTGGCCATGAAACGGGAGACGGTCTTCTCCGGGAAGTCGCCATGCGGCTGATCGGCACGGTACGCCGGGGCGACACGGTCGCGCGCTTGAGCGGCGACGAGTTCGCGCTGGTGCTGGCGGACATGGGCCACGTGGATGACGCCATCCGCGTGGCCCGGAAAATCCTCGAAGTATTCCACCAGCCGTTCCGCGTCGCCGGGCACGAGCTGGCCGTGACCGCGAGCCTCGGCATTACCCTTTATCCCTTCGATGACAAGGGTACGCAGGAGCTGCTGCGCAACGCCGACGTGGCCATGTATCGCGCCAAGGAATCCGGCAAGAACAACTACCAGTTTTACGCCGCGGAAATGACCGCCAAGGCCAGCGAGCGGCTGGCGCTGGAAAACGGCTTGCGCTTCGCGATTGAGCGCGGTGAATTCTCCCTGAATTACCAGCCGATCGCCGATTGCCAGTCCGGGCGCATTTTCGGCATCGAGGCGCTGCTGCGCTGGCGGCATCCCGAACGCGGCATGATCCCGCCGGCGTTGTTCATTCCGCTCGCCGAGGAAACCGGCCTTATCGTTCCCATCGGCGAGTGGGTCTTGCGCACGGCCTGTGAGCAGTGCCGGGCCTGGCAACAGCAGGGCTTCCCGTCGCTCTACGTGGCGGTGAATCTTTCCTCGCGGCAGTTTCACCAGAAGGAGCTCGCGGCGTCCGTGCAGCGCGTTTTGCAGGAAACCGGTCTCGATCCCGCCCATCTGGTGCTGGAGATCACCGAGGGCCTGGTCATGCAGCAGGCCGAAGCCACCATCGACACCCTGCGCGAACTGGCGGCCATGGGCATCCGGATTTCCATTGACGATTTCGGCACCGGCTATTCGAGTCTCAGCTATCTCAAGCGTTTCCCGATCGACGTGCTGAAGATCGACCGGTCATTCGTGTGCGACTTACCCAAGGATGAAGACGATGCCGCCATTGCCAGCACCATCATCGCCATGGCCCACAACCTCGGGATCAGGGTCGTGGCCGAGGGCGTGGAAACGGTTGAGCAGCTTAACTTCATGCGCGAACACAACTGTGGCGCGATGCAGGGCTACTATCTCAGCAAGCCCCTGCCGCCCGAGCAGTTCGAGGATTTCCTGAAAAGCGGAACCCGCCTCGCTGTCTGATTTTCTATCGCCGGCGCTCCCGCGCCGTTCATTTCCTGCCCCCCGTGGCTGCGCCTGCGATGACCGGCGTGAAAATGATGTAAATGTAGCCCTGCTCGCTACGCTCGCTCGTCTTGCTGATATAATTTGTCCGTCCCGCCTCTCGGCGGGTTTTGTCATCTTCCCAAGGATCGAGAGAAGTGGCGCAGGAGGAGTGGTACAGGGAAGTACCGCTTACGGAGCCGAGGACGCCATGTGCCGGTTACGGAGCCGAGGACGCAATACGGAGTTGAGGATGCAAATGAAAAAATTATTATGGCCAGACGAACGAAGTAGGGCGACATTTATTCTGCTTTTGCCGCTGATTATGCTGTTGAGCAACGCCGCTATCGCTGCCGACAAGCCGGCCATCGGTTACGTGGATGTGCGCAAGCTGCTTCTGGAAAGCAAGGTCGGCAAAAAGACCAAGGCCGAGTTCGAGAAAATAATCAAGGAAAAGGAAAGCGCCCTGACCAAGGAAGAGGAAAAGCTCAAGGCCATGCAAGAGGCGTTTCAGAAGGATCAGCTGATGATGACGGACGACCAGAAAAAAGCCAAGCAGAAGGCCTTCCAGGAAAAGGCCGAGGCCTACCAGAAGATGGTCAAGGACGCCAAGCAGGAGGTCAACAAGAAGGACAACGAGTACGCCGCCAAATCGCTGGCTGAAATACGTGGCATCGTCGCGGACCTGGCCAGGGAAATGAAACTCAATCTTGTCCTGGAAGCATCCGAATCCGGCCTGTTGTACGCCGAGGAGGGCATGGATCTGACGTCGAAAGTAATGGAGAAGTACGACGCAAAAACCAAATAAGCTTCACGAATTGGCGATGTGTGTCCTGCCGCCCTCGGCACCCCTCCTGAAAAAGACGAAAGCGGCGAATTACGGTATCCTTCCGGCTCTCAGGCATTGAGCCGATGAAGCACCCGATGCAAGAAAATTACTCCCACGAAAAAGTAGAAAAAGACGCCCAGGACCACTGGGAGCAACACCGGACGTTCAAGGCGACGGAAGACCCGAAACGGGAGAAATTCTACTGCCTGTCGATGTTTCCCTATCCCTCGGGCAAGCTGCACATGGGTCATGTGCGCAATTACACCATTGGCGACGTGATCGCGCGCTACCAGCGCATGCAGGGCCGCAACGTGCTGCAGCCCATGGGCTGGGACGCCTTTGGCTTGCCGGCCGAGAACGCGGCGATGGCCAACGGCGTGCCGCCGGCGAAGTGGACGTACGACAACATCGCGTACATGAAGCAGCAGCTGAAGTCGCTCGGTTTTGCCATCGATTGGGAACGCGAACTTGCCACCTGCAAACCCGAATATTACAAATGGAACCAGTGGCTGTTTCTGCGCATGCTGGGAAAAGGTATCGCCTACAAGAAAACCGGCGTGGTGAACTGGGACCCGGTGGACCAGACCGTGCTCGCCAACGAACAGGTCATCGACGGCCGCGGCTGGCGCACCGGTGCGCCGGTCGAGAAGCGCGAGATTCCGATGTACTACCTCGCGATCACGCCATACGCCGAGGAGCTGCTGGCCGATCTGGATAAACTCCCCGAGTGGCCGGAGCGCGTGCGCGCCATGCAGGCAAACTGGATCGGCAAAAGCGTGGGCGTGCGTTTCGCCTTTCCGTATGAACTATCCGCCGCAGGCGGCTCCTCGTCCCCCTCTCCCCCTGCGGGAGAGGGCAGGGGTGAGGGGGCGGCGGCGAATAAAGGTTTACTTTGGGTATTCACCACCCGCGCCGACACCATCATGGGCGTGACCTTCTGCGCCATCGCCGCCGAGCACCCGCTCGCAACGTATGCCGCGAAGGATAATCCGAAGCTCGCCGCGTTCATCGAGGAGTGCAAGCGCGGCCCGGTCATGGAGGCCGACCTCGCCACCATTGAAAAAAAGGGCATGCCGACCGGCATCAACGTGACACATCCGCTCACGGGCGAGCCGGTGCCGGTGTGGGTCGGCAATTACGTGCTCATGGGTTACGGCGAGGGCGCCGTGATGGCGGTGCCGGCGCACGACGAGCGCGATTTCCATTTTGCGAAGCAGTATGGGCTTCCCATCAAGCAAGTGATCGAGGGGCCAGAACTGGCGGCAGTAAAGCGGGCTTTGGCCAAGCATCCGATAGAGCACGGCAAGGATCGAAGTAACCTAGAAAACGAACGGAGTGCCTTGCAGTTTTCCACAGATGAGTGGAAGTCTTGGTACGACACTAAAGACGGCGTGTGCGTCAATTCTGGCAAGTATAACGGCCTCGACTACACCACCGCCGTCGACGCCATCGCCGCCGATCTGAAAACCAGGGGCCTCGGCGACAAGCAGGTCATGTGGCGCCTGCGCGACTGGGGCATTTCGCGCCAGCGCTACTGGGGTTGCCCGATACCTATTATTCACTGCGACCAATGCGGCGATGTGCCGGTGCCCGACAAGAATTTGCCGGTGGTGCTGCCCGAGGATTGCGTGCCGGACGGCACTGGCAACCCGCTCAACAAGCGTGCCGACTTCGTGAACTGCCCATGCCCGAAGTGCGGCAAGTCCGCGCGGCGCGAGACCGACACCATGGACACCTTCGTGGACTCGTCCTGGTACTACGCGCGTTATGCCAGCCGGCGCGGCGACACGGCCATGGTCGACGGCGAAACCAATTACTGGATGCCGGTGGATCAGTACATCGGCGGCATCGAGCACGCCATCCTGCACCTGCTGTACTCACGCTTCTGGTGGAAGGTGATGCGCGATATCGGTCTGGTGCGGGGCGACGAGCCGTTCCTGCGGCTGCTCACACAGGGCATGGTGCTGAACGAGATTTTCTTTCGCAAGCCGGCGAGCGGGCGCATTCAGTATTTCAATCCGGCGGAGGTCGAGATCAAGACTGACGACAAGGGTGGCCGTGTCGGCGCGATCCTCAAAAGCGACGGCCAGCCGGTTGAATCGGGCGGCATCGGCACCATGTCGAAGTCCAAGAACAATGGCGTCGATCCGCAATCGCTGATCGAGCAGTACGGCGCTGACACCGCGCGGCTGTTCATGATGTTCGCCGCGCCGCCGGAGATGACGCTCGAGTGGTCGGACGAGGGCGTGGCTGGTGCGAGCCGCTTCCTGCGCCGGTTGTGGAAGCTGGTTTATGAGCATACCAGCATTGATGATTCTTCAGTTCATGATGATTCCCCACTCTCTCATGAAGAACTGGATGTTAGGCGCAAACTTCATCAAACAATCCAGAAGGTCACTGATGACTACGGGCGAAGAAAGCAATTTAACACTGTAATTGCGGCGATCATGGAACTGTTGAACTCTTATAGCGGTAACGCTGGCGAAGCAGTGCGCACTGCTCTGGAACTAAAGCGGAACCCTATGCTCGCTGCTAAAGCAGGCGTGGCATCAGGACATTTCATAAAGTATGGAATACGCTATTCGGTTAGACATGAAATTCTGAGCAATGTCGTATTACTGCTCGCGCCAGTTGTTCCCCACATCACGCACACGCTGTGGCAGGCGCTCGGGCACAAGGAAGCCGTGCTCGACGTGCGCTGGCCCAAGCCCGACGACGCGGCGCTGAAGCAGGACAGCCTCGAGATCGTGGTGCAGGTGAATGGAAAACTGCGCGGACGCGTGTCGGTACCGGTGCAGGCGGACGAGGACAAGGTGCGCGAGATCGCGTTGGCGGACGAGGCCGTGGCGCGTCATGTTGGCGGTAAATCGGTGAAGAAGATCATTGTGGTGCCGGGCAAGCTGGTGAATATCGTCGTGGCGGGGTGAATCAAGTGGCAAGTAGCAAGTGGCAAGTAGCAAGTAAATACACGTGGCAGGGTTTGTTCTTGCTACTTGCCACTTGCCACTTGCTACTGATTTCATGTGGTTTCCATCTGCGAGGGGCAGGGAAGTTCGAAATACCACCTTCTCTTTCCATTCTCCAGGTGAAGGTGGAAGGCAATCTGCTGGAAAATAACCCGCTGCTGGTGGCAATGAAAAATGCCCTGGGTTCCCAGACAGACATCCAAATCCAGGAATCAGGTGAGGCGCCGCGACTGATTCTTTACGGCGAGCAGTCGGACAGCCAGGTATTATCGGTGACCTCAACCGGCAAGGTCGATGAGTACCTGCTGAAATACGTGGTTAGCTTCCGCCTGATGGACAAGGACGGCAAGCTGCTGTCGGAGCCGCAGACAGTCAGGGTGCAACGCGAACATCAATTCGACCGGCTGAATGTGCTGGCCAAGGAAAGGGAAGAGCAGGATCTGCGGCGTGCAATGCAACGCGACGCGGTGCAGCAGATCCTGCGACGGTTGTCGAGGGTCATAATAAATCCAAACGCAGATGAACGCTGATTAATAAATAGATGAACGCAGAAAAAATAAAATTATTGTTTTTTCATCCGCGTGTATCTGTAAAAATAGATGCGTTTATGCTCGCGCCATTCCTGGCGCTCGCCCTCGCTCATGCTCGGGCCAGCGTCGCTGCGCTCCACTGTCCAATTTTTGCTCCCGACAAAATTGTCTGCGTTCGAAGATATTATGCAAATCAGCGCTGATCAGCTGGCCAACCATCTCAAGCGCGGCCTGGCGCCGGTCTACTTCGTGTACGGCGAGGAATTACTGATTGTCGGTGAAAGTTGCCAGGCCATTCGCGAAGCGGCACAGGCCGCCGGTTACCTGGATCGCCAGTTGCTGACAGTGGAGAGCGGATTCGACTGGAACGGGCTGTTTGCCTCCACGCAGTCGCTTTCACTTTTCGCCGAGCGGCGTTTGATCGAGCTGCGCCTTCCGACCGGCAAACCAGGCGAGGCCGGGGCGAAAATTCTTATCGAAATCGCGGCGCAGCCACATGCGGATACCGTGTTTCTGGTCAGTGGCGGCAAGCTCGACAAGGCGACGCGCGAAACCAAATGGGCCAAGGCATTGGAAGGCGCGGGTGTGGTTGTTGTGGCGTATCCGTTGGAGTCGGCGCAATGGCCCGCGTGGATACGCCGTCGCATGGAGGCGAAAGGACTGAAGCCGGGCCCGGGCGTGGTGGACTTGCTGGCGCACCTCATGGAAGGCAACCTGCTCGCCTGCGCGCAGGAAATCGACAAATTTTCCCTGCGTTTCAGCGGCGGCGAAGTGGGTCTGGATGACATCGAGGATAATCTCAGCGACAATGCCCGTTACAATGTTTTTGCGCTGGCGGACGCCAGCCTGCGCGGCGAACCGGCGACGGTTGAGCGGATTCTCACCAGCCTGCGCGGCGAAGGCGTCGAGCCCATCCTGGTTCTGTGGGCGCTGGCGCGCGAGGCGCGCGAACTGGCGCAAATGGCGGACCTGGTGGCATCCGGTCAGCCGGTAATGCGGGTCCTTGAGGCGCGGCGGGTGTGGGCCAAACGCAAGCCGCTGGTCGGTGCCGCGCTCAAGCGGTTGTCATCCCAGGCGTCACAGGATCTGTTGCGGCGTGCCGCCCGGGCAGACCGCATTTTGAAGGGCCGGGGAAGCGGCGATGTATGGCAGGAATTGCAGTGTCTCGCGCTCAGCATGAGCGGCCTCAAGCCGGCGACATGTAATATATAGATGGTGGGCACGACGAACAGGGATTTATGAAAGCAGCCTCGAAACAAACCGCCGACGCCGACATCCAGCGCTACATGCAGGAAGTCGGGCGGCGCGCGCGCGCCGCGGCGCGTGCGATGGCGCGCGCCGAGACGGCGGCCAAGGACGCCGCCCTGATGGCCATGGCCTCTGAAATCGAGCGCCACACCGAGGCGCTGATCGCGGCGAACAAGAAAGATATCGACGCCGGCAAGGCCCAGGGCCTCGACTCCGCCACGCTCGACCGCCTTGAATTGAACGGCGCGCGCATCAAATCCATGGCCGAAGGCCTGCGGCAGATCGCGGCTCTCGCCGATCCCGTCGGCGAAATTACCGATTTGAATTATCGCCCTTCCGGCATCCAGGTGGGGCGCATGCGCGTGCCGCTCGGCGTGATCGGCATCATTTATGAATCGCGCCCGAATGTCACCGCCGACGCCGCCGGGCTTTGTCTGAAATCCGGCAACGCCTCGATTCTGCGTGGCGGCAGCGAGGCGATCCATTCGAACCGGGCTATTGCGGCTTGCATCCAGATCGGGCTCAAGCAGGCCGGTCTGCCGGAAGACGCCGTGCAGGTGGTCGAGACCACCGCCCGCGCCGCCGTGGGCGAGTTGATCCGCATGAAGGAATACGTGGACGTGATCGTGCCGCGCGGCGGCAAGTCGCTCATCGAGCGCATCAGCGCCGAGGCCACGATCCCCGTCATCAAGCATCTGCACGGCGTATGTCACGTGTACATCGACGACAAGGCCGACCTGGACAAGGCCGTGAAAGTCGCGTTCAACGCCAAGACGCAGCGCTACGGTACCTGCAACACCATGGAAACACTGCTGGTCGCGCGCGGCGTGGCCGGCAGGGTGCTGCCGGTGCTGGGCAAGATGTATCAGGACAAGGGCGTCGAACTGCGCGGCTGCGAAGCCACGCGCAAGATTCTTTCCGGCATCAAGGCCGCGACGGAAGAGGATTGGCACACGGAATATCTGGCGCCGATTCTTTCCATCCGGGTGGTGGACAACGTGGACGAGGCCATGGATCACATCGCGCGCTACGGCTCGGCGCACACCGACGCCATCGTCACTGAGGACATCACCCGCGCGCGCCGCTTCCTGCGCGAGGTGGATTCGAGTTCGGTGATGGTCAACGCCTCGACGCGTTTCGCCGACGGTTTCGAATACGGTCTCGGCGCCGAGATCGGCATCTCCACCGACAAGCTGCATGCGCGCGGCCCGGTCGGCCTCGAGGGACTGACGTCGGTGAAATTTGTCGTGCTCGGGGACGGGCACATCAGAAAATAAACGGGATTTGCAGATTAACTTGATTCAAGATTTTTTCTTGCATGTTTTAATCCCGCGAAATCCTGTTAATCCTGTCTATTGTATTTTTTGTGAGTAAACCCCTCGGCATTCTTGGCGGCACTTTCGATCCCATCCATTACGGCCATTTGCGTCCCGCGCAGGAAGTTTTGCGCGCGCTCGACCTGGCGGAAGTGCGAATCATCCCGGCCGCCAATCCGCCCCATCGCCGACCGCCGCTGGCCACGGTGGAGCAACGTCTGCGCATGGCGGAACTGGCGGTGTCCGGCATTCCCGGGTTGCGCGTGGATGACCGCGAGATCCGGCGCGGCGGGCCCTCGTACACCGTGCTGACACTGGAATCCCTGCGCCAGGAATTCGGCGAGCGCCCACTGTGCCTGTTGTTGGGCCTGGATGCCTTCGAGGGTATCGAGACCTGGCATCAATGGCAGCGACTGCCGGACTTGGCGCATTTTGTCGTGATGACGCGGCCGGGCTGGATATTTCCGGCCGGTGAGGCGCTGCCGTCATGGGCGCGCGATCGTCTCGCGCGTGCACCGGGTGATCTCGCCCAGGCCAGGGCGGGAAAGATTTATTTTCAGACAGTAACACCTCAGGATATTTCCGCGACGCGTATCCGCGAAGCCATCGCGCGCGGCGAGCCGGTGGACGGGCTGTTGCCGCCCGCGGTGTACGAATACCTTCGCGCCAATCGAATCTATCTCAATCGGGAGAACTGATGCCGAAAGCCTCCACCGCGAACAAAACACAACGCTGGATTCAGAATGTCCTGGACGATGCCAGGGCGCGCGACATCACGGTGCTCGATGTGCGCAAGGTCTGCGATTTCACGGATTACATGGTGATCGCCACCGGCACCTCGAACCGGCATGTGCAATCCACCGCCGACAAGGTCGTGGACGCGCTGCGCGTGCACGGCGTGCGCAGCATGGGCGTCGAAGGCGGGAAAGTCGGCGACTGGGTGCTGATCGATTTCGGCGATGTCGTGGTGCATGTCATGCGCGAAGAAACGCGCGATTTCTACAACCTCGAGAAGCTCTGGTCCGACGCCAAGAGAATCAGTAATAACGAAAAAACAAAAATTCACCGCAAAGGCGCAAAGAACGCAAAGAAAAAAGAATTAGAAGGTACTGGTTGATGAATGGCTTTTATTTTCCAGATTATTGGTTTTCGTTCTTATAGAGATTTTTTGTTTTCCTTCGCGACCTTTGCGCCTTTGCGGTGAGATTGATTTATGCAAATTCATATCATTGCCATCGGTGACCGCATGCCCGAATGGGTCGAGACAGGCTACAAGGAATACGCCAAACGTCTGCCGCGTGAGTGTCGTCTCGTATTGCATGAGATTCCTGCCGGCCGGCGCACCAAGGGTGCCGACCTCCGACGTGTCGTCGAACAGGAAGGTGCACGCCAGCTGGACGCCATTCCCACGGGGGCGCGCGTGGTGGCGCTCGACCGGGTGGGAAAACAGCTCGACACCGAAGCCCTGGCGGAGGAACTCAAAAGGCGACTGGCCGGCAGCGAGAACCTGGCCTTGCTGGTCGGCGGGCCGGAAGGACTGGCGCCGGCCTGTCTCGAACGCGCGAATGAACGCTGGGCATTGTCTAAACTTACTTTGGCGCATCCCGTGGTGCGCGTGGTCCTGGCCGAGCAGCTTTATCGCGCCTGGAGCATCATTAATAATCTGCCGTATCATCGGTAGCATATACAGCAGGGGCGCGATAAATCCCGCCCCTACAGATAATAAATCAGGACTATGATCTATCTGGCCTCTGCCTCTCCCCGCCGGCAGGAATTGCTGCGCCAGATGGGCATTGAGTTCGATGTCATGCCATCCAATATCCTCGAGGTCCGCGAGGCCGGTGAATCGCCCGTGGAATACGTGGCGCGCGTGGCGGGCGACAAGGCGCGCTGGGTGGCGCGGCTGGTCAAGGAGCGCGGGCTGCCGGACCATCCGGTGCTGGGTGCGGACACGGAGGTGGTGCTGGATGGTGAAATCCTGGGCAAGCCGCGCGATGCGGTCCACGGCATGGAGATGTTGCGGCGCCTGGCCGGCCGCACGCACAAGGTTCTGTCCGCCGTCTGTGTGTGGAACCGCGAGAAAGAATATTCAGCGCTGAATACGAGCCGCGTAACGTTTTGTCCATTGACGCCAACGGAAATCGAGCAATACTGGAAAACCGGCGAACCCGCGGACAAGGCCGGCGCCTACGCCATCCAGGGCAAGGCGGCGGCGTTCATCGAACGCCTGGAAGGCAGTTATTCCGGTGTCATGGGCTTGCCGCTTCACGAGCTGGCCGGGATTCTGAAAAAAATCGGGAAGGGAGCCACGTGAGCGAAGAAATACTCATCAACGTCACACCGCAGGAAACCCGCGTCGCGGTCGTCGAAAACGGCGTGCTGCAGGAAGTCTACATCGAGCGCGCGCGCAGCCGCGGGATCGTCGGCAACATCTATAAAGGCAAGGTGGTCCGGATTCTTTCGGGCATGCAGGCGGCCTTCGTTGACATCGGACACGAACGCACCGCGTTTCTGCACGCCTCGGACATCCGTCCGGTTTCCGGCGCCGAGAACGGTGCCGGCCCTCCGCCGCCCATCCATGAACTATTGCAGGACGGGCAGGAAGTGGTGGTGCAGGCGCTCAAGGACCCGATCGGCACCAAGGGCGCGCGCTTGACCATGCAGATCACGCTGCCGGCGCGCTATCTGGTCTATGTTCCCCACAGTCGGCACATCGGCATTTCGCAGAAGATCGGCGACGAGGCGACGCGCGAACGCCTGCGGGCGCTGGTGAAATCCGCGATGCCGGAAGGCGTCGAGGAGGGCGGATACATCCTGCGCACGCTGGCGGAAACGGCGGCGGAGGAAGAAATTGAAACTGACATCCGCTATCTGCGCCGGGTATGGGCCGCCTGCCAGGAACGCATCCGCCGCGCGCCCATGCTCAGCCCGATCCACGAGGACCTGCCGCTCGCGCTGCGCGCCATGCGCGATCTGGTGCGCGGGAACGTCGAGAAGATCCGCATCGACTCGCGCGAGATTTTCATCAAGGCGCGCGATTTCGGCATCGAGTTCATCCCGGAGGTGGCCGAGCGCATCGAGCATTATCCGGGCGAGCGCCCGATCTTCGATCTGTACTCGGTCGAGGACGAAATCCGGAAGGCGCTCGATCGCAAGGTCATGCTCAAGTCCGGCGGCTACCTGATCCTGGACCAGACCGAGGCCATGACCACCATCGACGTGAACACCGGCGCCTACGTCGGCCGCCGCAATCTGGAAGAGACGCTTTTCAAGACCAACCTGGAGGCGGCGCAAACCATCGCGCGCCAGCTGCGGCTGCGCAACCTGGGCGGCATGATCATCATCGACTTCATCGACATGGAGGAAGCCGAACACAAGCGTCAAGTGCTGCGCGCCCTGGAGCGGGCGCTCGCGCGCGACCGCACCAAGGTGACCATGACGGAAATGTCGCCGCTGGGGCTGGTGGAACTCACGCGCAAGCGCACGCGCGAGAGCCTCGAACATATCCTGTGCCAGCCCTGCCCGGTCTGCGAGGGGCGCGGCATGGTGAAGACGCCGCAGACCGTCTGTTATGAAATCTTCCGGGAAATCCTGCGTGAGGCGCGCCAATACGGCGCCGACGGTTATCTGGTGCTGGCGTCGCAACCGGTCGTGGACTTGCTGTTCGACGAAGAGGCCGGCAGCATGGCGAAGCTGCAGGAGTTCATCGGCAAGCCGATCCAGCTCAAGGTGGAACCGCTCTATACGCAGGATCAGTATGATGTTGTGCTGATGTAATGCCGGCCGGCGTTTGCCGGCGCGCATGAACTTCCGTGGAAATACAGTCTCAAAGGAATCATTCCCCGGTTTCCCGTTGATATTTTTCTGCTTTGGGTCCGGATGCGGCAGAATAGCGATATGAACCTTCCAGGCAAGCCGGCGCCAGGCCGTCCGTTGACATGAAGAAGCGACTGCGCCAGTACGCCTTTCATATCGGCCGCGTGACGTTGCACGTCAGCCGCTGGACCCTGTACATCTCGGCGGCGGCGCTGGCGCTGTTGACGGTTGTTTTCATCATCGCGCGTTTTCTGCTGCCGATGATCACCGAGCAGAAACCCAATCTCGAACTGTATCTGAGCCAGCGCTCCGGCCATCCGGTGCGCATCGATTCGCTGCATGCCTACTGGGACGGCCTGCATCCCGGCGCGCGCGTGCAGGGGTTGCAGGTGTTCGCCGCCGACGGCGTCAGGCCCGCCATCCGGCTGAGCGAAGTCCGCCTCAGCCTGGCCCTGTTGCCGCTGCTGTGGGGCAATTTCGAAATCAACAGTCTGGTGGTCGTGAACCCGAGCCTGGCGCTGGAGCGCCTGACGGACGGGCGTTTCCGCATCTCCGGTTTCGATCCACTGCAGCCCGTCGAGCGCGGTCAGGACGAAAAGTTCGTCAACTGGCTGTTCCAGCAGGGACGGCTCGAAATCGAAAACGGCGAGCTGCAGTGGTCCGATCACCGCGAAACCGGCTCAGCCGTGCGCCTCGGGCGCGCAAACCTGAGCCTGCGTAACGATGGCGACCGGCACCGCCTCGCATTCAACGCCGATTTCCCGGACGGGATGTGCGACGAATGTTCGATTGTTCTCGACGTCACGGGAAATCCGCTGGCTTCGTCCGAGTGGGATGGCGATATCTATCTGCGCGCCGGGCATATCAATATCAGCGCCCTGCCGCTGATCGCGCGCGAGAAACTGCCGGATAATTTTCGCGGACGGTTTGCGTTGCAACTGCAATCCGACTGGGAGGAGGGCCGCCCGGTTTCGGTCAGGGGTTATGCGAAGGTTTCCGACCTCCGGTTGCCGATACGAGGATGGGACGCGCCGCTCGGGATACGCGCGGCGAGCGGTGATCTAAGCTGGAAGGCCAAGCAGGAAGGGTGGCGTCTCGACGTGGCCAATCCGCTGCTGGGTCTGAGCGGTCCGCCGTGGGCGGGCGGACATTTGCGCATTGTGTACCAGCCGGATGAGAGCGAATTCCAGATCAAGCATATCGACCTGGGCGACATCACCGGCTTCGTGACGCGCCTGAAAAGCGACTTGACCGAGAGCGCGAAAAGCGCGCCCGGGAGCGCGGGCGCCTTGCTCGACGCCTGGCTGGCGGTCAAACCCGCCGGCAGCGCCGACAATTTCGGCCTGCGCCTTGTCGGCGACTGGATGTCGCCCGAGGACTATTCGCTGGAAGCGGATTTCAAAGACGGCGCCGTGTTTCCCTACCAGAAATATCCGGGCGTGCGGGGCCTGAGCGGACATTTGTCCCTGTCCCGCGACACGGGCAACTTCCGGATCGATTCGAGCGACATGACGCTGTCGCTCCCGCGGGTGTTTCGCAATCCACTGAAGGCGCAGCGCATCAGTGGCGATCTCGACTGGGAAAGATACGCCGATTACTGGCTGCTCAACGGCAACAATCTGCGCATGACCGGCGAGGACGGCCGCGGTACCGGCAAGCTCAGCCTGCAACTGCCGCACGACCCCGCCGTTTCGCCGAAACTGAAACTGCGCGTGGATTTTCAGGACGGCAACGGCGCGCACGCCGCCCGTTACTATCCGGCAGCGCACCTGGCGCCCGCGACGCTGGCGTGGATGGAAAGCGCGTTTGTCGCCGGTGAAATCACCCAGGGTTATCTGGTCTACGACGGCCCGATCCGTGATTTTCCCTTCGACAAAGGAACGGGAAAATTCGAACTGCGCGGGCACGTGCGCCGCGGCATTTACCGTTTTCTGCCCGGCTGGGAGCCGATCGAGCAGGCCGAAGTGGATGTGGCGATCGACGGTTCCGAGGTGACGGTGGTCGGCGGTGGAAAAATCGGCAAGCTCGACGCCACGCAGGTGGTGGTGCAGTCGCGCGCTTCCGGCGCGGGACATCATGTCGTGCGCGTCGGCGGCAAGGTCAGCGGCGCGCTCGACGAGACGCTGAATGTCCTGCGCGATGTAAAGCCCGAGCCCGGCAGCGCGCGCTGGCTGGCCTATCTGCCATCCGGTTTACAGGCTTCGGGCGCGGGCATTCTCAGTCTGGATCTGACGATTCCATTGAGCGATGCGCATCCCACCAACATCCAGGGTGAGTACCGGTTTATGAAGAACGCGCTTCGATTCGCCGGCTCGCCCGTGGCGGCGGAAGCGATCGAAGGCAGCGTACGCTTCACGGAGGCGGGCCTGCACGAGGGCAACCTGCGTGCGCGATTCCTCGGCGGTGACACCGTGCTGGCGGCGGCCCAGCGCGAAGGCCAACTGGTTATTCACGGGCAGGGCGCTGTCACGGCCCAAGGACTGGCGCCCCTTGTGGGGACCAAGATCGCCGCGCGCATCAGCGGCAGCGCCAGCTGGACCGGTACCTGGCAAGGAAGGCAGGAAACACGCGAGCTGCGCGCCGAGGCCGACCTGCGCGGCCTCAAGGTTTCGCTGCCGGCGCCGCTGGACCGGCCCGACGGACTGGCGGACGAGAAACTCGTGATCCGGACCGAATCCGCGCGCCGCGACAACCTGGTGCTGGCGCTCAATGTCGGCAGCCGCATGAACGGCAAGCTGGCCCTGGCGCGTGAGGGCGAGAGCTGGAAATTCGCCGGCGCCCGAATCGGCTTTGGTGGCGCGCCGGTGGCGGTTCCCAAAACCCGCGACGTGCATGTCAGGGCCGATCTGGCGACGGTGGATGCCGATCAATGGTGGCCGCTGCTGGGCGGGGGACCGACTGACGTTCCGGAATTCCTCACGCGCGTGAGCGCCAGCGTGAAGGCGCTGACCCTGTTCGACCGCCAATTTGGGAATCTCTCTTTTGATTTTTCCCGCAATCGCGACGCCTGGCAGGGCACGGTCAATGGCGCGGCCATGGCCGGCTACGTACTGTTTTCCGGCAAGGACTCTGCGGCGCGGTTTGAAATGGACCTGGCGCATCTGGTGTTGCCGGACAAGCTGCATGAACGAAGCGATGCCCCAGTGGACCCGCGCCGCCTGCCCGCGGTGCAATTGCGCAGCAAATCCTTCGAGTTCCGCCGCAAGCAACTGGGTGAACTGGATTTCATGGCCGGGCCCGGAGAATCCGGCTGGCGGATCGAGCGGTTCAACCTGGCGCGCCCCGACATGAATCTGAACGCCAGTGGACGTTGGGAATTTGACGGCAAGAATCATGAAAGCCAGTTCGATATCGAGTTCAACAGTCCGGACATGGGCAAGACCATGGAGGCATTCGGCACGCCGGATCGGCTGGCCGGCGGCGAGGTGTCGGTCAAGTCGCACCTGTCGTGGCCGGGCTCGCCGACCAATCCGCAACTGGCGGCCCTGAGCGGCAAGGTCGATGTGTCCGCGAAGAAAGGCCGCTTCCTTCAGGTGAAGGCGGGCGCCGGCCGGCTGTTCGGCCTGCTCGATCTGAGCGCCATCGGCCGCTATCTCACCCTCGACTTCACCCCGGTGTTCGGCAAGGGCCTGCTCTATGACCGCATCCAGGGCGAAGTAAATATCGAAAAGGGCAATGCCTATACCAGTGGTTTTTCCATCCGCGGGCCGGCGATGCAGCTCGATATCGGGGGCCGGATCGGGCTGGCGACGGAGGATTTCGATCTGGCGCTGGAATTGCAGCCGAAACTCAGCGACACGGTGACCATCGCCACATGGGGCGTGCTGGGACCGCAGGTCGCGGCGGTGGTGCTGGCGGTGCAGAAAATTTTCAAAAAGCAGATCGCCGCGGGTACCCGCATCACCTATGTGGTGAAAGGGCCGTGGGACAATCCGGTGATCACCAAGCTGGTTAAAGGTGACGTGGCAAACGTACCGGAAGCCCCGGGAAAAGCGGATGATGCGGCCGAGGTTCGGTGATATTCTACCGGCATGCAGCGGAGTTTCGTTTTTTCTCCCCGGTCGTTCCTTTGCCTGACATCCATCGCGGAAACTCCCGGCGTTTTTGTTGAGCGTGCAAACTGTTCACGCACGGGTGCCCCATGACGCGCGATGGGCAGGACGCACGAGTGTCGCGGGAGGCCAATAACGAAGCTCTACTCGCCTTGCTCGTTCGTCTAGTCATATGACTAGCCGGAGAGCGACCGTGGCGGCGGTGCAGATGGTGTCCGGTCCGGTGGTATCGGAGAACCTCGACGAAGCCGGGCGGCAGATCGCCGCCGCGTCCGCGGCGGGCGCGCAACTTGTGGTGCTGCCGGAAAATTTCGCGCTCATGCCGCTCAATGATGCCGATCGCCTGGCGGCGGCGGAGCCGGACGGAAAAGGCCCCATCCAGGATTTTCTGGCGACGCAGTCACGCCAGCATCGTGTGTGGCTGGTGGGTGGCACCATCCCGCTGGCCGCGAAAACGGCGGGCAAGGTGCGGGCGGCCTGTCTTATGTTTAACGACCGGGGTGAACGCGTCGCACGTTATGACAAGATTCACCTGTTCGATGTAGAGCTTTCGAATGGCGAGAAATATCATGAGTCGAACAGTTTCGAACCGGGCGAGAAGGTCGTCGTGGTCAATACCCCGTACGGAAAACTCGGGCTCGCCGTGTGTTACGACCTGCGTTTCCCCGAGCTCTTCCGGCGGCTGCTGGAGCAGGGCGCGGAGATTTTCGCCGTGCCTTCGGCCTTCACCGCGCACACCGGCAAGGCCCACTGGGAGGTGCTGGTGCGGGCGCGGGCGATTGAAAATCTCGTTTATGTCGTCGCCGCGGCGCAGGGCGGCCGCCACGCCAACGGGCGCGAAACCTACGGTGACAGCATGATCGTGAGCCCCTGGGGCGAGGTGCTGACGCGGCTACCGGATGGCGCGGGCTACGTCATGGCCGAGTGCGACCGCGTCCGGCAGCAAAAAGTGCGCAAGAGCCTGCCGAGCATCCACCACCGGAAGCTGCGATGTGCAGGACGCACAAGTGTCGCGGGAGGCAGGGATGCCGGGAGCGACCACGCATGAGCGAAGGCATGCTGACACTGGCCCGCCAGTCGCTGCTGGAACCCGCCGGCCTCGGTGAATCTGATCTGACGCGCCTCATGGGCCAGTTGATGTCGGGCCGCGTGGATTACGGCGATCTCTATTTCCAGTACAGCCGGCACGAATCCTGGTCGCTCGAGGAAGGCAAGGTCAAATCCGGCAGCCACAGCATCGAGCAGGGCGTGGGCGTGCGCGCTGTCGCCGGGGAAAAAACCGGCTTCGCCTATTCCGATGAAATCCTGTTGCCCGCGCTGCTGGAGGCAGCCGGTGCAGCGCGTGCCATCGTCCAGCAGGGTGCGCAGGCACGCGTACCCGCCGCTTTCCGCGACGCACAGGGACGTGCAAGTGCCGCGGGAGGCAGGATGCCAGGAGCGACCGGTGAGGCGGGGCGGCAGCTTTACCGGCCGGACGACCCGCTCGCGAGCCTTCCCGATGACGCCAAGGTGAAACTGCTCGAACGCGTCGAAAAAGAGGCGCGTGCGCAGGACCCGCGCGTGAAACAGGTCATGGCGAGCCTTGCCTCCGAACACGAAGTGGTTCTGGTAGTGCGTTCCGACGGCGTGATCGCGGGCGACGTGCGCCCGCTGGTGCGGCTCAACGTCACCGTGATCGTGGAACAGAACGGCCGGCGCGAATCCGGCAGCCATGGCGGCGGCGGGCGTCTTGCCTACGATTATTTCAACCAGGAAGACCGGGCGCTTTCCTATGCGCGCGAGGCGGTGCGCCAGGCGCTGGTGAATCTGGAAGCGGTGGAGACACCGGCCGGTACCATGACGGTGGTGCTCGGTCCCGGCTGGCCGGGCATATTGCTGCACGAGGCCATCGGTCACGGACTGGAAGGCGACTTCAATCGCAAGGGCACTTCCGCGTTCGCCGGGCGCGTTGGGGAACGCGTAGCCTCCGAACAATGCACCGTGGTGGATGACGGGACGATTCCCGGCCGGCGCGGCTCGCTCAACGTGGACGACGAAGGCACGACGACGCAGAAGACCGTGCTCATCGAGAACGGCATCCTCAAGGGCTACATGCAGGACACGCTCAACGCGCGTCTGATGGGTGTGGCGCCCACCGGCAACGGCCGGCGCGAATCCTACGCGCACCTGCCGATGCCGCGCATGACCAACACCTACATGCTTCCCGGAAAATTCGACCCGAAGGAAATTATCGCCTCGGTGGACAAAGGGCTGTACGCCGTCAATTTCGGCGGCGGGCAGGTGGATATCACCTCGGGCAAGTTCGTGTTCTCCGCCTCCGAGGCGTATCTGATCGAGAACGGCAAGATCACGCGCCCGGTCAAGGGCGCGACCCTGATCGGCAACGGACCGGACGTGCTCACGCGCGTGTCCATGGTCGGCAGCGATCTGCAACTCGACCCGGGCGTCGGCACTTGCGGCAAGGAAGGCCAGAGCGTGCCGGTGGGCGTGGGCCAGCCGACGCTCAGGATCGACGGCCTGACCGTCGGAGGAACTCAGTCGTGAGTCGTAAACCGTGAACCGTAACTCACGAATTCCGACTCACGAATCACGAGTCACGGCTGACGATTCACGGCTGCGCGATGCGGTCGTGCAGGTTCTTGCCGAGGCGAAAAAATCCGGCGCCACCGCCGCCGAGGCCGGCGTGAACATCAGCCAGGGCCTGTCGGTGACGGTGCGCCTGGGCGAGGTCGAGACTGTCGAACACACCCGCGACAAGGGCATGGGCGTGACCGTCTATTTCGGGCAACGCACCGGCTCGGCCAGCACCACGGATTTCAGCGAACAGGCCTTGCGCGAAACAGTGCGCGCCGCCTGCACCATCGCCAAATATACGGCGGAAGACGATTGTGCCGGCCTCGCCGATCCCGAGCGACTGGCGAAAGCCATTCCCGACCTCGATCTGCATCATCCGTGGAATCCGGGCATGGAACAGGCGATTGAACTCGCGCGCGCCGCCGAATCCGCCGCGCGCGGGCTGGATACGCGCATTGCCAATTCCGAAGGCGGGAGTCTTTCCATGCACGAAGGCTTGGAGGTGTATGGCAACACGCACGGGTTTCTGGGCGCGGTCGCGGCCACGCGCCACAGCCTGTCGGTGAGCGTCATCGCGCAGGACGACAGCGGCATGCAGCGGGACCATTGGTACACCGTGGCGCGTGATGCCGGATTACTGGAATCGCCACAAACAGTCGGACTACAGGCGGCGCGCCGCAGCCTGCGCCGGCTCCGCAGCCGCAAACTTTCCACGCGCGAATGCCCGATATTGTATGAGGCACCGATCGCCACCAGTCTTCTGTCCCATTTCGTGAGCGCCGTGCGCGGTTCGAGTCTTTACCGCCAGGCCTCGTTCCTGCTTGACAGCCTCGGCAAACCGATATTCGCCGATTTTGTACGCATCCACGAGCAACCGCACCTCAAGGGCGCGCAGGGCAGCGCCGCCTTCGACAGCGAAGGCGTGGCCACCCAACCGCGTGACCTGATTCGCGATGGGATTCTGCAAGGCTATGTGCTCGACTCCTATTCCGCGCGCAAACTGAAAATGCAGACCACCGGCAATGCCGGCGGTGTACACAATCTCACCATCGATCCCGGCCAAGACGACCTTGCCGCGCTCATGAAGCGCATGCACACCGGATTGCTGGTCACGGAATTGATTGGTTTCGGGGTCAACACCATCACCGGCGACTATTCTCGCGGTGCTGCCGGCTTCTGGGTGGAAAACGGCGAGATTCAATACCCGGTGGAGGAAATCACCATCGCCGGCAACCTCAAGGACATGTTCCGCCGCATCGCCGCGGTCGGCAGCGACGTGGACACCCGCGGCAACATCCGCAGTGGCTCGATTCTGATCGAATCCATGACGGTGGCGGGGAGTTGACGGCGATTGCAAGCATTTTGTCAGGCCAAGATTAGCCCCCTTATCGCCAACATTGACCCCCATCAGGCTCACCTAATTTCCAGATATGGACTGCCCGGACGGCCGCGGGCCGAGGCAGTTGAAGAAGAGGCGGCAGAGCATGAAGTATATTATTAGGAAGAATTGTTCTCTGACCCCGGTTTTCCCATTCGGGTCAGATCCCAGTTTTCACTAAGGTTTTCCCATTCGGGTCAGATCCCAGTTTTCACTAATATACGATCCCTCATTGCCTGAATTTATCCGTAAACATCGCGGAACTTGATCCAAGTCAAAGTAAGGGACGCTATGGCCGGTGGTACTATCTCCTTGCGAATTATCGAATTGCATGGCGTGCAAGAGGAGAACTGGACCATGAGCCCCACTATGTTCGATATCGGCGTCGCCTTGGTCATGGTGGCCGTGGTTGTCGCCCTCCTCCTGTGGTTTGCAAGATACATGGGAGCCAGCTCAGAAAGGCGAATGACGCGCATGTTGATGCGTGCCGGCGTGGATCCTGACATCGTGGCGCGAGGTGATAAGAAGGCCATCATTGAAGACATCCGCAGCCGGTGCCGGAAATGTCAGGCTGAGGACTTGTGCGAACGATGGCTCGCCGGAAAAGTCGAAGGGGAAAATACCTTCTGCCCCAACGCACCGATATTCAGCGCTCTGACAAACAAAAAGGGACGCCTCAGAGCCAATTTACAGTAAAACCCCTCCACGAAAATAACGAACAATAATTATTCGCCGAACGAAGATACCCATGGCCCGCTAACCTCGAACCGGGCTTGAAGACCTGCCCCAGCATGACATCCAGCGCGGCAATAACTACACACCTGTTTATCTAGACATTAATCTGCGCTTAGTTCCCGATCTGTCGTCTTTGGCATCCACTTCTTTGAAACGGCCGGGATGGGCAACACTTAAATAGAAATCCCCCTTTGCGCCGCCGCCGGAGTCCTCTACACTCTGGCCGCGAAAAATAGATAAATCCCCATGGCCAAGGCGCGCAAACCCAAGAAACCGGATCACCTGAAACGCGTCCTGGCCGCGCTCGAGGCCGGTGATACCGCGCCGGTGCGTGGGATTCTGGCCGAGCTCCACCCGGCGGACATCGCCCGTATCCTCGAAGGCCTGCCCCCGGAGCCGCGCGCCACGGCCTGGGGGCAGGTGGACATCCAGCACATGGGTGAGGTCCTGCTGGAACTGCCGGAGGCGGTGCGCGTTGACCTCGTCAAGCTGATGGACGACAAGGCGCTGGTGGCGGCGGCGCGCGCCCTCGATACCGACGACATCGCCGACCTCATCCCCGACCTGTCGGACGAAGTGATCGCGGAAATCCTGTTCGCGCTCGACAAACAGGACCGCCAGCGCCTCGATGCGGTGTTGTCCTACCCCGATGACACCGCCGGCGGCCTGATGAACGTCGACGCCATCACGGTGCGCGAGAACATCACGCTTGAGGTGGTGTTGCGTTATCTGCGCCGGCGCGACGAATTGCCCGAGCACACCAACCGGCTTTTCGTGGTGGATCGCAGCGACCGCCTGGCGGGTGACCTGAAGCTGACCAAGCTCCTTACCGCCGAGCCGAAAGCCCGCGTATCGCAGGTCATGGAGCGGGAGGTGGTCAAGTTCACGGCGCTCACGCCGGACAAGGACGTGGCGGCGGCGTTCGAGAGTTACAACCTGATTTCCGCGCCGGTGGTGGATGAAAACAACCGCCTGCTCGGCCGCATCACGGTGGACGACGTGGTGGACGTCATCCGCGAGCAGGCCGACCGCCAGGTGATGGCGCCTGCCGGCTTGAGCGAGGATCAGGACATCTTCGCGCCGGTGGCGCGCTCGAGCCGGCGCCGCGGCATCTGGCTCGGCATCAACCTCGTCACCGCCTTCATCGCCTCCTGGGTCATCGGTCTGTTCGAGCAGACGATCCAGCAGGTGGTGGCGCTGGCGGTGCTGATGCCCATTGTCGCCAGCATGGGCGGCAACGCCGGCACCCAGACGTTGACGCTGGTCGTTCGCGGCCTGGCCGTGGGCACGATTTCGGAAAGCAACGCGCGCCGTTTGCTGTCGCGCGAGCTCATGATCGGCGCCGTCAACGGGCTGGTCTGGGCGCTGGTGGTCGCGGCGGTGGCGGTGTGGTGGTATGGCAATCTGGTGATCGGCGCGCTGATCGCGGCCGCCATGATCATCAATCTGGCCTTTGCCGCGCTGTCCGGGGTGGGCATCCCGTTTCTCGTGCGCCGGCTCGGCGTCGATCCCGCGCTGGCCAGCGGCGTGATCCTCACCACCGTCACCGACGTTGTCGGCTTTTTTGCCTTCCTCGGCCTCGCGACCCTGTTTCTGATCTGAAATCCCATCTTGGGCACGGGGAATCCGGCCGTATACGCCGTGAAATCAGCCATTTATCCGGGCAACGTTGCCATGGCGCAGACCTGTGCCATATTTTGATAAAGAGACAGGAACCGGATACATGCTCCCCAACACCATCCAACTCATCAGCCAGGCGATCAAGGAAAAGCGCTGCATCGCTATCCGTTATCACGACCAGCGCCAGATACGAGTGGTGGAACCGCACGCGGTTTACACGGATGAGCGCGGCGAGCTGGTGATGGACGGGTACCAGACGCGCGGTCACTCCGCTTCCGGCCGTCCACCGCCGTTCTGGCGGCCGTTCCGCATGAACAAGATCACCGCCGTGTCGGTGCTGAAGGAGACATTCCAGCCGCGGATAGCGGAAGGGTTCAGCGCCAATCGCCTGAAGTATCGCAGCGGTCTGGTGGCGATCGTGCAGGACACCCAGCCGGCTTTCGGTTACGTGTATCCTCCCCAGACCACGGAAATCGGGCCGCACCTGCCCGAAGGCGTGCGCCGCTGATTACTTAAGGAATCTCCGCTCCACCCATAAAAGCCGGCTCAATGCCGGTTTTGTTTTTCCACCCGCGCGTGCACCTCGCGCGGGTCACGCAGCTTCAGCAGATCCCGGGCAAAGCGCGTGAACTGGCCGACGTCGGCCTCGCGCACGATCTTCTTGACCTCCAGCAACGTGGCCGGATGCATGCTGAATTCGGTGAGACCGAGCCCCAGCAGCAGGCGCGTGTAGCGCGGGTCACCCGCCATTTCGCCGCACATCGCCACCGGAATGCGCGCCTGCTTGCCGGCCTTGATGGTGATGGAAATCAGGCGCAGCACCGACGGGTGCAGCGGATCGTAGAGATAGTTCACGGCGTCGTCGACGCGGTCGATGGCGAGGGTGTATTGGATGAGATCGTTGGTGCCGATGGAAAAGAAATCGAGGTGGGGCGCGAACAGGTCCGCTGAGATCGCCGCCGCCGGTACCTCGATCATGCCACCGACTGGAATTTTCGGGTTGAATTTTATGCGCTCGCGTTTGAGGTCGCTCTTGGTCTCCTCGATCAGGTCGAGCACTTGAAAAAGTTCTTCCTGACCAGACAACATGGGAATCATCATTCGAACCTTGCCGAAGGCCGAGGCGCGCAGGATGGCGCGCAACTGCGGACGGAACAGCGAGGTGTCGTGCAGGCACAGCCGCACCGCGCGCAGGCCGAGTGCCGGGTTAACCGTGATGGTGGCGCCGGCGCGCCCGCCGTCTACCTGCTTGTCAGCGCCGAGGTCGACCGTGCGGATCGTGACCGGCTTGCCCGGCAGCGACTTGATGACCTTGGTGTAGGCGCGGAACTGCTCCTCCTCGTTCGGCGGCGCGGGACGGTTCATGAACAGAAATTCGGTGCGGTACAAGCCGATGCCCTCGGCGCCGGCCTGTACCGCGGCGCGCACGTCCGCGGGCAATTCGATGTTGGCCAGCAGGGCGATGCGGCGGCGGTCGCGCGTGATGGCGCGGCTGGTTT
>MFTB01000043.1:0-9122 GCA_001785195.1 Candidatus Muproteobacteria bacterium RIFCSPHIGHO2_12_FULL_60_33
CCACAGCGGTGCGCCCAAAGATATTGCTCGGCCTTACCGCCACTCCGGAACGTTCCGACGGTAAACCGATCTTCCCCTATTTCGACAACCGACCAGATGGTTCGCCAGCCGTAGAACTCAGGTTGTGGCACGCGCTCGACCTGCAACTGCTGAGCCCATTTGAGTATTACGGCTGCGATGATGATACGGATTTCTCGGAGGTTCCTTGGGACGAACCCGGTGAGCGAGCAATTATCGACAAGTTAGTTACGGGCAACGATGTACGTGCCCGATTGGTTATCGACGAATGGCATCGCTTGACGGGTGATCCCAAGCGCAGCAAGGCGCTCGTATTCTGTGTGAGTGTCGCTCATGCAGAGTTCATGACGAGCAGATTTAACGATGCTGGTCTCCCGGCACTTTGTGTTGTTGGCGCGACGGATCCAGAAATTCGTCGTCAGGCTCCGGAAAAGTTGAGACGCGCTGAAGTGTGCGCGATCGTCACCTGCGACCTTTACAACGAAGGTGTCGACTTGCCTTTTGTGGATACCCTGCTGTTGCTTCGACCGACGCAAAGCCCAGTTCTCTTTCAACAACAGATTGGACGCGGTTTGCGACTCCATGAAGGCAAGCAGAATTGTTTGATTCTGGACTTCGTTGGCAGATATCGGACAGAGTTTCGTTTTGACCGCCTGCTTTCGACGGTTACTGGATTGTCGCGGAACCAGCTGATAGATGCGGTCGAGAAAGGGTTTAGTTCGCTTCCCCCAGGTTGCCACATCCAGCTTCAACAATTCACCAAAGAGCAAGTTCTCCGGAGCCTGCGAACAACCATCAACCAGTCGTGGCGTCGCCTGCGTTCCGAGCTTCAGAGCTTTGCGGCACTGCGCGGGCGAGCGAATGTCAGGCTCACCGACTTTCTCCGGGAGCAAGCGCTGGAACCTGAGGAGCTGTATCGAAGCTACGGCCGCAGCGGCTGGACAATTCTGCAGCGCGATGCTGGATTGCTGAACACGCCGGAAGGCGCGGAGGAGGAGTATTTTGGTCGCCGTTTCGCCGACCTTCTGCACTATGACGATCCGGAGCAGGTGGACCTCCTGTTGCGTGTCGGTGAAGCCACCGTGCCTTACGAAGCGCTGAGCGAACGCGAACATCGCCGACTGCAAATGCTCGCGTACCAAGTGGATGGACAGCATCACCAGACGGGTACCGGCAAAGACTTTCTTGTCCGCCTTTCGCAGACGCCAGAGATTCGTGCTGAGCTAGGTGAGCTCGCGAATGTTCTGCAAGCGAGAAGTAATCTTCGCTCTCGCCCGGTACCAGGATTAGATGATATTCCACTATGCTTGCATGCCGGCTACGGCGTCCGCGAAATCCTGACGAGCGTGGGGTGGTTGACGCCGGGACGGCGGACTCCGTTTCAAGCCGGTGTTCTTGCGCTACAAGATCGAAAAGTAGAGCTGCTGTTTGTGACACTCGACAAGTCCGAGGGTTTCCACGACCGCATCGCATATCACGATTACGCCATCAGTGCCGATCGCTTTCACTGGCAGAGTCAATACTCAGCTGGACCTGATACAACTGCGGGCCGCCGCTATCTTGAAAGTCCAAAAAACGGATGGTCGTTTCAGCTGTTTGTCCGTCGAAGCAAAGGTGAACCCTACCGTGCATGTGGTCCGGTAATGCTGGAACAGGCTGAAGGGACGAAACCGATGTCGATAATCTGGAGACTCACTGTGCCGTTGCCTGTACGCTTGTTCCAGGAGTTCAGTGTTTTGCGCGGGCAGTGAAAGTAGACTGATGAACCTCTAGCCAAAATAAAAGGGTCGGTATCGCCGGGCCGGCGGTGTCCTTGTAGGGCTCGCCGACGGTGGCGCCGGTGACGGCGGCGTGTCCCGGGTGTTGGCGTTTGGGTATGCGGGGACGGAAGGGATTTTATTTGCCGTAGTGGTAGCGGCAGGCGGCGATGAAAATGACTCCCTTCTCAACCTTGTAGATCAGGCGGTGCTCCTCGTTGATGCGCCGCGACCAGTACCCCGACCACTCATGGCGCAGCGGCTCGGGCTTGCCGATGCCGCGAAACGGTTCTTTCTCGATGGCGTCGATGAGCTTGTTGACCCGCCGATGAAGCCGCGCGTCGTGCTTGAGCCACCAGCGATAATCCTCCAGCGCCTCATCGGCCCAGCGCAGCGTCACCGGACGAGCTTTCTGGCCTTGGCCTTGCCGCTTTCAATCTGCGCCACCGCGCGGCGCAAACGGCGCGCCATAACCGGGCTGCGCATCAAGTAAGCGGTTTCCTGCCAGGACTCAAAATCCTCCAGGGAAATGAGCACGGCCGACGCCCCCTTCTGGCGCGTGATCAGGATCGGCGCGTGATCTTCGGTCACCTCATCAATCGCCTTGGCCAGGTTGTTACGGATGGCGGAATAGGACAGGGTTTTCATGCAGGGCACCTCAATATTGTACAAATCATTGTACAATACCCCGCAGAAAAATCAAAACTCCACCCCCGTGCTTCATGTTCAGCACCTTTCGAAGGCTCAGCCTGATGAGTAAATTTACTCAACGCATTGAGCAATTTGTAAAGCCGACATCGGAAAACAAAAGGGCCGGCATTCGCCGGCCCTGATTGTTGAAGTTGCTCTTACCCCTCACCCCTTGCCCTCTCCCGCGAGGGGAGAGGGGCGAGATGAAGCCCTCACCCTCATTCCCTCTCCCGCTGTCGCGGGCGAGGGAGGCGAGCCGAGGCGCGCAGGGCGCGCACTCTATAAGAGTGGGACGATCAGCAGCGCCACGATGTTGATGATCTTGATCATGGGGTTGATCGCCGGACCGGCGGTGTCCTTGTAGGGGTCGCCGACGGTGTCGCCGGTCACCGCCGCCTTGTGCGCGTCCGAGCCCTTGCCGCCGTGCTTGCCGTCCTCGATGTATTTCTTGGCGTTGTCCCAGGCGCCGCCGCCGGTGGTCATGGAGATGGCGACAAAGATGCCGGTGACGATGGAACCGAGCAGCACGCCGCCCAGCGCCTCGCGCCCGAGGGTGAAGCCGACGACGATCGGCACCAGCACCGGCAGCAGCGACGGAATGATCATTTCCTTGATCGCGGCCTTGGTCAACATGTCCACGGCCTTGGAATAATTCGGCTTGGCCTTGCCTTCCATGATGCCCTTGATGCTCTTGAACTGGCGCCGGACCTCGACCACCACGCTGCCGGCGGCGCGGCCGACCGCTTCCATGGCCAGCGCCCCGAAGAGGTAGGGGACGAGGCCGCCGATGAACAGGCCGATGATCACGTTGGGGTTCGACAGGCTGAATTCGACCGCCTTGCCGGCGTGCTTGAGTGCGTCAGTGTAGTCGGCGAACAGCACCAGCGCCGCGAGGCCGGCCGAGCCGATGGCGTAGCCCTTGGTCACGGCCTTGGTGGTGTTGCCCACGGCGTCGAGCGGGTCGGTGATGTTACGCACCTTCTTGGGTAATCCCGCCATCTGGGCAATGCCGCCGGCGTTGTCGGTGACCGGGCCGTAGGCGTCGAGTGCCACGATGACGCCGGTCATGGAGAGCATCGAGGTGGCCGCGATGGCGATGCCGTACAGGCCGGCGAGTTCATAAGCGCCCCAGATGCTGGCGCACACGGCGAGCACTGGCAGCGCCGTGGCCTTCATGGAGAGGCCAAGCCCCGCGATGACATTGGTGCCATGGCCCGTGGTCGAGGCCTGTGCGATCTTGCGCACCGGGCTGTACTGGGTTGCGGTGTAGTACTCGGTGATGACCACCAAGGCGGTGGTGAGCGCGAGCCCGATAAGCGCCGCGCCGTAAATCTGCATGGTGCTGTAGGAGCCGTTGCCGACCATCATTTTGTCCGTCACGAAATAGAAGGCGATGGCGGCCAGCACGCCGGAGCTGATAACGGCGCGGTACAGGCCGTTCATGATTTTTTCCTTCTTGCTGACCTTGACGGTGAAGGTGCCGATGATGGAGGCGAGTATGGACACGCCGCCGAGGACCAGCGGATACAGCACGGCATTGCCGAAGTTGGGCAGCACCAGACTGCCGAGCAGCATGGTCGCGATGATGGTCACGGCGTAGGTCTCGAACAGGTCGGCCGCCATGCCGGCACAGTCGCCGACGTTGTCACCCACGTTGTCGGCGATCACCGCCGGGTTGCGCGGGTCATCTTCAGGGATACCGACCTCGACCTTGCCCACCAGATCGGCGCCCACGTCCGCGCCCTTGGTGAAGATGCCGCCGCCGAGACGCGCGAAGATCGAAATGAGTGAGCCGCCGAAGGCGAGTCCCACCAGTGGCGAGATCAGATTGCTTTGGCTCATGTCGGGATAAAGATGCACCAGAACGGCGTAATAGCCGGCCACGCCCAGCAGCCCAAGACCCACCACCAGCAATCCGGTGATGGCACCCGAGCGGAACGCGACCTGTAGCGCCGGGTTGAGCCCGTCCTTGGCTGCCTCGGTGGTGCGCACGTTGGCGCGCACCGAAATGTTCATGCCGATGTAGCCGGTCGCGGCGGAGAGCACCGCGCCGATGGCAAAGCCGATGGCGGTGCGGGGGTCGAGCCCGAAGTAAATAACCAGAAAGAGAATAATGCCGACCACGGCGATGGTGGAGTACTGGCGGTTGAGATAGGCCGAGGCGCCTTCCTGGATGGCGGCGGCGATCTCGCGCATGCGTGGGCTGCCGGTGGGTTTGCCGAGAACCCAGGTGATGGATGTAACGCCGTAGACGATGGCCGCGATGGCGCAGGCCAGTGCGAAGATCAGGCTGTCAGACATGTGTTTCCTCCCGCAAGTAGGTGTGGCCGCGCCGTCCGGCGCAATGGTTTTTAACAGATGACGAAAGTAACCGATCCGGATGAACCGTATCGTTGACGAAAATCAAATGAACCCTGGCAGTCATTTTTTGATGGCCAATCCGCCTTCGAAACGCATGCCCGGCTCGAAATTGAACACCTTGTCCAGGTTCAATTCACGGATCAGCCGGTCCACCGCCGCCTGGCCGTGCTCGCGGCTGACCTCGGCGAGAATCAGCTTGGCCGAATTGGCGTTGTAGAACCCGCCAAAACCCGCCTGCACTTTAAGCATTTCCGTTGCCTTGTCCAGAGTCATAAGAGTTTTTACCGCCAAGAACGCCAAGGAAAGATAATTAAAAGCAGAATTCTTGGCGACCTTGGCGCCTTGGCGGTTCAAGAATATTACAGTTTAAACTCACCGAGCTTTTTCTTCACGGCGACGTTCTTGAGGCGCACGTACTGCGGCAGGCCGTTCTTGTATGGCGGATAGTCTTCGCCCTGTATCAGCGGCTCCAGATAGGCGCGGCACTTGGCGGTGATGCCGAAGCCGTCGTCGGTGATGAAATCCTTGGGCATCATTTTTTCCACGTTCGCCACCTTATTAAGGGGCGCGACGCCGACCTTCCATTTATAGGGTTTGCTCGACACGCGCTCGACCGTCGGCATCACCGAGTTCTTGCCCTTCACGGCCAGTTCAACCGCTGCCTTGCCCATGGCATAGGCCTGGTCCACGTCGCTCTTGGAGGCGATGTGGCGCGCCGCGCGTTGCAGGTAATCGGCGACACCCCAGTGATATTTGAGGCCGAGGCCATCCTTGATAATGGAGGCCACGACGGGCGCGACGCCGCCGAGCTGGGCATGGCCGAAGGCATCCTTGAGGCCCTGGTCGGCGAGAAACTTGCCGTCCGGGCTCTTCACGCCTTCGGATACCACCACGGTACAGTAGCCGTATTTCTTGACGTTAGCGTCAACGGTGGCGAGAAATTTTGCCTTGTCGAAGGTGACTTCCGGGAACAGGATCACGATCGGGATCTCGGTGTCCTGGGTCGAGGCGAGTCCGCCCGCGGCCGCGATCCAGCCGGCGTGCCGGCCCATGACTTCGAGAATAAATACCTTGGTTGAGGTTTTGGCCATCGAGGCCACGTCGAAGCTCGCTTCCCGCGTCGAAACCGCGATGTACTTGGCGACGGAGCCAAAGCCCGGGCAGTTGTCGGTGATGGGCAGGTCGTTGTCCACGGTCTTGGGCACGTGGATCGCCTGGATCGGATAACCCATGGTTTCGGAAAGCTGGGAAATCTTGAGACAGGTGTCGGCCGAGTCGCCGCCGCCGTTGTAGAAGAAATAACCGATGTCGTGCGCCTTGAATACCTCGATCAGGCGGTCGTATTCACGTTTGTTTTGCTCGAGGCTTTTCAGTTTGTAGCGGCAGGAGCCGAAAGCGCCGGAGGGCGTGTGACGCAGCGCCTTGATGGCGGCCGCCGACTCTTTGCTGGTGTCGATCAGGTCTTCGGTGAGGGCGCCGATGATGCCGTTGCGACCGGCATAGACCTTGCCGATTTTCATTGGATATTTGCGCGCGGTTTCCAGCACGCCACAGGCCGTGGCGTTGATGACGGCGGTGACGCCGCCCGATTGGGCGTAGAACGCATTTTTAGGTTTTCTTTTTGCCATTGGCTTCAATCTCCCCAGAAGAGTGGTGATGTATCCGGTTTGTCCGGCGAATCCTTGTCATCCTGCGCCGGTTGTTGATCGGCGCTGATTTTCTGCTGGCGCAAGTGATCGGCCTCGACCTGCAGGACGCTGACCACGCAGTCGCCGATATCGTCGTAGCTGTCGATGCCGGTGCCGAGCTGATATTCCGGATGATAATAGAAGTAGGCCCGAAAGCGCTTCCCCCCAAGTTTCACGACGGCGAAGTTCGCGCCCTTGGCGGACCAGAACAGGGTCGGGCACCAGGTCAGACCGTCGGCGCCACCGAGCATGACCTCGGTGTCGGCCAGTTGCGGTTCGACCTCCTTGCCGTAACGTTCCTTCAGGGTGTTGCGCACGGCCCAGAGCTCGGTCTCGGTAAAATCCGGAATTTTGCTATGACTCATCGGATGGAATTCAGGGCGGTACCCTGCCTGGAAAAAACGAGCTTAACCAAGTTTCCCTCCTTGGAACACGCGGAAACATGAATCCGGCAATAGGGGCCGTTTATTGGGGGCGGACCATTGACGCCGGAGTGAGCAAATTGTAGTTTACGCGCCCCTGACATCAAACTAGGGGAATTCTTGGCACTGCTAGAGCCTGAAAGGAACACGCTACATGGGACGACGAATAGCGATTTGGGTCTTTGGGACTCTAGCATCTGGCATCTTTGGGGCCTTGATTGGAAACCTTATAACCCCTTACGGTGACGGTGGTTTTTTCGGGTTTTTTGGAGGCGCCTTCGCATTCGCCTGTGCTCGTCTGTGGTTGGGAGAACGGGCTTTCAAGAATTCAAACTGAGACAGTGCCGAATTCTTTAACGGAATACGCACCACCAAGAACTTAAAAGCGAGAATGCCATGAGAATCGTGCTTTTGGGAGCGCCGGGATCCGGCAAGGGAACACAAGCTAAGTTATTGGTCGAGAAGTACAAAATCCCGCAGATGTCCACCGGCGATTTGCTGCGAGCGGAAGTCGCGGCCGGGACCGATCTGGGGAAAAAGGCCAAGGCCGCGATGGATGCCGGCCAACTGGTTACCGATGAGATTGTGCTGGGCATGATCCAGGCGCGGCTCGCCAAACCCGACGCCAAGAACGGTTTTATTCTCGACGGTTTTCCACGCAATATCCCGCAGGCCCAGGCACTTGATGCCATGCTGGCGCGCCTTGGCCAGCCGTTGCAGCTCGCGCTGCTGGTGGATGTCACTACCGATATATTAATGAAGCGGCTGACCGGTCGGCGCAGCTGCGGTTCCTGCGGCGCGATCTACAACATTTATTTCTCGGCCCCGAAAACCTCGAACAAATGCGACAAATGCGGTAGCAGCCTCACGCACCGCTCCGATGACAACGAGCAGACGGTCGGCAAGCGCCTCGGTGTGTACCAGCAGCAGACGGCCCCGCTCGCCAACTATTACAAGGCGCAGGGCAAGCTCCGCACCGTGCGCGGCGTGGGCGTGGTCAGCGCCATCTTCAAGAACGCCACCGATATCATCGAGTCGCAGATCCGGCCGCTGGCGGACGTGATGAGCAAGATTGAGTCGGCGGCAGCGCGCCAGGCTGCCAAGGCCAAGGCGGAAGAGGCCAAGGCCAAGGCAGCGGCAAAAGCGGCGAAGGCCGCGAAGGCGGCAAAGCCGATACCCGCCGCCAAAGCCAAACCGGTGGTGGCGGCCAAGGCCAAGCCAGTCGTGAAAAAAGCCGCTCCGAAAAAGGTCGCCCCGCCGCCCAAGGCCAAGGCAAAATCCAGGAAGGCGACCAAACCCGCCACCAAAGCCAAAAAGGTCAAGTAATCGCATTGGATTTACCAGAAGGGCCTGGGAGCATCGGGCCCTTCTGTTTTGCTAAAAGCTGTTGCGGCATTTCACCCGGCGGGCGGCTAAGCCAGCCGCCGGATCCCGAGGCGCAGCTCTTTCGGAGACGGCGGCAGTAGTGCTCATGGTAACATTGCTCATTGCGGCTGCATGTGCCCATTGCCGAAGGAGCGTTCGCCTCGGGCACTGGGCACTAGCATAAGGAAAAATCACCACTTCCCTGACCCATCATGGCGACCGGCACCGGAGAATTTCCGCGAGTACGCATGCGGCGCATGCGACGCGATGACTTTTCGCGCCGGTTGATGCGCGAGACCAGACTTACGGCGGACGATCTCATCCAGCCGGTGTTTGTCATGGAAGGCAGGAACCGCGCGGAGCCGGTCCCGAGCATGCCGGGCATCAGCCGCATTACGGGGGATCTGCTGCTCAAACAGGCGGAAAAACTGCTGAAGCTGGGTGTTCCGGCCATGGCCCTGTTCCCGGTGGTGCCGGCATCGAAAAAAGACAACAGGGCCAAGGAGGCTTACAACCCTAAAGGCCTCGTACCGCAGACGCTGCGCGCGCTCAAGAAAAATTTCCCGGAACTGGGTGTGATTACCGATATCGCGCTCGATCCCTATACCTCGCACGGCCAGGACGGGCTGATCGACAGCACGGGCTATGTGTTGAACGATGAAACCGTGGCGGTGCTGGTCAAACAGGCGCTGTCGCACGCCGCGGCCGGGGCCGATGTCGTGGCCCCCTCGGACATGATGGACGGGCGCATCGGCGCCATCCGCGATGCCTTGGAGAAGGCGGGACATGTTCACACCCGCATCCTCGCTTACTCCGCGAAG
>MFTB01000043.1:9203-13717 GCA_001785195.1 Candidatus Muproteobacteria bacterium RIFCSPHIGHO2_12_FULL_60_33
CATCGGCGCCATCCGCGATGCCTTGGAGAAGGCGGGACATGTTCACACCCGCATCCTCGCTTACTCCGCGAAGTACGCCTCGAATTTTTACGGTCCCTTCCGCGACGCCGTGGGTTCGGCCGCCAATCTCGGCAAGGGCAGCAAGGACAACTACCAGATGGACCCGGCCAATTCGGACGAGGCGCTGCGCGAAGTGGCGCTCGACATCGAAGAGGGCGCCGACATGGTGATGATCAAGCCCGGACTACCGTATCTCGACATCGTGCGCCGGGTGAAAGACAAGTTCGGTGTGCCGACCTTCGTCTACCAGGTCAGCGGCGAATACGCCATGCTCATGGCGGCGTCGAAAAATGGCTGGCTCGATGAGCGCGCCTGCATCATGGAAGCGCTGCTTTCCATCAAGCGCGCCGGAGCCGACGCGATTCTCACCTATTTCGCCGAACGCGCCGCCGGGTGGCTGAGAGAATAGAGAAAAGAACAAAGAAAAAAGAGGAAAGATTTGAAATGAGTGTGTGGTACTTTGTATCTTCATCCGTTCGCTTTTCTCTTTCCTCTTTCTTCTTTTCTCTGTTTTCGTGAATTATCGCCACATCTTCCATGCCGGCAATTTCGCCGACGTCTTCAAGCACGTCGTGCTTTCCCTGCTGCTCAAGTCGCTCGCCCGGAAGGACGCGCCCTTTTGTTATCTCGACACCCACGCCGGTGCGGGCCGCTACGATCTCAGCAGCGCGGCGGCGCAGAAAACGGGTGAGTACCGTGACGGCATCAAACGTCTGTGGAATGACCAGCCCATGCCCGAACTGGCGGACTATCTGGCCGCGGTGCGTGCGTTGAATGACGGACAGACGCTGAGGTATTACCCTGGATCGCCGCGCGTCGCGCGATTTTTCCTGAGACCGCAGGACCGTGCCGTACTGCTTGAACTTCAGCCGCAGGAGTGCACGCAATTGAAAGCCGAATTTGCCGGCGACCGGCAGGTGCTTGTTCAGGGACAGGACGGTTATGCCGGCCTCAAGGCGTTTTTGCCGCCGAAGGAAAGGCGTGGTCTGGTGCTGATCGATCCGCCCTATGAATCGGACAGGGAATTTGAGCAGGTTATCGAGGGTTTGCGCATGGCCCACGCGCGCTGGGATTCCGGCATGTACGCCCTGTGGTATCCCATCAAGAGTCGACCTCCCGTGGAGCGGTTTCACCGGATGCTCGTCGCGACCGGAATTAGCAAGATCCTGCTGGCGGAATTCAGCCCCTATCCCGAGGATTCGGCCTTCCGCCTGAACGGTTGTGGCATGGTCGTGATCAATCCTCCCTGGAAGCTGGATGAGACGCTCCATTCGGTGTTGCCAGCGTTGTTGAAACAGCTGCGGCAACATCCGGCCGGCCATTCCACGCTAACCTGGCTGGTGCCGGAATAGGGCTGTGACATCACCGGCGGCGGCAGTGACCAGCGGTAAAAGTGCAACGGCAACCACCTGTTACAAACAGCCGTCGACAGCACGCGCCTAAGCGGGTATTTTATTCATCATTAAAGTACGGGTTTTTCAATAGTAAAACTGCTACAGCCGGGTTTCCGGCGTGGAGGTACCGGTGGTGAAAGGCTTGCCGGCTATGCATGGGGAGGACAGCAGCGCTATGAACGAAAGGCGGGACAGTCAACGCGTACCAGTCACGCTGGACGCCGTGCTGAATTATCAGGCACAGGTCATGATCTGCACCATCCGGGATATCAGCCTGAATGGCGCTTTCATCGAGGGCACACCGGAGGGCCTGCCGTATTTCAACGCCCCCGTGGAACTGGGACTGACCCTGACTTACGCCGGAGAAACCAAACAACACCGCATTCCCGCCAAAATCCGCCGTATAACTGACAATGGCGTCGGCCTGACTTTCGGTGATGTCGGCATGGATGCCTATTTCAGCCTGGTCAATCTGGTCTATAACGCCTGAGCCCCGGTGTTTTTCTCGCCAAATTCCCCGTCTTCTCTCCCCGTCCGGCTTCGTTGCGACGGGGCGGAATCAGGCCGGTTGCCGTTTTATGCAAGCTTGCCGCCGTTTTCCGGCCTGAATGCAGTGGCCGCGGGCTAAACCTGTTTCTGATCGCCGTACTCTAAAACTCCGCGTTTCTACAAAAGCTCCGGAAACTGGGTGTGGATTAAGCGCAGGGCCATGGAATACACATGCCACAGCCGCTCAGCTTGGTGGCTGGACAGCAAGCCACCGGCATACGGTCGTCCCAAGATGAAAAACCCTTCGACATAGCCATACCTATACCGGCCGACCCGCCGAGGGCGTTGTCGGGCGGTCAAGCTGGAAAACCCCCAGCAGCATCACCGCTGCCGTTTCAATCCGCAGAATTGCCGACCCCAGTGTAATAGGCTTTGCGCCAGCAGCGATGGTCTGCCTGACTTCCTCTTCCGTGAAACCGCCCTCAGGGCCCACCAGTATCGTCACGTCTGCGGAAGAACCCTGATTTATGGCAGACAAGACAGAAACCGCCTGCGTAGATGGGTGGGCGATCCACGCGGTGCTTTTCTTCTGCGCCGCACGTGCGGCAACTTCCCGAGGGGTTGCCGGTGAATTGATAACCGGCAGATAAAGCCGCCGGCTCTGTTTGCAGGCTTCAAGACAGATGCGCGGCCACCGTTGTGAGTGGCTCGCGCCGGGTTTAACCACACTGCGCTCGCATACAAGCGGTGTGAACTGCGTCATGCCAAGCTGGGTCGCCATATCGAGCAAAACACTTTGTCGGTCACCCTTGGGAAGAGCGCAGGCGAGATGAATCGCCGGTTTCGGCGGTGAAGCAGTGCTTCGCTCCTCGATGCGCAGCTCAAGCGCGCCCCCACGTGTTGTTACATGAAGAAGAGTGGCGCGTGCCATGCCACCGCGGCCGTCAAAAAGCCACAGCAAGTCGCCGGCATGAAGCCGGCGCGATACCGCGGCGTGATGCGCTTCATCGCCTTTCAGCGTGAGGATGGCACCGGGATCGGCAAGATGATCGTAATAAAATAGCGGTTCCACCATGCGCTGATCAGTGTCGCGTGAGATAAACGTCATAGCGCACCAGCTTGCCCGCAATACTCATGCTCGGGTCCGGCGCGAGCGGCGGCGCGTCGTCGGGGCGTTTCACGACCACACGATCATGGGCGACGCTGCGACTGATCGCAAGCAATTCCAGTGCGTCGGCATCGTCACCGACCAGTTCGCGCAGCAGGCGCATTTCTTTTTTCACCGCGGCGGATTTGCGGCGCTTCGGCGGAAACATCGGATCGAGATAGATCGCATCGGGTCGTGGCGCGATCGCGGGAAGCAGCGCGCGGGAATCGCCGTTCACGATCTGCAAACGCCCGGACAACGTTAGTCCCGTCAGCGAGACGAGGCGATGCAAGCCGTCTCGGGCCAGCGCCGCGACCACGGGCGAGCGTTCGATGGCGGTGACGCGAAAACCCATGAGCGCCAGCAACAGCGCATCCTGTCCGTAGCCTGCTGTGGCATCCACGATAGTACGCACTTTTTTGCCGAAGGCGCGCGCCAGTGGCTGGCGGCGCGAGAGATTCGCGCTGCAGGGGCGCAGGTCGAGAGACGTGAAATCCACGTATACCGGACCCGGACGTGGGGCACGGGCGTTACACAACTCAAGACGCTCGGACGTCACAGCCAGTAGCAGGTCAAAATCCGGATCTCCCGCTATTGCCAATGGCAGATCCAGATCGCGCGCCAGTTCCTCGGCGCGGGATTTCAAGGCCAGCTCGCCGTTGAAACTTACGCCGATGCGGGCCGTGGCGCGGTGCGGATGGGCGGGAGCCGATGACGGGCGGCGGAAAGGGGAAGGTGCCATGAGGCGTCTAGCATAATCACTCTCGTCTTGCCGCGCACCCACGATGTTGGCGTCAGAAAACAATATGCCCCGTTACACGGGGCATATTGAGTATCCGCGCCTGATTATTTTTTAAGGAAACGCCGTGAGGGTCGGATCGCGTCCGCGTGCATCGGCTTCGCGCATGCAACATTAACCGGCTGCGGTGCGTACACACAGCTTTAATGACAAGACGAGCAAAGCAGGGCTACAAAAATGTGTACGCGACAATTCCGCCGGGAGTGAGAAGCGGCGCAGGGATGCGCCGTCTGCGGAGCCAAGGATGCAAATTGGACGCGCTTCAGCGCGCCCTGCAGGGGTACGCGCCAGGGGCGAGGCGGAAACAGAGAATGGTCCGGTGGACCATTCTCCCGACGAGCGGGCTCGCCATGGACGGCGAGCCCCGGACTTTCGAGCGCACCGGGACGGTAGCGCGAAGAAAGGCGCGCATCAAAACCCCGCTTCACCCTTGAGGAAGTGTTTTCACAACTTAACCCGTCGCCAACCGATCCGCTCGTTTGCGGTCTGTCTCTTTCAAAAACCTCTTGCGCAGGCGCAGGTGGTGGGGGGTTATCTCGACCAGCTCGTCGTCATCGATGAACTCGATGGCGCGCTCGAGCGTGAGCTCGATCGGGGGCACGAGGATGACGTTCTCATCCGAGCC
>MFTB01000044.1 GCA_001785195.1 Candidatus Muproteobacteria bacterium RIFCSPHIGHO2_12_FULL_60_33
TTCATGCCGCCGATGTCGGGCGACACCACCGTGATTTGGGGTGCCTCCTTCAGCAGCGACGCGAAGTGCGCCGCAAAGAGTTTGGTGGCTTCCAGGTGATCAGTGCGAATCCGAAAGGCGTTCTGAAAGGCCGCGAGATTGTGCACGTCCATGGTGACCACGCGGTCGGTTCCCACGCTTTCCAATATCTGCGCGACGTAGCGTGTCGTGACCGGGTCGCGCGTCTGGGTCTTGGCATCCTTGCGCGCGTAGGCGAGATAAGGAACCACTGCGGTTATACGCGCCGCGGAAGCATCTTTGAGCGCGCCGATGAAAAACAGCAACCGCAGCAGCTTGTCATTGACGCTTTGCTGTGCATCTGCGTAAAGCGAGTGGATGACAAAGACGTCTTTATTGCGGACGTTGACCCGCGGGCGGGATTTGTGTTCACCGTCCTCGAATTCTCTTTCCTCGCATGCGCTCAGACTGATTCCAAGTTGCCGCGCCACGCCTTCGCCGAACGGGCGGCTGGCGTGAAGTGCAAAGAGAACGGGCGCGTCGTTGTCCATCGGTCCTGTCACCGTGAATTCCTCCTCTGAAAAACAGGCTACTACGGGCGTTTTACTGTTATTTTGACACGCGTCAAAGACCGCATCACCGGAAAGTCGATAAATTACATATATAAGAGGCGTCAGCGGAAAAAGGAGGCGCGCCATGCCCACAACACTCAAACCCGTGGTTTCCCAATGGTACCGGCATCTGGACAAGGGCCAGCAGTTTTATGTGACCGCGCTCGACGAAGAGGAAGGCACTGTCGATATCCAGCATTTCGACGGCGACGTGGAAGAAATGGATTTCGACGACTGGCGTGAGCTTGCTATCGAAGCCATCGAGCCACCCGAGGACTGGACCGGGCCGGTGGATGATGTGGAGCGTGACGATCTCGGCTATACCGAAACGGACATGACCGCGGAAGACTGGGAGGAGCCCTTGCAGGAGAAGGGACAGCAGGCGGAAGGAGAAAGAGAGGAGGAGGAAGAAGAGCGCCGAGAAGAATGACGGTGGCAAGCCGCGGAGAGTTTATTTTGGCGCGGCGGCGAAGGTCGTCGCAGCCAGAACGGGAAGGCCGGGATCGGTCCGGTCAGATGCCAAGTCAGGAAAGGAGGGTGTCATGACTACATTCGTCATGGTGACGCGCGTATCGTCCGATGCCGCGCGTTCCCCGCAGTCGCTGGAGTTACTTGAAAAGCGGGCCATGGAACAGATTCGCGCGGAATGTCCCGATGTGAAGTGGGTTCACAGCTACGCGCTGCTCGGTCCCTACGATTATCTGGATATCTTCACCGCGCCGGATATCGAAACGGCCACCAAGGTGTCCGCGCTCATCCGTACTTATGGGAGAGCCCATTCGGAAATCTGGGCGGCCACGAACTGGAGCGCCTTCAAGGAGATGCTGCACGGCATGCCGCAAGCGGCCTGACCAGCGCCATCAGGCGGGGTGGCGGTGAGTGCCTGGAAGCAATCTCAAAACTACCAGAACCACCGGACCACATAATGCCATGGCAGGGATGACCGGCCATGGAGTACCGGCGCGCGGTTGATCAGGCATTGACACCATTTATTATATATTTATATATATAAGACTTGGGATTTGGGTCGGGTGTATTGTGATAATGTCTATTGATGTTTGACGCGTTTGCGAAGCATTCCGATTGTTGTTTCCAGAGTTATTATACGGAGGGATCGTCATGGCCAAGACAGGATCGTCCAGAAAAAACCCGAGCAAAGGCACCACAGCGTCCACCGAACATAGCCAGTTGATTTCGCCCGAGGAACACCGGCGCATGATTGCCGAGGCGGCATATTTCCACGCTCTGGAGCGTGGTTTTACCGGCGGTAATCCGCTGGATGATTGGCTCATAGCTGAAAGAGAAATAAACCGCCTCCTTCCGACACCGCGGCAGCAGAAACAGGAAGTGGCGGCCTATCGGATGTTGCGCAAGTCGGTCAGGAAGATCCTGGCGGAGGCGCGCGACACGGTGAACGCCGATACCCTGAAGCAGGCCTTCGACAAGGCTACCGAGGAACTCAGAAAGACCGGCGAACATACCGCTGACACCATCAACACAATCGCCGTGTCCGTGCGCAAAGACATGGCCAGTGCGGCGCAGAAAATGGGTCCGAAGTGGGAAGCGTTTACCGAGAAGTCGGCTGATTTATTCGAGGTCTGGCGCGACCGCGGCGGCCAGTTTCTGGCGCAGGCCGCCGGTGCCGTCGGTGACTGGATGCAGCAAGCCGGCGACCGGTTCAAGCAGCAGACCTACCGTACCGGGGAGATGACCGCGGGCGGGACGCTGGAATGCACCCAATGCGGTGAGCGCATTGTGTTTGAAACCCCGGCGCATTTACCGCCTTGCCCCAAGTGCCGGAACCTGGAATTCCGGCGCGTTTAGTCCTGCGCATGGGCGGGCGTGGGCGTGAAGTGTCGGGCCGGAGGCAGCGATGCCGGAGATGACGTCAGTGGAAAAGGCGGTAATGGCGGCGTTTGAACACGACCGCGGTATCAACCTGCACCGCCATCCCATCCGCCTCGAATTCGACATCATTATGGGTGCGCTCATCCTGGAAGGCGAAGTCGAAAACATTATTGCCAAGAAGCGCGCGTTCGATATCGCCAGCCAGGTGGAAGGCATTCAGGGCGTGATGGACCACCTGACCGTGGCGCCCAGCGAACGGCGGGGCGACGGCGCGACCCGCGATTCCCTTATTCAGGAGTTGCTGCAGGAGCCGGCGCTATTGCTCTGCACCATCCGCGCCCATAACAAGGGATCGATGGAAACCCTGCGCGAGGCCACGGAGATGTCTGACAATGTGATCGAGGTATTCGTGAACGAGGGGATCATACAGCTGAATGGCGTCGTTCCGAGTCTGTCGCACAAGCGACTCGCCGGCGTGCTGGCATGGTGGACGCCCGGTTGCCGGGATGTCATCAACGGTATGCGGGTGACGCCGCCCGAGGCCGATAACGACGATGAGATCGCCGATGCGCTGCGTCTGGTGCTGGAAAAGGATCCCCTGATCCATGCCGATCAGATCGGTATCCGTGTGAAGAACAGAATTGTCACGCTGACCGGCCTGGTCGGCAATAAGGAAGAAAAGAAGATGGCGGAGCTGGATGCATGGTATCTGCTGGGTGTGAACAAAGTCGTGAATAACATTGATACACGCCATTAGCTTCCGGAGCGCATCACCTCGGTATGGCCTGGGCCGATGAAGAGGGTATGCACATGAAACTGCCGGTACGGATCATCTTTCGCAACATGGAGCCTTCCGCGGCGATCGAGGCGGCTGTCCGTGAACGGGCAGACAAGCTCGACCAGTTCTATGAACACATCATGAGTTGTCGCGTGGTGATCGAGCTGCATCACCGGCACCACCATCAGGGCAATCTCTACCATGTACGCGTGGACCTGAAGGTGCCCGAGGCGGAGATCGTGGCAAGCCGCGAACCGGCCGGGCACCATGCCCATGAGGATGTGTATGTCGCCATACGCGATGCGTTCAACGCGGTGCGGCGCCGGCTCGAGGACTATGTCAGGCGCCGACGTGGCGTGGTGAAGGCGCACGAAACCCCGCCGCACGGGCGCGTGGCCGAGCTCTATCCGGACTACGGCAAGATCGAAACGCCGGAGGGCCGGCTCGTCTACTTTCACAAGAACAGCGTGGTCGGCGGGGATTTCGACCACCTTGATCTCGGTACGGAAGTCCGCTTCGTCGAGGAGCAGGGTGAACTTGGACCGCAGGCCAGCACGGTGCACGTTATCGGCAAGCACCACGTTGTCGGATAGCGTCGGACAACTCCTGTCCTGCCACGATGGTCACTGCCTGTTTGCAAGCCGACCGTGGATGGATGAGCGGCGTTTGTCTCTTGGGGGTATTCGTGATGAATGTTCCAGCCTATCCCGCCTCAACCTCTGTGATGACGCGATCGGGAGACACGATTTCCCTCCCGGCACCGCTCCGGAACAGCAATTTCTCCATCGAGCGCGCGTTGCGCGAACGTCGCTCCGTCCGTGAGTTCGGTAAGACCGCGCTGACGCAGGAGGAGGTTTCGCAACTCCTGTGGTCGGCCCAAGGCATCACGGGCCGCGACGGTTTGCGCACGGCGCCTTCCGCCGGCGCGCTTTATCCGCTTGCGCTTTATCTGGTGGCCGGAAACGTTGAGCGCCTCGCGGCCGGTGTCTATAAATATGCGTCCGACGGCCACCGGCTTGATCCAGTCGTTTTGGGCGACAGGCGTGGCGAGCTTGCCGCCGCGGCCCTCGACCAAGAGTGCGTTGCGCACAGCGCAGCGGTGTTGGCGATCACGGCGGTGGAACGGCGTACCATGCGCAAGTATGGCGCACGCGGGGTGCGCTACGTTCATATCGAGACCGGGCATGCCGGCCAGAATATATGCCTGCAAGCGACGGCGTTGGGCCTCGGTGCCGTGACCGTCGGCGCCTTCGATGACGAGGCCGTCAAGCGGGTGCTGCATCTTCCGGGCGAGGAGACCGCCCTCTATCTCATCCCGATCGGGCGGCCTTAGTCTCCGGTGCGAATGGAAAATGCACGCAGGAGGTGTCCATGAAAGTCCTCATCATCAGCGCCAATCGATTCGAGGATTCCGAACTGCTGGTTCCCTACTACCGGCTCAGGGAGGAAGGTATCACGGTGGATATTGCGTCATTGACCAAAGGGTTCATCAAGGGCAAACACGACTATGAGATCGAGGCCAACATCGCCATTGCCGACGTGCGACCGGAACAATACAGCGCGCTGGTGCTGCCCGGCGGCAAGGCGCCGGCGGCGCTGCGGGAAAACAAACAGGTGCTCGACGCGGTGCGCGCCTTCTTCAAGGCCGGCAAACCCGTTTCCGCGATCTGCCATGGCCCGCAGATCCTGATCTCCGCGGGCGTGCTCCAGGGCCGAACCGCCACGTGCTACAAGTCTGTTGCCGAGGAACTCAAGGCAGCGGGCATCGATTACCAGGATGTGGAGGTGGTCGTGGATGGTAATCTCGTGACTTCCCGCCAGCCTTCGGACCTGCCCGCCTTCATGCGCGAAACCATGAAGAAAATCAGGAGCCGGTAAGCGAAGCTAACCTTGGACTCGAAAGGACTCGAAGGGGGGATTTATGTACCAGCGTATCCTGTTGCCGGTGGACGGCAGCAACACATCGGATAGCGCCTTGCGTGAGGCGATTAAACTTGCCAGTGACCGGAAGGCCGAGTTTCGGATTGTTCATGTCATCGAAGACGTTGTGCCCATGTGGGATGTCGAATTCCTGAACACCAATGAGATTCGAGAGGCTTTACGCGAGACCGGACGGCGAATACTGGCGAAAGCGGAGGCCGTGGCGCGCGAGGCCGGAATCAAGGCGGAGACCAGGCTGATTGAGACCAGTCCACCCGGGGCGCGCATCGCCAGCATGATCGCTGCTGAAGCCAAGGCCTGGCCCGCCGATTTGATCGTGACAGGAACCCATGGTCGGCGGGGAGTGGACCATCTGCTGATGGGCAGTGTTGCCGAAGGCGTGGTTCGCATCTCGCCCGTGCCGGTTCTGCTGATCCGAGATCGATAACCGGTTGCTTCAGGGAAGCTTGCGAAAAATCCCGAGATCCTCGGACCATGTCGTAAGTTTTGTCATGGACGGCAGCGTTTCCCGCCGCCCGATGACCAAGGCCCCGCCGGGCCGCAGGCGGGTCAGGATGCGTTCCAGGGTCTGGCGTTGCAGGAATTCATCAAAGTAGGTGAACACCAGATTGCGGCACAGGATGAGATTAAAACGCCCATCCGGCAACGCCGTGCGCACATCCTGTCGCATGAACTCAATCCCCTGACGGTATTCCGCGCGCAGACAGTATCCGCCCGCCACGGGCTCAAAGGCCTGGGCACGCCACGCTTCCGGCAGCAGCTTGAGGCTGCTGGAGGAATAGCAGGCCTGGCGCGCGCGCTCCAGCATCTCCGGTAAAACGTCGGTGGCGACGATATGCAACGATATTTCGCGATGAACCGGCGCGACATGAAAATGCCATGCAAGCCTTAGCGTGTAAGGTTCCTCCCCGGAAGCACAGCCTATGCTTAGCGCGCGCAGATCGCGCGCGGCGTGTTGGTGCGCGTCTCGTGCCAGTTGCGGTAATAGCGCGGTACCAAGAAAATCGAAGACCGCCTTATCGCGATAGAAGCTGGAGATCGTGATGGGGCAGAGCCGGTCGAGTGGCTCCCATTCCGCCGGGTGCCGCTCGAGATAGTCGCGGTAGGCCCGCGGTCCGGCGAGGTCAAGCGCTTTGCAGCGTCGGTCGATACGCTTGCAGACTTGCGCGCGCACCTTGCGGAAGCCTTGCCAGCGCCGGTGCAGCCGCGGGAGGGCCCATTGCAGGAATTCAACGCAATCGGAGTCTTGCATTGAGCGGCATCCCCAACCGGGTCGGGGCGGTATGGATACTCAGCCGAGGCCCGGCGGGGCGAGGCGCTTGTGCAGCTCGCCCAGTATTTGATCGCGCACGAGGCGATCGGTGCGGCAGGCGCGCAATGCCGTGTCCTCCACGGTGAAGACGGAAGATTGCCAGCCGCTGTCGAGGGCGCATTCCACGCGCACCTCCCAGCGGTCGGCGCGAGGTTCCACTTCGAAGAGGTAAGCAGTCAGCCCCAATTGCTCAAGGAGGTTTCTTACCGTCTCCTCGGCTTCAGTCAGGTTTTTTGTTGTCAGTTCCATAGTCGGCTCCTCAGTTCACACGCACAAAAGGGTAACGCGCGCGATCTTCGCGTTTCCACAGCGACAGACCGGCCCACGGACCGATCGTTTCCACCGCGATCACCGCATCGGGATCCGCGAAGCGGATTTTCCCCGGCGCGTCGGTTCGGGCGAGCTGTTCCAGCAGAAAGGCGTCCAGCAGCTGCTCTTCGCGCTGGCTGGCCAGCTTCTGGTGAAAACCGCGGCGGTGCATGCGGACATAAAACGTCTTGCCGAGAAGGTCGGGAACAAAACCGGCGGCGGCCTCCTTGGCGCGAGCCTCGAATTCCTCCGCCGACTGGAAGGCGAAGGACTGGGTCGCCGGGATCACGCGTGCCAGACAATGGGCCAGCGCGGGATCCTGATCCGTCGTTTGTCGCAGGGCGTCGAGAAAACCCTGAACGTCTTCGACCTTGAGCGCGAATACGTTGTAATAGTCCGTGTGGTCCACCCTGCCGAAGGCCTGGAGCAGCTTGCGCGCCAGCTTGTAGCAATCCTCGCGAATGCTTACCACCACATTCCAGTCGAGCATGTCCCACCTCCGCATTGTGGCGGCACAAAGAGGTTTCCCGGTTGCCGCACCTGTTCCACGCTCCCCGGCATCGCTTCAAGCAGACTTGTGCCGCCTCAATATCTCAGCGTTTCCATGCCACGTGCAGAATGTTGGCCTCCTCCGTGTACTGGTAGCAGAGCTCGCCCTTG
>MFTB01000045.1 GCA_001785195.1 Candidatus Muproteobacteria bacterium RIFCSPHIGHO2_12_FULL_60_33
CTTAAAAACACCCAGCGGTGCAAAAAATGGTGGGCCGTGGTGGGCTCGAACCACCGACCCGCTGATTAAGAGTCAGCTGCTCTACCAACTGAGCTAACGGCCCGGGCCAAAGAAACTGGGGTGAGCGATGGGACTCGAACCCACGACAACCGGAATCACAATCCGGGACTCTAACCAACTGAGCTACGCTCACCATAAAGTGATCAACGTCGCCGGATATTATACCTGCGAAGAAACAGCCTGCTCCACTCTGGAAATGGCGCGCCCGGCAGGAGTCGAACCTGCGACCGCCAGCTTAGAAGGCTGGTGCTCTATCCAACTGAGCTACGGGCGCCAGAGAAACGCCCGCACATTACATCCCAAGCATCACCCACGCGCAATTGAAAATGGTCGGGGTAGAGGGATTTGAACCCCCGACACCCTGCTCCCAAAGCAGGTGCGCTACCAGGCTGCGCTATACCCCGATCGGTACTCACGCCAGGCGCCGCTCGCGCGAACCACATCAGCGAACACTCGCGAATATCGGTACTGACCGGGCGGCGCGAGGCCGGAACTATACGCACCGCTCCCGGGACCGTCAATCTGGCGTGCCTGAATTATAGGCGAAAAACATCTTACTATACGCTTGGGCCCGCACCGAAACTTGTCGATCAAGATAATTGCTATATCGCCGCGCACAGTTTCGGTGCGGGCCTTGGCGCACCGCCGTGGCGCATGCGATGATGCGCCGGGCGCATTCATCCGCGCCGTGGCTTGAAAACCATGAGTGCACGCATCCTCGACGGAAAGAAAATCGCACAAGAACTGCGCGCTGAGATCAAACAACGGGTTGACCGCCGCCTCGCGTCAGGCAAACGACCACCCGGGCTCGCGGTCCTCAAGGTCGGCAACGAAGCCGCCTCGGAGGTTTACGTGCGCAATAAACGCGAGGCCTGTGCCGAAGCCGGGTTTATCTCTTTTGATTACGACCTGCCGGTGGACATTTCCCAGGAAAAAATCCTGTCTCACATCAACCAGCTGAACACGGACCCGGATGTGGATGGCATCCTGGTGCAGCTGCCGCTGCCCAAGCACATCGATCAGACAATCATTATTGAACGTATCAGCCCCGCCAAGGACGTGGACGGATTTCATCCTTACAACATCGGCCGGCTGGCGCAACGCATCCCGCGCCTGCGTCCGTGCACACCCTTTGGCGTCATGCGCCTGCTCCAGGCCACCGGCGAGGCGCTGGAAGGCAAGGAGGCCGTCGTGGTCGGCGCCTCCAATATCGTCGGACGTCCCATGTCGCTCGAGCTGCTGCTGGCCGGTTGCACCGTCACCACCTGCCACCACTACACCCGGGACCTGGCCGGGCATGTCGCCCGCGCCGACGTGCTGGTGGTCGCCGTCGGTAAGCCTGGCATGGTCAAGGGCGACTGGATCAAGCCCGGCGCCATTGTCATCGACGTCGGCATCAACCGGTTGCCCGACGGAAAACTGGTCGGCGATGTGGAATTTGAAACTGCCAAGCAGCGCGCCGGATGGATCACGCCGGTACCGGGCGGCGTCGGACCGGTGACTGTGGCCACGCTCCTGCTCAACACGCTGGAGGCCGCGGAGTATCGCGACAATAAAGAATGATAGTATTACGTCAGCCCCCGATGCAGACGAGATAGCCCGTGGTACCACACAGCAAAAATTCACCCGCCAGCCCCACCTCCTCATCGCCACTGCTGCACATCGATACTACCCGTCTGTATCGGGAAGGGGTCGGCGCCGAAGGCATAGACAAGACCGAGATCGAGGCGCTGGCGCCGGAGTTCCGGCGCGTTCATCAGACTGTCATCGATAAATCCGCGGGTGGGCTGAATGCCGAGTTCGCCTGCCTCAGCCTGCACGACAGCATGCCGGAATCGCTGCCGCAGATCGAAGCGGCGGCGGAACAGATGCGCCATTTCGAAGATGTCGCTGTCATCGGCATCGGCGGGTCCAGCCTCGGTGCCAAGGCCGTGTATCAGGCGCTGGGCGCGGATGAGCCCGGCCCGCGCCGCCCCCGACTGCATTTTCTGGAAAATCTCGACCCGCGCCACCTGGACTCGCTGCGGCGGAACCGGTCCGCCGAAAAAACGGCGGTCATCTGCATCAGCAAAGCGGGCGGCACGATTGAAACGATCGTCCAGTATTTGATCGTGCGCGAATGGCTGGAGCAGCAACTCGGCAAGAACGAGGCGCGTCAACACCAGTGGCTGATTACCGATCCAGCGCAGGGATGGCTGCGCGAAGTAGCCCGGCGCGACGGAATTACGTCACTGCCAGTGCCACCCCGGGTGGGCGGGCGCTATTCCGTGCTGACCGCCGTGGGCCTGCTGCCGCTGGCCGCGGTGGGCGTGGATATCCGCGGCCTGCTCGCCGGCAGCGCGGCCAATGCCGCGCGCTGCGCCGCCGAAAATCCTCGCACCAATCCGGCGCTGGAAATGGCCGCCATGTTCTATCTGTTCGACACCCGCAAGAATAAGCGCGTCTCGATCATGATGCCCTATGCCGACCCGTTGCAGCTCTTCGGCGACTGGTACCGCCAGCTGTGGGCGGAATCCCTCGGCAAGCGCCGTGGCGGACGACGGGACGACCCGCCCGCCGGCACGCTGCCGGTAACGGCGCTGGGTACGGTGGACCAGCACAGCCAGTTGCAAATGTATCTCGAGTCGCGCCGCGACAAGATTTTCACTTTCATGACCATCGATCACTGGCGGCAGAATCCACTCATTCCGCTTTCCAGCGATGACCGGAAATCCTTTCCCTATCTCGAAGGCAAACGCCTGCAGGATGTTCTCGAGGCCGAGTTCCGGGCCACCAGCCAGGTGATCACCGAGGCCGGCCACCCGAACATGACCCTGTGCCTGCCGACGCTCGATGCCCACGCGCTGGGCCAGTTGATCGACCTCTACCAGCGCGCCACGGTATACGCCGCTCTGCTGTACGGCATCAATCCGCTGGACCAGCCCGCCGTGGAAAAAGGCAAGAAACTGGCCATCCAACTTCTCAGCGGTGGCCGCTAACCGGAAATCCGCGCCGCGCCGCAGCGTCCGTACGGCGGGCAAACTCAAGAAACTTTATCGCCGCTGGCGAAGCGATCGTGACGCCCTGTCCGATGCCCTGTGGTCGAAGGCCCTGCGCACCTCCCCCTACGCGCGTGCCATGCCGAAGAACGACCAGACGCGGCTGCGCCAACTCACGAGACAACTTCTGCGCGCCAAATCCTTCGAGGGCACTTCCGGATTCGCCGTCAACGAATCGATGCGCGCGCGCATCGCGCTGCATGCCGGCATTCCCATTCTCAATCTCGGACTCGATTACTATGCCGATTGGAGCTCGATCGTGATTTATCCCGGCGACTTCCGCGTGCATGACGAATACATGGATGAACATGGCGTCGTGCACCGCGAAATCATGGATCTCTGCGGCCAGTCCCTGTCCCAGGGTCCAATCGTGCTGTCATGGGAAGCCATGCGCGAGGAAGATGAAACACCCGCCGATCATGACCTCGTGATCCACGAATGCGCGCACAAGCTGGACCTGCTCAACGGCGATGCCAACGGATTTCCGCCGCTGCACCCGGACATGGACGCGCGCGCATGGGCGCACGACTTCCATGCCGCCTACCGCCAGTTATGCTCGGAACCGGACGCACGAGGCGCCCGCCGTATCGACCCCTACGCCGCCGAGGACCCGGCGGAATTTTTCGCCGTGACGAGCGAGGCCTTTTTTACCGCGCCGTATCTCGTTTACGAAAATCATCCGGCGGTGTATAAGCAATTACAGCGCTTCTACCGCCAGGACCCGCACCCGATCATGACGCAACGCTAATCGATGATTCCGCTGCACGACGACAATCCCACCACGATCAAACCATACATCACGATCGCCGTGATTGCGCTCGCCACGCTGGTTTTCCTGTGGCAGCTGTCGCTCGGCGCACGCGGTTTCGAGGTCGCGGTTCTCAGTCTCGGCGTGATCCCGGCCACTCTGCTGGGCGGCCAATCACTCCCGCCGGAACTCGCGCTGGTGCCGCCAACCATGACGGTATTCACCTCCATGTTCCTGCACGGCGGCTGGATGCACTTGATCGGCAACATGCTGTATCTCTGGATCTTCGGCAACAACGTCGAGGACGCCATGGGCCATGTGCGCTTCGTGATCTTCTATCTGCTGTGCGGCATCACCGCCGTGTTCGCGCAGGCCCTGCCGAACGCGGATTCCACGATACCCATGATCGGCGCGAGCGGCGCCATTTCCGGCGTGCTTGGGGCATATTTGCTGCTCTATCCGCGCGCGCATGTATTGGTGCTGGTCCCCATGGGCTTTTTCACCCGCACGATGTACCTGCCGGCCATGGTGGTGCTGGGTTTCTGGTTCGTGTTGCAACTTATTAATTCGGCGCTCGCCGACCCCGGCAAGGGCGGCGTGGCCTTCGGCGCACACATCGGCGGTTTCGTCGCGGGCATGGTGCTGTTGCCGCTGTTCAAATACCGGCACGTGCGCCTGTTCGCGCCACCGCGACATTAACAATGCATATATTTATTTTAGAACCGCCAAGACGCCAAGAACGCCAAGTTTTTTAGATTTTCTTATCCTTTCTGGCGCCTTGGCGCCTTGGCGGTTAAACTTCAATATCATTTATCACTGTAGACCGGGGAAACGTTTATGCAGCAGTACCTCGACCTGATGCGTCATGTAATGCAGCACGGTACGCGCAAAGAAGACCGCACGGGCACCGGGACGCTTTCCGTATTCGGCCACCAGATGCGCTTCGATCTGGCACAGGGATTTCCCCTCCTCACCACCAAGAAGGTGCATACCAAATCCATCATCTACGAATTGCTGTGGTTCCTGCGCGGTGATACCAACATCCGTTACCTGAAAGAACACGGCGTTAGCATCTGGGATGAATGGGCCAATGAACACGGCGACCTCGGCCCAGTATACGGCTCCCAGTGGCGCTCCTGGCCAACGCCCGACGGCCGGCACATCGACCAGATCAGCGAGGTGGTGAAAGCTATCCGCCACACTCCAGACTCCCGGCGGCTGATCGTCAGCGCCTGGAACGTTTCGGAGATCGAACGCATGGCGCTGCCTCCCTGTCATTTGTTGTTCCAGTTCTATGTGGCCCAGGGCCGGCTCTCCTGCCAACTGTACCAGCGCAGTGCCGATATCTTTCTCGGCGTGCCGTTCAACATCGCTTCCTACGCCCTGCTGACCCTGATGATCGCCCAGGTCACCGGCCTCAAGCCGGGTGAGTTTATCCACACGCTCGGCGATGCCCATCTTTATCTGAACCATCTCGAACAGGTTCAGACACAACTCGCGCGTGAACCGCGTCCGCTGCCGTCGATGCGTCTCAGCCCCGAAAAAACCTCGCTGTTCGACTTCGAGTTCGACGATTTCGAACTGCTGAACTACGACCCCCATCCCTCCATCAAAGCGCCGATCGCGGTGTAATTGCCGTGTCCCGGGCAAGGCGCGTTTCGCTCATCGCCGCCATGGCGGAAAACCGTGTCATCGGCGTCAACAACGCGCTGCCGTGGCGGCTGCCGGCCGATCTCCGGCATTTCCGCCAGCTCACCACCGGCCATCACGTGATCATGGGACGGCGCAACTACGAATCCATCGGCAAGCCGCTGCCCGATCGCACCAATATCGTGGTAACGCGCAATCCCGCCTATCGGGCACCGGGGTGCCAGGTGCGGCATTCGCTCGTGGATGCCCTGCAGGGCATCCACGACGATCCGGAAGTGTTTGTCATCGGCGGTGCGGAGATCTATCGTCAGGCCATCGGTGATGCCGACCGGATTTACCTGACGCTGGTGCATGCCGATATCAGCGGCGATACCTATTTTCCGGAGTTCGATACGCGGGAATGGGACGAGATCAGCCGCGCACGACACGCGGCGGACGAAAAAAACCCTTATGCCTACAGTTTCGTGATTTACGACAGGAAAAGCAAAAGATGATGTGCCGAATTGTTTTTCTGTTTCTGCTCGTTTTACCCGCGCTGGTCGAGGCCGCCGGCTCGCTGGTTCCGTCGGATAGCAACAGTTCGATGCTGGATTTTTCGCTGCGCTTCGCCCGCACCAAAACGCCGCTCGATTACGCCAACCGGACCCATGACACCACCAGCCGCTGGCTGGGGGTCAGCCTGCGCGAGAAGGCCGGTAAGCGCGTGACGCTGGGAATGTACGGCGGATACGCCTGGCTCACCCAGACCAACAACCCTGTGACAGCCGGACTCGAACTCGATGGATACCATGCCGGATTCTCCTTGCACGCCATCTTGCTGGCGGGCCAACGCGCCTCCCTGTACGGCGCCCTCGAATACAGTTATCAGAAGGTGGATCACAAAACCGACGTTCAGACAGTCGTGATCGATTGGGCGCAACCGCAGGCGCAGCTCGGCGTCATGCTGGCGCTGGCGCAAAAATGGCGCCTCTACGGCGGGGAAAGCTACGGCATGATCGACGGCGAGGAACGTGCCAGCGGTTCCATCAATCACACGCTGTCGTTCGAGCGCGGCGCGCGGTCGGGGGGATTTGTCGGTCTCGACCTGAACGTGGAGTCGGACGGCTATATCGGCATCGAGGCCCAGTCGGGCCTGATGCGCGGCGGCGAAATTTACTTCAAACGGAGATTTTAGGGCGCGTAGAAGCTGCCTCAAAAACGTCGCCGCAGTTTTTGCGACAGCTCAGGCGATCTGGGACGAAAGTTCCTGAGCCTGTTTCTTCTGCACCTCGCTGCCTTCCGCCATCACTTCCTGCAGAATGCTGCGCGCGCCCTCGGCATCGCCCATGTCGATGTAGGCCTTGGCCAGATCGAGCTTCGTCGCGGCTTCATCCCACTGTGCTGAAGACTCACCGTTACCTGACCCACCGGCGGGCGCCTCAAAGTCCACCTCGGCCACCGGGGCGGGCGCGGCGGGTGATTCTGTGCCACCGATATCGAAATCAAGCGCGCTGTCCGCCGCACCGCCCAGATCGAGCGATTCGAGACCAGCTTCCGCCTTGGCCTTGGGCGGTGTCTCCGGCATGGCGACGGAGAAATCATCGGCGCCGGCAGGCTTGGCCTCTGCCGCCGCCTCGATATCAAAATCGAAATCGCCGGCCATTTCCGTTTTTGCTGTCTCGGTTGCGGAAGCCCGGAAATCAGCCGCAGCGGGCGTGGTTAGCGTTGTCGCGGTCGGGGCCGCCTTGGCGCCAGCGGCGGGCTTGGCGGGGGCAGCGCCGGACGGGGCCTTGCCTGGAGCACCGCCACGGAACATGGGGTTGTCCGGATTGAGCTTGCGCCCCATCGCTTCCACTTTTTCCCAAATCTTGCCGCCACGTCCACCGTGCGCGGCGTAGAGTTCCTCGGCCAGCGTCTCGAACGCGGAAACATCATTACGCTGGTGATATATCTCGAGCAGCTTGAGCTTGATCTCCTGGCGGCCGGGATTCTTGACCATCGCCTCCTTGAGAATCTCCTCGGCCGTTTCGTCGCGTCCGTAGGCGAGATAAACCTCGGCCTCGGCAATCGGGTCCACTTCATCGGTGCGGATGTTGCCCATGCCGCCCTGACTGAAGTCGCTGAGGAACGATGTATCGCCTCCCGTGGTCGCGGCCGCCGGCTGTTGGCCCGCGACGGTGCCGGTGGTCGCCGGCTGTTCGGTGCTGATGGCGTCCGCCGAGAGAATACTTTCCTCGAATTCGGCGATGGACTTCTGGCGACGGCGGAAATAGACCAGCGCGATGCCGCCGCTCAACAACACCACGATGCCAATAACGACCGGCATCAGCAGATCGCTTTGCACTGCCTCCATGACGGTGGCCAGGAAATCTTTTTCTTCTGGCGCGGCGGGCGCGGGTGGCACCTTCTTCTTCGGCGCCACGGGCGCAAGCTTGGTCGCCGGCGGCAACGGCTCGATCTTGGCCTTCTCCTCCGGCGCGGGCGCGGCGGCTTTTTCCACCGGCTTGGAAGCGGGTTCCGAGGGTTTGGCGGCGGGCTCCGCCGGTTTGGTTTCCGCCGGCTTCGGCTGCTGCGCCAGGCTCTGGCTCTCCAGTTCGATCAGGCGCGATTCTTTCTTGAGCTGCGAACGCACCAGACCGACTTTGTCGCTGAGCTCCTTGTTTTCAAGGCGCTTGGATTCCAGGGATTCTTCCAGCGTGGCGGCGCGTTCCGCCAGCGCCTGCTGCTCACGGGCGGTCACTTCCTTGGCGGATTCCTTCTCGGCAACCTTCTGGTCCGGTGTGCTCTTCTCCTGCTGCAAGGTGCTGCGCACGATCTTGAGCAGTTCGTCCTGTTTACCCTTGTCCGTCGCCGTCGGCGCCGTTTTCGGCGGCTTCGCCGGTGCTTTCTCGAGCTCCGGTGCCGGCGCGGGTTTCTCCGGCGCTGCCTCCGGTGCCGCTTCAGACGCTTCCGCCACTTTGACGGCGCCACTCGCGCTCGCCAGTTTCAACTTATATTCCTGCCAGGCGTCGTATTGCGCGCGGAATTCGCGCCGCGCCTGGGATGACGTGACCGAGTCCACTTCCTCGCGTTCGGGGATCTTGAGAATCTTGCCCGCTTTCAGATTGTTGACGTTATTGCCGAAAAAGGCGTCCTTGTTGGTGCGATAAATCGCGAGGATCACCTGCTCGACGCTCACGTCGCGATTGTCGGCGCGCGCCTTCTCGGCGATACGCCAGAGCGCGTCGCCTTGCTTGACGCTGTAATCCGTCATCTGCGCCAGCACCGGGGCCGGCGCCGGTTTGGTTTCGGGCTCCATCATGGGCTGCGCCTCCGGCGCTGCCTCCGCTTTGGGAACCGCTTCCAGAGGTTCTACTTTCGGTGCGCCGGGTTCATCCGGTGCAACGCCCTGGGCCACGTTCGGCGGCCCAAACTTTGTCTCATCCGGCACCGCCTCTGCGGGCGGTGCTTCCTTGGCGACTTCTTCTTTGGGGGGTGCTGCTTCTGTTTCAGGTTTCTCGGGTGTTTTCAGTTCTTCCGGTTTGGCGACAACGGGCGGGATTTCCGCTTTTACCGGTTCCGCCTGAGGTGCTTCGGCTACGGGTGCGGGTGGCGCCGGCGGTTGTGCCTCCGGCATAGGTACCGGTACAGATTCCGGCGCGGGCGGAGTCACCACGGGTGTTTCGACGGGAGCGGCCTTGCCGGCGATCTTGTAGGGCGGATCGATCAGCGCGGTATATTCACGCACGAGACGGCCGCCCGGCCATTCAACCTGCAGCAACAGATGCAGGAAAGGTTCATCGATCTGCTGATCGGTGCGGAGCTGCAAAAAATGACGGCCGTCGGATTTCCGATCGACCGTGAATTTGACTTCAGACAGAAACGGAAGACGCTCGACGCCCGCGGCATCGAAATCGGCGCGCGAGGCCAGCGATACCCCAAGGCCCCTCAGTTCCTTTTCGGTGATGGAAGAAAATTCAATCTCGGCATTGAGCGGTTCATTCAGGGCGGAGAGAACTTTCAACTTGCCCAATCCCAGCGCATGACCAACAGCCGGGAACAGCGCCATGATGCCAACCAGCATCCATCTTGAAATGAGCGTTATACCCCTCCTGCTCCGAAACATCCTGTACACCCCTCTTGGACTCAACGGGTTTCCTTTCCTAAAGCCTTTATAAGACCGGGAGTTAGGTAAATAAATAGCAATACTCTTTATAAATCTCAACTAACTATAGCGTAAGGATGATTTTTTACCAGACTTTCCACGGCCGGAAAATGGCCGCACCCCGTGAATTTAGCTGAAAAACCCGGGTTTGCCTGAGGCGTGGTTTGGGCGCAGGCACAGCCACGTTTTCTCCCGATTTTGCCGCTTCCTGGACCTTCTTTTTTATATAGTCCCTGCCATGGCCGACATCAACGCACGGATATCGTTCCAGTCTTTCGACCGGACTGATCCGGGAATACCGGGATTCACCCGGCTTCCAGCAGAATGCGCAACATGCGGCGCAGCGGCTCGGCCGCGCCCCACAGGAGCTGGTCGCCGACGGTAAAGGCACCCAAGTATTCCTTACCCATATTCAGCTTGCGCAGGCGTCCCACGGGTACCGTGAGCGTGCCCGTAACCGCCGCCGGGGTGAGTTCGCGCAGGCTCTTGTCGCGCTCGTTCGGGACCACCTTCACCCACGCATTGTGCGACGCCAGCATGGCATGGATCTCGTCCAGCGGCACATCCTGCTTGAGTTTGATGGTGAGAGCCTGGCTGTGGCAGCGCATAGCGCCGACACGCACGCAGATGCCGTCGATCGGGATCGGCCGCTCGGAACGCCCGAGGATCTTGTTGGTCTCGGCTTGGCCCTTCCACTCCTCCTTCGATTGGCCGCTATCGAGCTGCTTGTCGATATAAGGGATGATCGAGCCCGCCAGCGGAACGCCGAAAAATTCCTTCGGGTATTTGTCGTTGCGTAGGTGATCGGCGACCGCGCGGTCGATATCCAGAATCGCCGATGCCGGGTCGTCGAGCTTGTCCTTGACGGCCGCGTGGATGCTGCCCATCTGCTTCACCAGCTCGCGCATGTTGTTGGCGCCGGCGCCCGAGGCGGCCTGATAGGTCATCGAGGTCATCCACTCGATGAGGCCGGCCTTGAACAATCCACCCAGCGCCATGAGCATGAGCGACACCGTGCAATTGCCGCCGATGTAATTCATCACGCCACGGCGGATGCCGTTCTTGATGACGTCGAGATTGACCGGATCGAGAATGATAATGGCGTCCTTGTCCATGCGCAGGATCGAGGCCGCGTCGATCCAGTATCCCTTCCAGCCGGCGGCGCGCAGTTGGGGGAATATTTCGGCGGTGTACTCGCCGCCCTGGCAGGTGATGATAATGTCCATCGCCTTCAGTTGATCGATGCTCTTCGCATCCTTGAGCGGCGGCACATCCTTGCCGATCGCGGGGCCCTTGCCGCCGACATTTGACGTGGTAAAGAACACCGGCTCGATGTGATCGAAATCCTTCTCCGCCTGCATGCGGCCCATGAGCACCGAGCCCACCATGCCGCGCCAACCTATCAGACCTACCCGCTTCATCGCTTTACCTCATTTATATGAATACTCGACGCAAAGGCGCGAAGACGCAAAGAGATTCGAGAGTTAAACACAAAATCTTTTGCAGTTCTTTGCGACTTTGCGTCTCTGCGTCAAAAACTCATAATGCCTTTACAACGGCGTCACCCATCTCGGCGGTGCCGACCTTTTTCGTGCCTTCGGTGTGGATGTCGCCCGTGCGCAGACCCTGGTCAAGCACCCTGGAAACGGCGCGCTCCACGATACCCGCCAAGGCCGGTTCATTGAGTGTGTAGCGCAACATCATCGCCGCCGAAAGAATCGTCGCCAGGGGGTTCGCAATGCCTTTGCCGGCGATGTCCGGCGCCGACCCGTGAATCGGTTCGTACATGCCCTTGTTGGCGGCATCGAGGGAGGCCGATGGCAACATGCCGATGGAACCCGTCAGCATCGCCGCCTCATCCGACAGGATATCACCGAAAATGTTGCCGGTAACGATGACGTCGAACTGCTTGGGCGCGCGCACCAGCTGCATCGCCGCATTATCCACGTACATATGCGAAAGCTCGATGTCCGGGTAATCCTTGGCCACCCGGACAACTACCTCACGCCACAGACCGGATGTTTCCAGCACGTTGGCCTTTTCCACCGAACAAAGTTTCTTGCGGCGCTTGCGCGCGGCATCGAACGCCACCCGCGCCACGCGCTCCACCTCGTGCTCGGCATACACCATGGTGTTGAATCCCTGCCGCTCGCCGTTCTCGAGTGTGCGCACGCCACGCGGCTCGCCGAAATAGATATCGCCGGTCAGCTCGCGCACGATCAATAGATCGAGCCCCGCCACAATCTCAGGTTTGAGCGTCGAGGCCGAGGCCAGCTGCGGATAGAGTATCGCCGGACGCAGATTGGCGAACAGTTTGAGTTCCGAACGCAGGCCCAGCAGGGCCTTTTCCGGGCGCAACTCGCGCGGCAACGTATCCCACCGGGTGCCGCCCACGGCCCCGAGCAATACGGCATCCGCCCGCCTGGCGAGTTTCAGCGTGGCGTCCGGGAGTGGATGCTTGTGGGCGTCGTAGGCCGTGCCGCCCACGGGGGCGGTTTCCATTTCGATTTTGAGACCGGAATCGCGGCGCAGGCGCTCTAGCACTTTGACCGCTTCAGCCACCACTTCGGGCCCGATACCGTCGCCCGGCAATACCGCAATTTTCTTTGTCATGACATCCAATATGATTTTTGGAACGCAGATAAACGCAGATTCAGAAGATAAACGCGGATTAATTTCGATATATCTGCGTTAATCATTTTTACAGTCTGCGTGCATCTGCGTTTCATGAAGTAAATAACCACGGCGCTTCTTTCCGTCGCCGCGCCTCGTAGGCGCGGATCTCGTCCACATGCTGCAGCGTTAGCCCGATGTCATCGAGCCCGTTCAACAGACAGTGCTTGCGGAAGGCGTCGATCTCGAATTTAAATACCTTGCCCGCCGGTGTTGTGACTGTCTGCGCGGCGAGATCCAGCGTGAGCCGGTAGCCCGGCATCGCTTCGGTTTCCCGAAACAGTTGATCCACAGCAGCGCGATCAAGCACGATCGGCAACAAACCATTCTTGAAGCTGTTGTTGTAAAAAATATCGGCATAGCTCGGCGCGATGATCACACGAAAACCGTAATCCATGAGCGCCCATGGCGCATGCTCGCGCGAGGAGCCGCAACCGAAGTTGTCGCGCGCCAGCAGGATCTGTGCGCCGCCGTAACGCGGCTGGTTCAGCACGAAGCCCGGATTGACGCGGCGCTGGCTGTGATCCATGCCCGGTTCCCCCGGATCGAGGTAGCGCCAGTCGTCGAACAGGCTCGGCCCGAAACCGGTGCGCTTGATCGACTTCAGGTATTGCTTCGGAATGATCGCGTCCGTGTCCACGTTGGCACGATCCAGCGGCATCACCAAGCCAGTCAATTTTTCAAATTTCTGCATAATGAAGAAAAATTAATATGATCGTTTGACGCAAAGACGCTAAGACGCAAAGGGTTTTTAATTTAAACACTATATCTTGCCTTTCTTTGCGCCTTTGCGTCTCTGCGACAAAAACTATTACAACTCTCTAACATCAACAAAATGTCCGGTGATCGCCGCGGCCGCCGCCATGGCCGGACTCACGAGATGCGTGCGTCCGCCGGCGCCCTGGCGACCTTCAAAATTCCGGTTCGATGTCGAGGCGCAGCGCTCGCCCGGTTCGAGCCGGTCGGCGTTCATGGCCAGACACATCGAGCATCCCGGGGCGCGCCATTCAAAACCGGCCTCGCGGAAAATCTTGTCCAAGCCTTCTTTTTCCGCCTGCGCTTTCACCAAACCGGAACCCGGCACCACCATCGCGAGTTTGATGTTGGCTGCCACTTTTTTACCTTTTACTACGGCAGCGGCAGCACGCAGATCTTCGATGCGTGAGTTGGTGCAGGAGCCGATGAAAATCTTGTCGAGTGAAATAGCGCGCATCGGCGTTCCCGGTTTGAGATCCATGTATTTGAGCGCCTGTTGCATGCTCCCGCGCTTGACGGAATCGGCTTCCTGGTCCGGATCGGGAACAGCGCCGTCCACCGGCACAACCATCTCGGGCGATGTGCCCCACGTGACCTGTGGCTTGATGTCGGCGGCATTAAGCGCTACTTCCTTGTCGAACTTCGCGTCCGGATCGCTCGTCAGACCGCGCCATGTCAGCACCGCTCTGTCCCACAATTCGCCTTTCGGCGCATAGGGCCGGCCGCGAAAATATTCGATTGTCTTTTCATCCACGGCGATCATGCCGGCGCGCGCGCCGGCCTCGATGGCCATGTTGCAAACCGTCATGCGGCCCTCGACGGAAAGTTGCCCGATCGCGTTGCCGGCAAACTCGATGGCATGGCCGCTGCCGCCGGCGGTGCCGATCCGGCCGATGATGGCAAGCACAATATCCTTGGCGGTGATGCCGGGAGGAATCTTGCCCTCGACCCGCACGCGCATGTTATTGGCTTTCTTCAGGATCAGGCATTGCGTGGCCAGCACATGTTCCACCTCGGAGGTGCCGATGCCGAAGGCGAGCGCGCCGAAGGCGCCGTGGGTCGAGGTATGCGAATCGCCGCACACCACGGTCATGCCGGGCAGGGTCGCGCCCTGTTCCGGACCGATCACGTGCACGATCCCCTGGCGGGCGTCGTGCATGCCAAATTCCGTGATGCCGTAGTCGTGGCAGTTCCGGTCGAGGGTTTCCACCTGCAAGCGCGATACCGGGTCGGCAATGCCGCGAGCACGGTCCGTGGTCGGGACATTGTGATCGGCGGTGGCGAGATTCGCGTCCACGCGCCAGGGTTTGCGCGCGGCCAGGCGCAGCCCCTCGAAGGCCTGCGGGCTGGTTACTTCGTGCACCAGATGGCGGTCGATATAAAGCAGGCTGGTGCCGTCATCGTTATGACGCACCACATGCGCATCCCAGAGCTTGTCGTAAAGGGTTTTTTCGGCCATGTCTGCCACGACGGATTAATGCTTGCGCAAATCTTAGGCAAGGCATATAAATAACGCAAATTCATGTTTATCATATAAACTATTCTATATAGTTATGGATATATCCGCCCTGCAAGCCTTTCTGGCCGTGGCCGAATCCGGGTCATTTTCCCGCGCGGCGGAGCGGATTTACCTGACCCAACCCGCCATCAGCAAGCGCATCGCCGCGCTCGAAAAAGAGATCGACGCACGCCTGTTTGACCGCATTGGCCGCGGCATCCACCTCACGCCTGCCGGCGAAGCACTGCTTTCCCGTGCCCGCGCCGTGTTGAAGGAACTCGAAGACGTGAAACGCGGCATTACCAATCTTTCCGGCGCCATTACCGGGGAATTGCTGGTCGCCACCAGTCATCACATCGGCCTGCACCGGCTGCCGGGGCTGCTCAAGCGCTTTCACGAAACCTACACGCAAGTGCGCCTGAATCTGCAGTTCATGGATTCCGAAAAGGCCTGCCAGGCCGTGGCCCGAGGCGATCTGGAGCTCGCGGTGGTCACCCTGCCGCCGAAGGCAGCCGCGCCATTGAAAGTAGAGAAAATCTGGGACGATCCGCTTGATATCGTCGTGAGTCCCGGGCATCCGCTGGCGCGTGAAAAGCGGGTAAAACTTGCAAAGTTGCTGGAATATCCGGCGATTCTCCCGGGTCCCGGCACTTATACCCGTGAAATCATCCTCAATGCCTTCGGCCCGCTGCGCGACCGGATTCAGGTCGGCATGGCCACCAATTACCTCGAAGTGCTCAAAATGCTCGCGGCCATCGGTCTCGGGTGGAGTGCGCTGCCGCGTACTATGATTGACGCAGGACTGAAAGTGGTCCAAATTGAAAAGGTGGAGATAAAACGTGAGCTGGGTATTGTCACTCACGAGAAACGCACCCTCTCCAATGCCGGCCAGGCGATGATACGAATAATCCGAGAGTCACGATGAACTTTAAAGAACTGTTGGCACAGTTGGAAGAACGTCTGGGCTATCACCAATTCCCGGTGAACCCGGCGGCGACCAATATCAAAGACGTGTTCGAGGGCAGCCCGCTGCACCACGACATGATGATACGTCTCGCGCGCGCGATTTATGTTTCGAACGCCTGCCGCCGGCTGACCGACCCGGTGAATCTGGACAAAACCCTTCAGGCCCTGGCGCCAATCCGCCAGGAGGTGCTGCGTGCCGCCCGCACCGATGTCGACCTCTACCGCGTGCTCGACGAGCTCGGTGCCGCGTTCAACAAAATCTTCGCTGAAAGCACCGCTTTCACAAAGGTGGGCGCTCCGGTGATACGACGCACCGCCGAGATCATTCCGCTTTCCGCCTACCGCCACCTGCGCCGACTCAAGTCCTCGGCCTGATTATTGCGGCGGCTAATGCCGCCGCAATAATCCCTGATACCTAAATATTTTTTCGTTATTGACCCTCAGACCGTGCAGTCACGAATGCCGAGCCATTGCCTATTGTGGCCTGTCTTCGCTCATGAATGATCATGCCGGGTCAATAACAGGCAAGCCACTATAAACGCCAGCCCCGCGCTCGCGGCGGCAATGTTGAAGGTAACAGTCGGGCCCAGCGTGGCCCAGGCATGACCGCTGTATAAGCTCCCCACCGCCCCGCCGATCCCGAAGCTGAGACTTCCATAGATCGCCTGACCGCGATGCTGATGTTTGCCCGTGAAAAAACGATGCACGAGCTGCATGGCCGTGGCGTGAAAGCTGCCGAAGGTCGCCGCGTGCAGCGCCTGCGCCAGCACCAGCACGGACAGGTTTTCAGGAAAGTGACCGATCAGAAGCCAGCGCACGGCGGCAAGAAAGAAACTCACGATCAGCACCGCGCGCAGCGACACGCGCGTGAGCAGGCGCTGCATCAACAGGAACACGCCGATCTCGCACACCACGGCAAACGCCCATAGCATCCCGATCACGGTCTTCGAATAACCGTAGCTCTCCAGATAAATGGAATAAAAAGTGTAGTACGGACCGTGGCTGATCTGCATGAGCAGGCAGGCCAGAAGGAAGGCAAACACCTCGGGTCGCCACAACGCTTCGCGAAACGGCGTCGCGTGCTCGACCGCGCCTTTCATTTCCGACTCCGGCAGCGTCAGGCTGAACAGCCAGATGCCGAGCATCAACGACAACAGGGATGGCAGCACCCACCACGGTCCGTGTCCGTCGATCACCGGGCCTAAGGCGATCACCGATACGATAAAACCGATCGAACCCCATAGCCGCACGCGTCCGTAAGCCCCCGGTCGCTCTGCCGTGTGACGCATGACGAAGACTTCGAGCAGCGGCAGCGAGGCGTGCCAGAAAAAACTGAACAGCAGCATGACCGCGGCCAACCACCAGAACGTCACTCCAAAGAATACGCCGCTGAACACCGCGAACGTCAGGAACGACGCCAGTCGCACCACCGCCATGCGCTGCTCGCGATGATCCGCGATCCAACCCCACACTACCGGCGCGACAATGCGCGAAAACATGAGAATGGCAACCAGGTTGCCGATATCCACCGGCGCAAAGCCGACGGACTGGAGATACAGGCTCCAGTACGGCACCAGCACACCGAGGGTGGCGAAGTAGAAAAAATAAAAACCGGAGAGGCGCCAGTAGGGCATGAAATCAGCGACGCCTTGGCGTGCGTAAAGAAGCAGAACAAAAAACAGATTGATTATTCAAGGAAAACGGATTAGCCCAGAGGTTCTTCGGAGCTAACACGGCCAATGAGCCGCGCTGATTTTCAGTGCCAGCGATACAGGTCTGTTATGTGCCGGTTAATGACTGCCGCGCAACAATCCGGCCACGCTTAAGTCTTCATCAATCTCCGGCCAATGAATGCCTTCACCGTCGCCCAGAAGCTCGTAATTTTTTAACTGGCTTTTCGTGGCATTCGCCAAACGGGGAAACCAGACCAGCGGGACGATCACTTTTCGCCCGTCCACCAAGGACACGACCAGATCGTCGTCCGTGAATTCGACATTCTGAGCCAAGGGATGTATTTCAACCGCTAATGTACTCATTCCAGGCCTCCAGGAATATTTTCCTGTTGTCTTCGACGTGCTTCTGTATCGCTCGCAATTCATGCGACGCGAACCTTTTTGAGCCCGCCAACGCAACCGGATTCAACCAAAACTTAGCAAGAAACCGCTCGCGCTGCACGTGGATGTGTGGCGGTTCCCCTTTCTCGTTGCTGTAGAAAAAGAAACGATAAGGGCCGATTCTGAGGATTGTTGGCATATCAATTAGTTAGCTGCTTATTCCATGATCGCATATCAGAACCAAGAAGATCATAGTTTCTGCGAATATCAGCAAAAACTATGAAATAAAGGGAAGCGTCCCCTTTGTTCACGGAATATTGAAGAACTTTGAGCGACAGTAGCTGCCGGTCGTCGAAACCGATGAACACGCGCAGCGGTTCGCTCTTGTCAGAAAACGTAGCCATGGCGGCATCCGTTTGGCAGGATAACTCTTTGCTGGACTGGCACTGAATGTCGTTGTGTCAGGCCACTCTCACCGGAACGGCGGCCCGTGCACCCATGACACCAGGCACTTGCGCACCCCGCGCGTCACGTTCGTAACGTGGTGCATCATGTAGGCGGGAAAGACAATAACGGACCCCAACTCTCGCGGCGCCTTCTGGCGCGAGGACAAAAATTCGAGGTCGCCCCCTTCGTAAGTGGCTCCGTCCGAAAGCTGCACCGAAACGCCGAGCTTGCGCGTTGACATGTGGCCCCGCCCGATGTCCATGTGGGCATCCAGAAAACCGCCGGTCGGATACTCATAGTATTGGGCGCCTTCGTAGAAACCCGTAAGCTCGAACCCGAAGTGATTGCGGGCGACCGCCACCACGTCCTCGATGCGATCAAAGATCCACCTGTGCGCCTCCTCACCCGGTAAGAGTTGCCGCACCGTGCTGCGCCGGTGTTCGTAAGCGGTTATTGCCCCGCCGTCGCCCGTTAGCGCGGTGCGCGGCTCGATTGCCTCTCCAATGCGTATCATGCGCGAGCATTCCTCCGGCGAGAAACACCGCAACCGCCCCGTGGGCAGCACGATCCCCTCGTGAAGCGGAAGACGTGGCTGCGTTCCGGCCGGAGCCTGCACCCAGCGAAAAATGTGAACTGTCTTGGTCGCGGGAACCAGAGAGGGCGCTGAAGTCATGTGAAAGGAAAACCAGATTGACCTTGCGCAGTTTACGGAATTATCCCAGATTTTCCAATAGCTATCACCCCAGCGTGAAAACCGGCGCGAAACGGACCGGCAGCGAGAAGGTTTTCGATCGGTCCCACAATCCTTCCAGCCATTGCCGTTGGCGTATCGCGACACAGAGTTTCATAGACCAATGGGGTCAGACTCGATTGAATTAGGCCTCGCATAAAAATTTGAACTGATTGTCTCATTCAATCGAGTCTGACCCCATTGACCTCCACACCGAATAAGCGCGCTGGAAATAATCAACTGCCTCAGCACGTTTTCCTTGCTGCGCGAGACTGCGGCCGAGGCCCATCAGATCGAGCGCAATCTTGGCGGCGGAACCGGATTCCTTGTCCAGTACCAAAGTATCGCCATAAAACTGCTGCGCGATCTTGAAGTCACCGGCCGCGAACGAAGCATCTACCATCAGGCGCAGGGAATTCGCTTCTTCGGCCTTGTCGCCGACATTTTTGTTCAGGGCCAGCACGCGACGGGCGAGGCTTAGCGTTTCCTGCGGATTCGCGGACAATGACATTCTGGCATGGCACCGACGATTCCGCAGGCTGTAAAGCAACAGCACGCCGAAGCTTTTCCAGTAATCGGCCGCGCTGAGAATTTTTCTGCCGAATCGTCCCGGATTGAGGAGCGTCAGGCTCAAGGAGGCTGGAGTTTCAGACGCTGCCGGGAATGACCGGCGTGGGACTTCTGACATCGGGGTTCTGCGCGCGGTGACGCAGCGCATGGTCCATCAGCACAATGGCCAGCATCGCCTCGGCAATCGGCGTGGCGCGGATGCCGACACAGGGATCGTGACGGCCGGTGGTGGCGACTTCCACCGCTTCGCCCTTCACGTTCACCGTCCGCCCCGGCAGGCGGATGCTGGAAGTGGGCTTGAGGGCGATGCTCACGACGATATCCTGCCCGGAGGAAATACCGCCGAGCGTGCCGCCCGCGTGGTTGGAGAGAAAACCCTTTGGGGTGATTTCATCGCGGTGTTCCGTGCCCTTCTGTTCGACCGCGCGGAACCCCGCGCCAATCTCGACGCCCTTCACCGCGTTGATGCCCATCATGGCGTAGGCGATTTCGGCGTCCAGCCGGCCGAACACGGGCTCGCCCAGTCCCACCGGCATGTGGCTCGCGACCACGTTGATGCGGGCGCCGATGGAATTGCCTTCCTTGCGCAGCGCGTCCATATACGCCTCCAGTTCCGCCACCTTCGAGGCGTCCGGACAAAAGAAGTCATTGTTCTCGACCTCGTTCCAGTCCTTGAGCTCCAGCCTGATCGGGCCCAGTTGCGCGAGATAGCCGCGGATGACCGCGCCAAAATGTTCACGCAGATATTTTTTGGCGATGGCCCCGGCCGCGACGCGCATCGCGGTCTCGCGCGCCGACGCGCGCCCGCCACCGCGGTAATCGCGCACGCCGTACTTCTGCATGTAGGTGTAATCGGCGTGGCCGGGCCGGAAACGGTCCATTATTTTGGAGTAATCCTGTGGGCGCTGGTCGGTGTTCTGGATCAGCAGGCCGATCGGCGTGCCGGTGGTCTTGCCCTCGAACACGCCCGAAAGAATTTTGACCTCGTCCGATTCGCGCCGCTGGGTCGTGTGGCGCGACTGGCCGGGCTTGCGCCGGTCGAGGTCCGGCTGGATATCGGCTTCCGTGAGCGCCATGCCGGGTGGGCAACCGTCCACGATGGCGACATAGGCCGGGCCGTGGGATTCGCCCGCGGTGGTGACGGTGAAGAGTTTGCCGATGGTGTTGCCTGACATGGTGCGATGTTACCGGCTGCGGCGACCGATGACAAATTACAAGCTATCTCAAAAATATTTAATAATTTGGAACCACCGATAAACACAGATTAACACGGATAAAACCACTGATTCTCTTTATTTTCCATCTGCGTTCATCCGTGTTCATCTGTGGTTTCAAAAGTTTTAGAACCCATGCTTCTGGGCAGCATTGAGCGTCGCGAACAGATTATAAAATGGAAGCCGCTGCTTCCATTTGTTCACGAGCGGCATGAAAGGCAGGTCCCGGTCTTCACCGAAGACATGCCGGCCCTGCATGACCTCGGCGTGCAGCTTCTTGAGATCGCCCGACAACTGCTCATAGACTGGCAGCAGCTCGGAGAATTCGTAATCCTCGGGGTCACCCTCATCCTGGGCGCACATCATGACCTCCTCGATTTCGAAGATCAGCTGATCCACCAGGTCCAGAAATTCGTCCCGTGTTCTCGGTGTCATGGTAGCCAAAAGCAAGAATTTAAGAATTATGGAACCACGGATTAACACAGATAAATAATCTCTTTATTTCTATCGGTGTTCATCTGTGTTTATCTGTGGTTTCAGGAAATTTCTTTTTAAGACAGCTTCCAAGGAACATCAAGGCCGCTTCGCTTCCGCCAGCACCCAGGCAATGCCCACCCCGGCCATGAAAGAGGATTTTTTCTTCACCAGCGGACTATCCTCGAAGGCGGCGCCGGATAGATCATCATAACGCGCGAACGCCCCGACCCAGAAGTCCGGAAAGCGCCGGCTCGCGGTGAACGTCATCCGGCTGCCGCTGTAGCCGCCCGGCGCATCGTAGGCCGGACGCGTGGCCATGGCATGGACCGGCGAAACGTCGTAATAGTAGTCGTGATATTTCTCCGAGACATATAACGGGCCGGCCGCCACGCTGAATCCCCAGCCGCGAAAATGGCGCGCCTCGTAATTCAGGTTGGGCGCAAAGACCCAGCCGATGCCATCTACCTGCGAAAGATCGGTCGCGGCGACGGCGCGCCATGGCAGCCGGATTGACCACGCACGGTCACGCGCCTTGTCACGCAACAGATAAATCTCCAGCGAGGGACCGGCCTCCACGGTCGGGTCGATGTCCGGCATGCCGCGGCGGGCCTCGTTGTCATCGCTCCGGGCCGGCGGCCCGGCGTTGACGCTCAGCTCGAGCCTGACGCGCTCCGAGGTAAACAGCTTGCCATGCGCGCCCTCGCGGTCGATCTGAAAAATCTCGCCCCGGTACTGGACATAGGGCAAGGGCAGAAGATAGCCGCGTTGTTCATCGGAGCCCCGGTAGTCGGGGATGCTCAAGCCGGCCAGGCCCAGCCCCAGCTCCCAGCGCGGCAACTCCCCGGCGCGCACGGCCGGTGCGAGCAGGCAGAACGCCATTAAAGAAGGAATAAGTATTTGGCGCATCGGCATTCCTAATATATTCTTGGATACATGGTAATCGGGCCCCGCCAAAAAAGCGCGTCAGCGAACCAAATCCCCCTCTCCCCTCGCGGGAGGCGAGATGGAGCAATCGCGGATGTCCGGTGGGTGAGCGGCGCAAGCCGCGAACGCCCGGCCAGGGATGGCCGGGCTGGACTTCAAGCGCAGCAAGGATTGCGAAGCGCGAAGTCCGCGCCGTCGAGCGGGTGCGCTGAAGTTCGCGCACCCCGGCGGGAACAAGGGGTGAGGGGGTGTGAATGAGGGCAATTCCGATTCCGGGGCACCATCCGCAACGTCGGCACAATTGTAGAATTTTTTCCTGAAGCCATCCGTTCCATGCGACGACATTCCGCCATCCGCCCAGCGTCGTCCACGACGGGTTTCCGTTTCTTTTTCAGATTTCTCCTTGCCGCCCTTTTTACCCTGCCGCTCTGGACGGGCGCGGCGGCGGCAGCCGCGGCAAAAAGCAGTGCTGTCTCCGAGTCCGCTTCGCGCTACACCAAGGGCCTGTTGTGGAAAATAGAATCCCCGGGCGCCACGGCAAATTATCTGTTCGGCACGATCCACTCCGACGATGCGCGCGTCATCGCCCTGCCAGAGGTGGTGGCCCGGTCGCTGGATGCCTCCGGCCGCTTCGTCATGGAAGCCATTGTCGATGGCGAAGCCCTGGTGCGCATGGCCGAGGTCATGTTCTTCAACGATGAGCGAACGCTGGAGCAGGTCATCGGCAACAAGCTCTACATGGAATCCATGAAGGCATTGACCGCGCGCGGCATCCCGACGCTGGGCGTCGAGAAGCAAAAACCCTGGGCGGTCATGATGGCGCTGTCCATGCCGCCTCCCAAGACCGGCGAATACCTCGATCTCGTGCTGCAGGCCCGCGCCACGCAACAAAACAAACCCGTGTCCGGGCTGGAAACCATTGCGGAACAATTGGCTGTGTTCGACGGCCTGCCCCTGCCGGATCAGGTGGCGCTGCTGGAAGACACGGTGCGCGCGCAGGCGAACCTTGATAAGGAATTCGAGGAACTGCACAAGGCCTACCTCGCGCGTGACCTGGCCGCCATCGCGGCAATCGGTGAAAAAAACAAACCGGGCGACGAGCTACTATATAACGAGGTCATGGACCGGTTGCTGGTGAAACGCAATCTACGCATGACCGAACGCATGGCGCCAATTCTCAAGCAAGGCGGCGCCTTCATCGCCGTGGGCGCGGCGCACCTGCCGGGTGAAACGGGCCTGTTGTACCGGCTTGAGAAAGCCGGGTATCGTGTCACCGCTGTTTATTAGAAAAATGCTTTGAACCGCAGATTAACGCAGATTTATTCCTAAAAAGATGAACGCAGATAAAACAAGAGCTCGTCTGGCTGATCCGCGTTTATCTATTTATCATCCGTGTTCATCTGCGGTTGCTTTGGCTTTGCGCGACAGACGTTTTTGAGACAGGCTCTAAATAAAAGGAGACGGACATCCCTTCCAAAAAAACAAAAAACCGCAGGAAACCGCGCCGGAAGAAAGTGTCGCGGCGTCCGGTAACGATGTCCTGGACGCGCCGGTCCGACGAGCACCTGCTGGACACCCGGCTGTGCGATCTGGGGCTCACGCTCACCGGCAGCAAGATCCAGAAAGAGGTCGGGATACTGTGGCATGACCTCGCCAACCGCGGCTTCGCGTTCCGTCCGCACTGCTGGTTGTCGGACTGCTGGTTCTGCCCGGACGGCGTGCCCGGCTTCGCGATTCCGTTTTATCTCGTACACCCGCGGCTCATGCGCCTGGAAAAAGCGCACATGCTGGAAATCGAAGGCGCCACCGCGGAGGCGCGCATGAAACTGCTGCGGCACGAAACCGCGCATGCCCTGGCCAATGCCTACCGGCTGCACCTGAAACAGAGCTGGCGCCGGCGTTTCGGGCGCGCCAGCAAGGCCTATCCCGAGAGCTACCTGCCGCGGCCCTACAGCCGCAACTACGTGCTGCATCTCGACAACTGGTACGCGCAAAGCCATCCGGCCGAGGACTGGGCCGAGACCTTCGCCGTGTGGCTCAATCCCGGCTCGCGCTGGCGCGAAAAATACCGCGACTGGCCGGCGCTCAAGAAACTCAAGTACGTGGATCAACTGATGCAGGAAATCGTGGGCCACTCACCGCCCGTGCGCAGCAAGAAACAGGTTGACTCCACCACCACGCTGCGGATCACGCTACGTGAATATTTCGCGGAGAAACAGACTCGCCTGCAACAGGATTTGCCGCTCTTCCACGAGCAGCAACTACGGCAGATCTTCCCCGCCACCAGCGGCCGCAAGAATGAGCGGGCGGCGCATTTCATCCGGCGCCTGCGGCGCGAGGCCATCACCTCCGTCGCCCGCTGGACCTCCGAATCCCGTTATCGTATCAATCTCACGATCGAAGACATGATCCACCGCTGCGAGGAGATGAACCTGCACGCCTCGCGCAGCCGCGAAGAAACGAAAATCGCGCTCATCTCCTCGCTCGTCATGCTCTACATGGGCTCGCTGCGGAGCGGGATGTCGCGCCTCGCGATATGAAAAAGCTGCGCGTCATGATGGTGGTGCACTACACGCTGGTGCCCCCGGATGACTTGCACGACAAAAACGATCCGCGGATGGAGAAGTTCCGCACCGAGTACGACGTCAAAACCGCGTTGTTGAACCTCGGCCATGAAGTCCAGGTCGTGGGCGTCTACGACGATCTGGCGCCGATCCGCAAAACGATCGAGGAATGGAAGCCCCATATCGCCTTCAACCTGCTGGAGGATTTCGCCGGCAACAGCGTCTTCGATTATTACGTCGTCAGCTATTTCGAGATGATGCGTATCCCCCACACCGGCTGCAATCCGCGCGGCTTGCTGTTGGCGCGCGACAAGGCGCTGACCAAAATGATCCTGACCTATCACCGCATCAGCGTGCCGGACTTCGATGTCTTTCCGCTCGGAAAGAAAATCAGACGGCGACGCAAGTTCACCTATCCCTTGATCGTCAAATCCCTGATGGAGGAAGGCTCGGTTGGCATCGCCAAGGCCTCGTACGTGGAAAACGACAGTCAGTTGCGCGAGCGCGTCGCGCTGATTCACGAGAAGCTCAACGGCGACGCCATTGCCGAGCAGTACATCGACGGGCGCGAGCTCTATGTCACCGTTCTCGGCAACGCCAAGCTCGAGGTCCTGCCCATCCGCGAGCTGGTGTTCGGCAACACCGAGCCGGGCACGCCGCGCATGGCGACCTACAAGGTCAAATGGGACGACAAGTACCGCGAACGCTGGGGCATCGATTACCAGTTCGCGCGCAACATGCCGAACGGCATGGAGGAGCGCATCGGTCACCTGTGCAAACGCGTGTACCACCTGCTCGACATGAACGGCTACGGGCGCATCGACCTGCGCATGACGGCGAACGGCGCGCTTTACGTGCTGGAGGCGAATCCCAATCCCGGCATCGCGCGCGATGAGGACTGCACCCTGTCCGCCATCAAGTCAGGTTTAAGCTACGGGGATTTCATTCAACGCATTCTGCAGCTCGGCATGACGGCACGGTCCATCGAATAGCGCCGCCGCGCGCGCCGGGCTCCTCCTGAGCATTCACCTCGGGTTTCCGGTACACTTCAGCCAACTTTTTATGCGCCATCCATTGACGAATGTCACAACATCCCTATGCCGTTCCCGACAGCGCCCGTCGCGAGCGCCTGTCGCGGCTTGAGAGTCTCCTCCAAGAGCGAATCCTGATCCTGGACGGTGCCATGGGCACCATGATCCAGCGCTACAAGCTCGCCGAGAAAGATTATCGCGGCGAACGCTTCGCGAGCTGGGCGCACGATCTGAAGGGCAACAACGACCTCCTGACGCTGACGCAGCCGAAGATCATCCACGACATCCACGCGGCCTACCTCGATGCCGGCGCCGACATCCTCGAGACCAACACCTTCAACTCGCAATCCATCTCCATGGCGGATTACAAGATGGAGGAACTGGCCTATGAATTGAACCGCGAGGGCGCGCGCCTGGCGCGGGCCACGGCCGATGAGTACGAACGCAAGGATCCGACGCGCCCGCGTTTCGTGGCTGGCGTGCTCGGGCCGACCAACCGCACCGCTTCGCTCTCGCCGGACGTGAACAACCCGGGCTTTCGCAACGTCGGGTTCGATGAGCTGGTCGCCGCCTACACTGAATCCACTCGCGGTCTGCTCGAAGGCGGCGCCGATCTGTTATTGGTGGAAACGGTATTCGACACGCTCAACTGCAAGGCGGCGTTGTGCGCGATTGACCGGTATTTTGACAGGCACAGCATCCGCGTGCCGATCATGATCTCGGGCACGATTACCGACGCCAGCGGGCGCACGCTTTCCGGCCAGACCACCGAGGCCTTCTGGAATTCCATCGCCCACGCCCAGCCCTTGAGCGTGGGTCTGAACTGTGCGCTCGGCGCCGAACAACTGCGTCAGTACGTCGAGGAAATGGCGCGCGTCGCGAACGTGCACGTCAGCTGCCACCCCAACGCCGGTCTGCCCAATGAATTCGGCGGTTACGACGACACGCCCGAATTCATGGCCGGGCAAATCAGGGAATGGGCCGAGTCCAGTTTCCTTAATATCATTGGCGGCTGCTGCGGCACCACGCCACCGCATATCAAGGCCATCGCCGAGGCCATGCGTAGCGTCCGCCCGCGCGCGCTGCCGAAGATCGAACCGCAATGCCGGCTCGCGGGGCTGGAGCCGCTCAACATCGGCCCCGACAGCCTGTTCGTGAACGTGGGCGAGCGCACCAACGTCACCGGCTCGGCCGCGTTCAAAAAACTCATCCTCAATAACGAATACGACAAGGCCCTCGACGTGGCGCGCCAGCAGGTGCAAAACGGCGCGCAAATGATCGACGTGAACATGGACGAGGCCATGCTCGAGGGCGAGAAGGCCATGACGACCTTCCTGCACCTGATCGCCTCCGAACCGGAAATCTCGCGCGTGCCGGTCATGATCGACTCCTCCAAGTGGAGTGTGATCGAGGCCGGCCTGAAATGCGTGCAGGGCAAGCCGGTGGTGAACTCCATCAGCCTCAAGGAAGGCGAGGAAAAATTCATCGAACAGGCGCGCGCCTGCCGCTGCTACGGCGCGGCCGTGGTGGTGATGGCCTTCGATGAAAAAGGCCAGGCCGACACGCGGCAACGCAAGGTCGAGATCTGCGCGCGCTCGTACAAGGTCCTCACCGAGAAGGCGGGTCTCCCGCCGCAGGACATCATCTTCGACCCGAACATCTTCGCGGTCGCGACCGGCATCGAGGAGCACAACAACTACGCGGTGGATTACATCGAGGCCACGCGCGAAATCAGGCGGCGCTTGCCGCACGCGCATGTCTCGGGCGGCGTGTCGAACGTGTCATTTTCGTTCCGCGGCAACAACGCGGTGCGCGAGGCGATCCACTCGGTGTTCCTGTACCACGCGATCAAGGCCGGCATGACCATGGGCATTGTGAACGCCGGCCAGCTGGCGGTGTATGCGGACATCCCGGCGGAACTGCGCGAGCGCGTCGAGGACGTCATTCTCAATCGCCGGCCGGATGCGACCGAGCGGTTGCTCGAGATGGCCGCGAAATACGCCGGCGAAGGCGGCAAAGCCAAGGCCCAGGACCTCGCCTGGCGCGAGACACCGGTGACCGAGCGGCTGACACACGCGCTGGTGCACGGCATCGACGGGTTCGTCGAACGGGACACCGAAGAGGCGCGCCAGCAATTCGCGCGCCCCATCCAGGTCATCGAAGGCCCGCTCATGGACGGCATGAACGTCGTCGGTGACCTGTTCGGCGCCGGCAAGATGTTCCTGCCGCAGGTGGTCAAGAGCGCGCGCGTCATGAAAAAGGCCGTGGCCTGGCTCATCCCCTTCATCGAGGCG
>MFTB01000046.1 GCA_001785195.1 Candidatus Muproteobacteria bacterium RIFCSPHIGHO2_12_FULL_60_33
CCCGGCGCGGCCACGGCGGCGGCGACGGCCAAAGCCAGAACCAAATTTCGTTTCATGCCCGACATGTCATCTTCCTCCGAAAAGTTGGGGGCCTTATGCCCCGAAAAATTACGTAAAGCCGATTCTTGAAATTGGGAACCATCGATCAAAGACCGTTGGGTATGCCGGCGATTGCCGTTGCCGTTACCGCAACACGCGTCCCTGCGTTACAACACTTTCACTTATGCTGGAAGTAAAGTTGACGTCGGAGAAATGTCAAATACTTTAAGGTGAACAGCAGGAAATACGGATAACTCAATGAATATTAGTGATTTCTAATACACTGTCAGGGGGCAAAAACGCTGGAAGCGCGAATTTCCGTGCCCTGCATTTGCCACCGCACTCTGGCGACATCGCCGGGAGCGAGCGCAAACGGAAGGGAGCGGATATCCGCCGGCATGGAATCGCCGTAAGGGCGGTTGCAGGCGGAGACATCGTCCTGGCGGCCGGGACAGCCCGAGGTCTGAAACGGCTTGCCGGTCTGAATAATCGCTTCCAGGGCCTGCCGGGCGAAACCGTGATCCACCAGACGCCCGGAAAAAACAAATAAGGGGCACGTCCGTGCCCCTTATTTGTTTGCTGCAACTCAAAAACGATCCTGAGTCTCCACGGTGACGCTGCTGCGTCACCTGGCGTCCCGGATATGGTTCTGGTTATCGTCGTCCGGATTCCGTTCTTCAGTGAACGGGGTATCCTGTTACGCCTTTTTCAGCAGATAGGTGTATTCACCGTTGGACTCGCTGGATTCCAGCAACTGATTGCCGGTCTGTTTGGCAAACGCCGCGAAGTCCTTCACGGAACCCGGATCGGTCGCCACGATGCGCAGCGTCTGGCCGCTGGTCAGCGTGTTCAGCGCTTTCTTGGCGCGCAGAATCGGGAGCGGACAATTCAATCCACGTGCATCAAGTTCTTGATCAGCCATTTTTCCTCCTCGAAAAAAACGAAATTTCTAAAAATGATTAGCAGTCTGAGGGCGATATATTATAGATTTCTAATTTAGTATCAAACAGGCCGCTCAAGACTGGCGACCGGCCATTCTCCCCGACAATTCCCGACTCCGCGGCGCGGTCCAGGGAACAAATTTCGACTTCTGCACTCTCAATAACCAGGATAACCTGTTGAAAAATAGGTATTTAGCCACCATCCAGACTGGAATCGCGGCGTTTACGCGCAACACAACCTCTGAAGAGGAAACCTGAACCCACAGCAGCGGTCCCTGGTGGAGATAAGTCACCTCAAACAGCAGCGCCAGCCACCGGCGGTTTGTTCCAGGGAGCGGCAACAGGTAGGCAACAGGTAAAGGGTTATCGACGTTTTACGGATTACTTCTGGATCGATGTTTTTGCATAACAGCCATACAATGAAAAACATGCTCCGCACAATGTGGCGGGCGGTACTGGCGGCGAGTCTGTTGTATCCGACCGGCCATCTCCCTGCCTACGCCGGCAACACCAATCTCCCCGATCTGGGCGATGAATCCATCGCGGTGATATCACCCGCGCAGGAACGCAAGCTGGGCGAAGACCTGATGCGCCGGTCGCGCCGGACCCTGGCGTTCATGAACGATCCGGAGATCAATGAATATATCCAGTCGCTGGGCCAGCGACTGGTATCGCGCAGCGACAACCCGCAACAGGACTTCCGGTTTTTCGTTATCAACAATCCGACCATCAACGCCTTCGCCGTGCCCGGTGGATTCATCGGCGTGCACACCGGGCTGATCCTGGCCACCCAGAACGAGGCCGAGCTCGCCTCGGTGCTGGCGCATGAAACCGCGCATATCACCCAACGGCACATTCCACGGTTGATCGCGGAATCGCAACGCACCACCCTTCCCGCCATGGCGGCCATACTGGCGGGAATACTGCTGGCGAGTTCCGGTCATCAGGGCGGCGAGGCGGCGATCGCGCTCACCAGCGCCGCGGTCGCCCAGAAAGGCATCAACTACACGCGCAGCTTCGAAGAGGAAGCGGACCGCATCGGCATGCAGATCCTCGCGCAGTCCGGCTTCGACCCGCGCGCGATGCCGGCGTTTTTCGAGCAGATGCAGAATCTCAACCGGCTGAACGACACCAGTCTTCCGGAGTTTCTGCGCACGCACCCGGTCACCACCAGCCGCATCGCCGATTCACGCAATCGCGCCGAGCAATTCCGGGTACGCCAGACTCCCGACAGCGGCGATTTTCAGCATGTGCGCGCGAAAATCCGCGCGCTGGCCCCCGGCAATCCGGAAGAAATTGTGCGCGGATTCAGGGAAAATCTGGCGCAGGGAAAATATCTCAACGCGGATGCCGAGCGCTACGGCTATGCCATGGTATTGCTGCGCGCGCGGCAGCTCGCGACGGCGCGCGCGGAGATTCAGAAACTTGTTGAACAACAGCCGAGCCGGGCTTCCTACCGCATACTCCAGGCGGAAACCGAGATGACGGCGGAGAATTACAAACAGGCGCTTGCCATTTACGCCGATACCTATGCGAAAACCCCGGCGAGCGCTCCGCTGATGCATTATTATGTCAGCGCACTGCTGAAAACCGGAAAATACCGTCAAGCCAAGGACCTGCTTAAAACCGCCCTGCAACGGCGGCCGGAGGATCCCGAGCTTTACCGGATGCTGGCACAGGCCGCGGGCGGCACCGGCGCCACCTACGAGGCCCACCAGGCCATGGCCGAACACCATTATCTGAGCGGCAATCCCCATGCGGCGATCGAACAGCTTCAGCTTGCCACCCGTTTCGCGGGGGACAATTTTTACCTGCAATCCAGCCTCGAGGCCAGAATCGCCGCTATCAAGGAAGAAATAGCCACCTACCAGAAAAAATAATATGCGCGATAAAACGGGGAATATTTTCCTGCAACGGTGCGTCTTAACTAATGGCCATACCCCCCCCGTTTCTGAATTCATGTAATAGACTGGGGCTACATTAACAGGTGCTTATTTACCTTAAAGTAAGCCGCCAAATATAATTAAAGGGGCTTGTCATTTCCGGCGAGAGAGGTATCCTGCTTTCCCCTATGCATGTTGGGAGGCTCGTTGGGTCCCTCTAGGAGAGCCACTTGCCTACCGCTGAATCAAGGCAGATAACAGGCGCGTCGTTCAACAGACAACAGCAGGAGGAGCAATGCAGAAATCCACCAACATCGTTATAACCGGCGCCGCCACCGTGCTGCTGGGCTTGGGGTCATTGTTGGCCGCGCCTGGCCTGCAGGCTGCGGGCCAGGGACTGGACCCCAAGGTTTGCAAGGATAAAGACAATCCTCCCAAGGACACCGTGACGCAGGGTTATTGCCTGGTGATCGAGCGGACGAAAGGCAACTGCATGGGTTGCCACCTGATTGAAGGAATGTCTTCCGGGAATATCGCCCCGCCGATGGTTTCGATAAAACAGCGTTTCCCCGAGAAGGCCAAACTGCGCGAACAGATATCCGACGCCACCAAGGTCAATCCGGACACGGTCATGCCTCCGTTTGGAAGGCACAATATCCTGTCGGCGGATGAAATCGACAAGATCGTGGAGTACGTCTGGACATTATGAGAATAGTCTCTCTCGCTCATGCGCTACGAAACCATGCGTGGTAAATGAAATCACTAATATTAATTTATCGGAGGACCCCGTGACTCACCTTCCCCGCCGTCTCTTCCTCAAGAACACGCTCGCCACCGCCGTGCTCCTCGGCGCCGGCAGCGCCGGACTGTTCCGCCCCGGCTGGGCCTTGGCCGCCGAATGGCCCAAGGACGCCTTCAGCGCCAAGAAGCTCGACGAGGCCATTAATGCCCTGTTCGGCTCGTCCCAGACCAGCCCCTCGGCCGCCATCAAGCTCAAGGTACCGACCCAGGCCGAGAACAGCGCTCAGGTCCAGATCCAGGTGATGGCCGACATGCCGAACGTCGAAGCCATCGCCGTCTTCGTCGAGAAGAACCCGAGCCCCCTGGTGGCCCAGGCCACCTTCGCCGGCGCCGAGGGCTACTTCTCGGCCCGCATGAAGATGGCCCAGACCTCGGACGTGGTCGCCGTCGTCAAGGCCGGCGGCAAGCTTTACTCGGCCAGGCAGAACGTCAAGGTCACGGCGGGCGGGTGCGGCGGTTGATGAACTTTAAATATTAATTTCGGAACGCGGATGAACGCAGATTTATTGAATGATAAATGCAGACGTTTTTTACAATAAATTTGTTTTATCTGCGTTAATCTGCGTTTCAAAAATCATATTACGGTTTTGCTGAGGAAAAACACATGGCAGACATACAGACGAAAATCCGGACCAAAACCCAAGGCGACGTAACAGACGTTTTGGTGCTGGTCGATCATCCGATGGAAACCGGGCAGCGTCCGGATCCCAAGGACAAGGACAAGAAAGTCCCGGCGCATTACATCCAGAAACTGACTTTCTCCGTAAACGGCAAGGAAGTCGTTTCCAGCGATTTAGGTCCCGCGGTGTCCAAAGACCCGCTGGTAGGGATCAAGCTCAAGGGCGCCAAACCCGGGGACAAGATCCAGGTCAACTGGAGCGACAACACGGGGAAAAGCGGCAGCGGGGAAGCCACTGTCGGCTGAAACGAGGAGCGTCGCTTTATCCGGTCCGTGAATTCACCAAAAGGAGAACCCGCGATGAAAAAAATTTTAATGCTTCTGGCTGCTCTGGGTGTTGTCGCCGGAACGATGCCGGCGGCCATGGCCGATCCGGCCTCCGATCTCAAGCAGTTCCAGGCCTTTTTCAAGAATAAATTTCCCACTGTCGCGTTCGATGAATACTCGAACGGCCTCTATGCCCTGCCGGGGCTGGAGGAATACCGCGAGCAATGGACGATATCCAACGAATTTCCGCCCTACGAGCTCGGGCTGTCCCTGGGCAAGAAGCTGTGGGAAACGCCGTTCAAGAACGGCAAGAACTTCGCCAACTGCTTCAAGAACGGAGGCAAAAACATCGCCCAGGGTTATCCCTACTGGGATGAGGGCTCGCAAAAAATCCGCACCGCGGAAATGGACCTGATGGACTGCGCGAAGAAAAATGGCGAAAACTTTTCCTTCCTGACCGCCGACCTCAGCAAGGAACAGGGCCCGCGCGTGCAATTGGCCCAGTTGACGGCCTATTTCTACTCGCTCTCGCAGGGGCAGCGCGTCAAGATCGACGTTTCCAGCCCCGGCGCCCTCAAGGCCTACGAAGACGGCAAGAAATACTGGTGGCAGCGGCGCGGCCAGCTCAATTTCGCCTGCGCCAACTGCCACATGGACCTGGCGGGCAAGAACTTCGGCGGCAATCAGCCGCTCAGCGCGGCGCTCGGACACACCACGGCCTGGCCGGCCCAGCGTCTGGAGTGGGGCCGCCTGGAGACCATCCATCAGCGTTACGCCACCTGCAACTCACAGGTGCGCGCCAAGCCCTTCAAGCACGGCAGCGAAATCTACAACCATCTACAGCTCTATGAGACTTACATGAGCAGCGGCCTGCCCCTGACGGCGCCGGCCATGCGTAACTAGAAGCATCAGGATGTTCATCAAAACCCGGTGTGATGCAGCGCCGGGTTTTCTTTTTCGGCAGCGGGGAATACGGATTTATCGCCGGGCGTCATAACGAAACACAAACCGCTGATCATCTTTTCATCGTCCTAAACCATTTAGGGAATCTCTGATTAAATGATCATTCACCGCAAAGACGCGAAGGGTGAGGCGGGGTCCTCGCGAATGTTCAGTGAACATTCGCGCCGCCGAACGGGTGCAACGGGTTTTGTTGCACCCTGGGCCGCAACAAAACAAACACTTTGCGCTCTTTGTGCTGTACAGGAAGTACGAATGTCGCGGGCGCAGGGATGCGCGAGAGCGACCGCCTTTGCGGTGAGATTTCTAGTTTTGAGAATTAATCAGACCTTCCTTAGATTCAACCAAGACATATGAGCCTATCCCGACGCGAATTCCTGCAAATGCTCGCCATGGGCGCCGCCGCCGGCCTCGTTTTCGAGGGTGGCCCAGGCGGCCGCCAGGCATTCGCCGGCAGCAAAAAACCGGGCAGCCTTTATGACGTGGCGCCGTTCGGAAATGTCACGCTGCTGCACATGACCGATTCCCACGCGCAGCTCCTACCGACCTATTTCCGCGAACCCAATATCAATATCGGCGTCGGTGCCGCCCGCGGGAAGCCGCCGCACCTGGTCGGCGCGAATCTGCTCAAGCATTTCAACATCACGCCGGGGTCGATCGAGGCGCATGCCTTCACCTACCTTGATTTCGAGGCGGCCGCGCGCCGTTACGGCAAAATCGGCGGCTATGCCCATCTGGCGACGCTGGTGAAGAACCTGCGCGCCAGCCGCCCGGACCGCACGCTGCTGCTCGACGGCGGCGATACCTGGCAAGGATCGGCCACCTCGCTCTGGACCAGGGGCCAGGACATGGTGGACGCGCAGAAACTGCTCGGCGTGGATATCGCGACCGGGCACTGGGAATTCACCTACGGCGCCGAGCGCGTCAAGGAAATCGTCGACAAGGACCTGAAAGGCCAGATCGAATTCCTGGCGCAGAACGTCAATGACGCCACCTGGGGCGAGCTGATTTTCAAGCCTTATGTCATCCGCGAAATCAATAAAGTGCCGGTGGCCATCATCGGCCAGGCGTTTCCGTACACGCCGATCGCCAACCCGCGATACATGATTCCGGACTGGAGTTTCGGCATCAACGACGACCACATGCAGAAAATGGTCGATGAGGTTCGCGCCAAGGGCGCGCAGGTGGTGGCGGTGCTGTCGCACAATGGCATGGACGTTGACCTCAAGATGGCCAGCCGCGTGCGTGGCATTGACGTCATTCTCGGCGGGCACACGCATGACGCCGTGCCGGCGCCGTCGGTGGTGAAGAATGCCGGCGGCAAAACGCTGGTCATCAACTCCGGCTCCAACAGCAAATACCTGGCGGTGCTCGACCTCGAGGTCAGGAACGGCAAGGTGGCGGACTATCGCTTCAAAATGCTGCCGGTATTCGCCAGCCTGCTTCCGCCCGACAAGGACATGGCCGCCTACATCGAGAAAGTGCGCGCGCCTTACGCGGACAAGCTCGGGGAAAAACTCGCGGTAACGGAAGGACTGCTCTACCGGCGCGGCAATTTCAGCGGCACCTTCGATCAATTGATCGTCGATGCGCTGCTGGCGGTGCAAGGCGCGGACATCGCCTTCTCGCCCGGCTTCCGCTGGGGCACCACGCTGCTTCCGGGCGATACGATCACCCTGGAGCATCTGATGGATCAGACCGCGATCACCTACGCCACCGCCACCGTCAACCATCTCACCGGCGAGCAGATCAAGATCCTCATGGAGGATATCGCCGACAACCTGTACCACGCCGATCCTTATTATCAGCAGGGCGGCGACATGGTTCGTGTCGGCGGGCTGCAATACACGCTCGACATCGCCCAGACACACGGCAAGCGCGTCCAGAGTCCAACGGTCGGGGGCAAGCCGCTCGACCCCGGCAAGAAATACAAGGTCGCCGGCTGGGCCAGCGTCCAGCCGATCGAGCCCGGTAAACCCGTATGGGACGTCGTCGCCGAATATCTGCGCGCCAGAAAAACCGTCCGCATCGACCGCCCCTACACCCCGCGCCTGAAAGGCGTCGCCGGCAATCCGGGGTATGCCGTGTTAAATACCCGCCAAACCTGAGACACCTCCGCCCCGCGGGTGGTATCCGCTATTGACCCGGCATAATTGTTCATAAATGGAGGATATGTGTCGCCCGGTATCCACCGCGACACGCGGGTGTGCCGGGTCAATAGCGAAAATTATCAGGATTTCCGATTATTGTGGCGGCTTGACAGCTTTGATCCCGGGACGGAAGAATGACAATTCACCGGCATATTCAAGTAAAATTCTTGCCGCCACAATAATCATCCTGATGTAGAATGTGCCGCTTTCAGCGACCAAGGGGTTATCAACGATGTCCAGGAAGCACCCGATCATCGCCATCACCGGTTCGAGCGGCGCCGGCACCACCACCGTCAAGCGCGCCTTTGAACATATTTTCCGGCGGGCGCAAATCAATCCGGCCATCGTCGAGGGTGACAGCTTCCACCGCTACAACCGCGTTGAGATGCGCGCGGCGATGAAAAAGGCGGAGGTCAGCGGTAATCATCATTTCAGTCACTTCGGACCCGAGGCCAATCTGTTCGACGAGCTGGAAAAACAGTTCAAGGCCTACGGTGAAACCGGCGGGGGCAAGAAGCGCTACTACCTGCACAGCGACGGCGAGGCGGCCGAGCACAACAAGCGTCTCGACACCAATCTCAAGGCCGGCGAGTTCACTCCCTGGGAAGACGTCCCGCGCGGCACCGACCTCATGTTTTACGAAGGGCTGCACGGCGGCGTCGTGGACGCCAAGGCCAATGTGGACGCCGCCCAATGGGTGGACCTGCTCGTGGGCGTGGTGCCGATCGTCAATCTGGAGTGGATACAGAAAATTCACCGCGACACCGCCGAACGCGGCTATTCGGCCGAGGCGGTGGTGGATACCATTCTGCGCCGCATGTACGACTATGTGCACTACGTCACGCCGCAGTTTTCACGGTCGCACGTGAATTTCCAGCGCGTGGCGGTGGTGGACACCTCCAACCCCTTCATCGCGCGCGACATCCCCACTCCTGACGAAAGCATGGTGGTGATCCGTTTCCGCGACCCCAAGAATGTCGATTTCCCCTATTTTCTCAGCATGATTCACAATTCCTTCATGTCGCGACCCAATACCATCGTCGTGCCTGGCGGAAAAATGGGCTTCGCCATGGAAATCATCCTCACGCCGTTGATCCACGAACTGCTTGAGACTAAAAAGAAAGCCTAGCAGGTTGCTGAAAAACTCCCTCTCCCTCGATGGGAGAGAGCGGGGGTGAGGATGATACAGCCGTGGTCAATGTATAACGCCATGATTCGTCGATGTGCTTTTTGTCTCCCCTCACCCTGTTATTCCCGCCGGGGCGCAAGAGAATCATTTGCGCCCGTTCGGCGGCGTGAATGTCCACTGGACATTCACGATAACTCCGCCTCACCTCCCGCAAGGGGAGAGGGAACCTTGTCAGCGACTTTTTCAGCACCCTGCCAGGGAAGTTCTGATTAATCCAAAAGTAGGGTGCGCCCTGCGCACCGATCGACGAAATGGTGCGTGGGACACGCCCTACATCGAATTATTCAGAGGTTCCCTGGTCAGTTTCCGGCCTTGGCGGGTGAAATTTGCGCCGATTTGGTGCAGATTTTGCTGCTATCTTTAATGTTATGAAAAAGAATATTCCCGTCCATGACCTGCGCCTGGGCATGTACGTCTCCGAGCTGGACCGCCCTTGGCGCGAAACGCCGTTCCTGTTCCAGGGCTTCGAGGTCCAATCGGACGAGCAGATCGAGCAACTCAGCCAATACTGTCAGCATGTCTACATCGACACCGAACAGGGATACGACGTCTCACCGAAGTCCCGCCCATCCGCCAACGTGGCGCCGGCCTTGATTCTTTCCAAGGAACAGAAAGAGCCCGTCATCAAATTCGAAAAAGTCCTGGAACGGTTTACACACGGTCACCGGCGCCCCCCACGATACCAGGACGTCACCATACTCGAGGAAGAGATCGGTCGCGCCCGGGAGATCGTGACCGAAACCCGCGAGGCCGTCTACGACATCATGGGCGACGTGCGCCTCGGCCGCAGCATCGACACCACGGCCGCCAAGAAGGTCGTGGCCGACATGGTGGACAGCGTGATCCGCAACCCGGACGCGCTCATGTGCCTCAACCAGCTCAAGGACAAGGATGAGTACACCGCGTTGCACAGCTTGCGGGTCTGCGTGCTGGCGCTTGCCTTCGGCCGGCATCTGGATCTCACGAACGATGAGCTGAATCTGCTTGGCATCGGCGCGTTGCTGCATGACATCGGCAAGATGAAGGTTCCGAATGACATCCTCAACAAGCCGGAAAAGCTTACTGAAGAAGAGTTCATTATCATAAAGAGCCACGTCCCGCACGGCGTGAGCATCCTCGAGCAGACGCACGGCATCTCTTCCGCCTCCATCGATGTCGCCCGTTATCATCACGAACGTTACGCGGGGGGAGGTTATGCTCTCGGTTTCAAGGGCGATGACATCGGCCTCTTCGGCTCCGTCGGGGCGATTGTGGATTGCTATGACGCCATCACTTCGGACCGCTCCTACCACAGCGGGATGTCGGCGCACGACGCGCTTACAAAAATGTACTCCTGGCGCGGTCGGGACTTCCAACCGCTGATGGTCGAACAGTTCATCCAGTGCATGGGCATTTACCCCATTGGAAGTGTCGTCGAACTCAGCAACGGCAGCATCGGGGTGGTCATTTCGATCAACCGGGCACGCCGTCTGAAACCCAAGGTGGCGCTGGTCCTTAATTCGGACAAAACGCCCTTTGCGCCAACCAAGGTGATTGACCTTATGCATGAGACCGTCGAAGACGGCAGCCAGGGATTGGAGATCCGCAAGGTCCTTCCGCCGGGTGAGCACGGCGTCATTCCCACCAACTATATTCCACTCGGCGCCTGAGATTACCGGCCGCACCTGTCGCGCACGCGTAAAGAACCGTTGTCCCGTGCGCCTGGACGACTGGCACATCGCGCGTGCGCTGCGCATAATACCTGGCGCGCAGGGCATTGTCCTTGCGCTTTATACGGTAAATCACCGGGGAGTTCTGGATGAGCGACGCACTGGATTATCTGGTCAGAACCAGACCCGAAGCGATGAAGTCTTATTTCAAGTTTCTCAAGGAAACGGGGAAATCGCTCGACCCGAAGACGCGGATGCTGATCACCGTCATCACTAAAATCGCGACCCAGACCGAAGGAGGGTTTCGCCAGTATCTGCCGCAAGCACTCGAGGCCGGCGCCACGCCCAACGAGATTCTCGATGCCATCCTGCACGCTTTCCCGGCGCTCGGGCTGGCCAAGATCGTGTGGGCCATCGACATCCTGCTCGACATGGACATCCCGGAATTCCGCGCCGAGAACCTGGGCGCGGAAAAACGCTGGCACGACGTCAAACCGGCGGACCAGATTCCCGAGGGCAAGATCACCTACTGCGACAGCGATGGGCGCAGCCTGTTCATCTATCGCATCAACGGTGAGTTCAACGTCTACGACAGCCGTTGCCCGCACCAAGTCACCAATATTCCGCAGCTGGCGCTCGAGGGCTTCCGTCTCACTTGCCCCAAGCATCACTGGGCCTTCGACATCAAGACCGGCAAGTGCGTGGAAAAAGGCAATCGCCCCCTGAAGCGTTTCGAGGCCAAGGTGGAGAACGGCCGGCTCTTCGCACGTTGGTAGGAAACGTCAGGATCTTGGGTTCACGATCGACGGAACTGGTATAAAAGGTCGAAGGCTCACACCGCAGGCGGTTTTAGTTCCCAGCTGCGAAGAGTTTCATAGTGTGCACCTTCCTGTCGCGCATGAGATTGCACAAGACAAAACCGGTTTATCTCCCACGAATGAGGCTCGATCGCCCGGCTCCCGTGGATCTGATGCGCCTTGCGCGCGAGCGTCAGGTGCGCGGCGTAGGGACGTTTCTCCGCCTCAAAACCGCAACCGGTCAGGCCGGCATTCAGGGATTGCACGAGATGTAACAGCGGCCCCGGCGTCTGTGCCGAACCCGCCCACAGGATGCCGGACTTCGGCCAACAACCCATCTGTTCGAGAATCAGCGTGAAGGACTCGCTGCGAATCGCCGAAGCCGCCCGCTCGGCGCATTCCCGGAACGACGCATCGACCGAACCCAGGAAGGCCAAGGTCAGATGAATATTTTCCGGAACCACACGCCGAGCAGAGCCGTCACGCAGAGCGTTTCCCGCAAGCCTGTACAGCTCGCGGCTCAATTCGGTCGGCGGCCACAGCGCAAAAAACAGCCGCGGCGTCGGCGTTGTGGATGATGGCGTAGTAACAGGAGTCATCGGTGATCTATGCAAACCCGGGAGAGCTTATACAAAAATAGTGGACCGTGGAGGGTGAGCCGGATCAAGGCCTTTGTCCAGTGGGCGCGCGGCGGGATTAGGAGCCGCGAACGCCCCGACACGGATGTCGGGGCTGGGCCGCAAGCGCAGCATGGAATGCGCAGCGCGGCGGGCGAAGCGAAGAAAGTGAACCGTAGGTTCGATTCCGCGATTAAGCAACCACCAAAGCACAGCGAGGTCGCGATGGCAGCAAAACCAAGGAAGTATATGGTGGGCCGTGGCAGATTCGAACTGCCGACCAACTGGTTAAAAGCCTGTTGCCGATATGGCCGTAAGTCGATGAGAACAATAAGCAAAACATCGGATCGTGTCTAATACTTTGCCCAAGTTAGAGGCAGTTATTCCACTATAAAATCAGATATTGCTGCTTAGTATTAGACAGTTTTCTCCCCAGTGGGCCAAAACGGTCTAACTAGAAGAAGATAGATCACGGCACTCGGAAGAATGAAGGGCGGATAAATTTGAAATGAATCAGGTTAAATCAAAGCTGCTACTGAAAGGATTACTCCGTCTGCAGGCGAGCG
>MFTB01000047.1 GCA_001785195.1 Candidatus Muproteobacteria bacterium RIFCSPHIGHO2_12_FULL_60_33
CGGCCTGGCGGAGGGCCGTTTCACCTGCGAAGACCTGGTGCGCGATTGTCTGGTGCAGATCGCGCGGCTCGACCCGAAAATCGAAGCCTGGGCCTGGCTCAAGTCCGAGGTGGCGCTGGATCGGGCGCGCGCCGCCGACCGCCACCGGCAGGCCGGCAAGCAGGGTGCGCTGCTGGGCATTCCGCTGGGTGTGAAGGATATTATCGATGTACAGGGTGTGCCGACGCGCATGGGCTCACCCGCCTTTGAGGATTACCTGCCATCGATGTCCGCGCGCGTGGTGCGCCGGCTGGATGAAGCCGGGGCGGTAATGCTGGGCAAAACCGTCACGGCGGAGCTGGCCTATTATGCGCCCGGGAAAACACACAATCCGTGGAATCCGGCGCACACGCCGGGAGGTTCCTCGAGCGGATCGGCCGCGGCGGTGGCGGCGCGATTCGTGCCGGCCGCGCTCGGCACGCAAACGAATGGTTCGGTAATCCGTCCCGCGGCGTTTTGCGGTGTGGTGGGTTACAAGCCCAGCGCCGGCCTCATATCACGTGCCGGAGTCCTCAAGTTCAGCCACACACTGGATCAGGTGGGCGTGTTCGCGCGCAGTGCGCCCGATGCGGCGGTGGTGGCGAGCGCCCTGATCGGTCATACCCAGGATGATCCCGACAGCCTGTCTGATTTCGCGCTGGTGCCGCAGGACCTCGATCCCCAGCCGCTGTTCCAGCCGCCGCGGCTGGCGGCGGTGCGCACGCCGGCATGGCCGCTCGCGGACGCCGATCAGCAGGACAATTTCACCCAGAGTATTGCCACGCTGCGCAAGGCCGGCGCGGCCATCGAGGCCGCCACGCTTCCCGATGCCTTTGCCCAGGCGCACGACATTCTCCGCACGATCATGCACTACGAAGGCGCGCGCGCGTTTGCTCATTTGCAGGCACAACATCGTGATCGCCTGAGCGCCGAGATCAACCGTCTGATTGACGATGGCCTGCTGATCCCGGAGTCCGCGTATCACGCGGCGCTGGAGAGTCGCACCCGGCGGCGCGGTGAGCTCGGAGATTTCATGCATCGTTACGACGCCGTGCTGACCCCACCGGCGCGCGGTGAAGCACCCGCTACGTTGACGAACACCGGTGACCCGGTGTTCTGCACGATCTGGACATTGTGCGGCGCACCGGCCATTACCCTTCCCTCAGGACTGGGCGCGCACGGCCTGCCGCTCGGATTGCAACTGGTCGGTGGTTATCTGCAGGATGCGCGCCTGCTGCAGGTGGCGCAGTGGTGCAGTTTGCAGCTCGGGTTCCGGCACAGTCCGCCGGAACTGAATTAATGTTTGATTAATTATGATTATTTGACGCAAAGACGCGAAGGCGCAAAGAAAAACTCGGAAAAATAAATGAAAAAATCTTTGCGTCTTTGCGACTTTGCGTCAGAAATTAATAAATCAGACCTTCCTTAAATTTAGGAGTTGAAGACAATGGCGATGAAACTGGGATTTATCGGGCTCGGCATCATGGGCCGGCCCATGGCGCTCAATCTGCGCCGGGCCGGGCACGCACTGTGGGTCCACGGGCGCCGCCCGGTGACCATGGACGTACTGATCGAGGCGGGCGCACAGGCCTGTGCTTCGGTCGCGGAAGTCGCCACCAGTGCCGAGATCATTTTCATCATGGTCTCGGACACGCCCGACGTGGAAAACATCGTGCTTGGCGCGAACGGTCTGATTCATCGCCTGCGGCCCGGTCAGGCGGTGGTGGACATGAGCACCATCTCGCCGGCAAGCACGCGCCGCATCGCGCAAGAGCTGGAGACGCGCGGCGTCGAGATGCTGGATGCGCCGGTCTCGGGCGGCGAGGTCGGCGCGGTCAATGCAACGCTTTCCATCATGGTCGGCGGCAAGGACAAGGCATTCCAGCGGGTGAAGCCGCTGTTCGATGTGATGGGCAAGAATATTGTGCACGTGGGCAACCACGGCGCCGGGCAGGTGGCCAAGGCCTGCAACCAGATCGTGGCCGCCGTCACCATCCAGGCCGTGAGCGAGGCGCTGACGTTCGCGCGCCGCAACGGCGTCGACGCGGCCAAGGTCCGCGAGGCGCTGCTGGGCGGCTTCGCCGGCAGCAAGATTCTGGAAGTACACGGCAAGCGCATGCTCGACAACGACTTCAAGCCGGGATTCAAGGTGAAATTGCACCATAAGGACCTGCGCATCGTGATCGAGGACGCGCACCAGCTGGGCATCGGTCTGCCGGGCACGGCGTTGGTGGCGCAGCATCTGAACGCACTCATGGGCAGCGGCGACGGCGAGCTGGATTCCGCCGCCATCGTCAAGGTCATCGAGCGGATGTCCGGGATGGGGCAATAGACAAAGATTAAATGGACAGGATTTACAGGATTAACAGGATTAGAACCCAAAGCCATCGATTTCCAGCTTTAATCTTGTAAATCTTGTTAATCCTGTCTATTGGTTTTTCTGTAAAATGCCGGCATGACCACGCGCGCCGAAATCCTGAGGCTGTTGTCCGACGGCGCTTTTCATTCCGGCACGGATCTGGGAAAAAAACTCGGCATCACGCGCGCCGCGGTGTGCAAGAATGTCCATCGCCTCGCGCAATCGGGTCTTGAGGTTCACCGCGTGACCGGCCGCGGCTACAAGCTCGACACGCCGCTGACGCTGCTGGATCGCGCGCACCTCCTGAAACTGCTGGGTGGTGCGGCGGCGAAAATTCGCGACCGCCTGCATATCCTGGACGAAGTGGATTCCACCAATCGCTATCTCGCCGAACATGTCGCGGCGGACATGGATATCAATGGCGCGGTCTGTATCGCCGAGACCCAGTTGAGCGGTCGCGGCCGACGCGGACGTTCCTGGATCGCGACGCCTTACTGCAATCTCATGCTGTCCATGGCCTGGCGCTTCCCCGGCGGGCCGGGCCTGGTTTCGGGCCTGAGCCTGGCGGCCGGCGTCGCATTGTTGCGCGCACTCGAGGAATATGGCGTGTCCGGCGGTCGCTCCCGGCATCCTGCCTCTCGCGACACTGGCACGTCCCTGTGCGGCGTGGGATTGGGATTGAAGTGGCCGAACGACGTGCTGTGGGATAACCGCAAGCTCGCCGGGTTGCTGGTCGATGTCCAGGGGGAGGCGGCCGGACCGACGCTGGTCATCCTCGGGCTGGGTATCAACGGACATATCAGTCGAGAGGACGCCGCGCGCATTGACCAGCCGTGGGCCGATCTGCAGGACATTACCGGCGAAACCACCGACCGCAATCGCCTCGCGGCGCTGGTCATGCGCCGCCTGCTGGACATGTTTCAGCTGTTCGCTGACAAGGGCTTTGCCCCGTTTCGCGACGAATGGCAGAAACGCCACCTGTTCCACGGTCGGCGCGTGCGCCTGATACAGGGAGATCGCGAGTTTTCCGGAACCGCCGAGGATATTGACGAACACGGCGGACTGATCGTGCGCCTTGCCAAGGGCAGGCAGGTGTTCCATTCCGGCGAGATCAGCATGAGGTTGTCCCGTTGAATCTGTTAATCGATCTTGGCAACAGCCGCCTGAAGTGGGCGCAGCATGCGCCTGGCCTCTGGCACACGGAGGCCGCCATGCTGGATGACGAGATGCCGTCCCTGCTGGACAGGCTGTGGCATGACATGGCCGCACCACAGAAGGTGGTCGTGTGCAGCGTCTCCCCTCCGCGACGACGGCGCGCGCTGGAGCAATGGGTACAGGCGCGCTGGCCGATCACGCCGCAAATTGTCCGCACACAGGCGGAACAGTTCGGCGTGAAGAACCGTTACCGGGAGCCGGAACAACTCGGCGTGGATCGATGGGTGGCGCTGATCGGCGCGCGCGGGCTGACGCCATCGGCTGCCTGCGTGGTGGATTGCGGAACCGCCGTCACGGTGGATGCGTTGTCAGCACAGGGCGAGTTTCTCGGCGGCGCGGTTTTTCCGGGCCTGCGTCTGTTGCGGGACAGTCTCGTGCAGGGGACGGCCGGCATATCCGCCGCCGAGGGCAGGGCCGACGATTGCCTGGCGCGGTCCACGGCCGATGGCGTCGCCGCCGGTACCTTGTATGGACTGGCGGGCGCGGTGGAACGTCTGATCGACGAGTACCGGCGGACCTTGGGCGAGACGATGGAGATTTTTCTCACGGGCGGGGAGGCACCGGCGCTGGCCGCGCATCTGCGGGTGCCGGCCACGCTGGTGCCGGACCTGGTGCTGAAAGGCCTGGCGCGGATCGCGGATAGCTTATGAAATTGAAATGGGTGTTTGCCGCGCTGGTGCTGGCCAATCTCGGCCTGTGGATGTGGGCGAGCTGGTACAAGGAAACGCCGGTGGAAGAAAGCCGCACGGCGCGCGCGCCGGTGGCACCGGAGAAAATGCGCCTGTTCACCGAGTCGGGGGTAAAGCTCGCACCGCGCAAAACGCCGCCACCCGCGAACGCGGAATTGACGACCGGCACCGCGCCGGCCTGTTTCCATATCGGCCCGTTTCCGGATATCGATCTCGTGGCCAGGGCGGAGACTCGTTTGAATGAACTTCAGCTTACTTATTCGCGCCGCTCCGAAGAAACCCGTAGCGTCACCGGTTATCAGGTCTATCTCCCGCCGCTGTCCTCCCAGCAAGCCGCGGAGCGCAAGCGCCAGGAACTCACCCGTCTCGGATTCAAGGATCATGCCCTGATCCAGGAAGAGGGTTGGCAAAACGCCATCTCGCTTGGACTGTTTACCGTCGAGGCCAACGCCGAAGGCCGCGTGCGCGAGCTGGCGGCCAAAAAAGTGCAGGCCAGGATTCAGCCGTTTCAGCAGACGCGCACCCGCTTCTGGCTGGATGTGGCCGTCAAGGTTCCTTCGGAAACGGCGGACAAGATCAAACAAATCGACTGGGCCGCGAAAGATGTTCAGGTGCGGGAAATCACCTGCCCGGCCGGTACGAGCCTGCCGCCGGAGAAGTCACGTGAATCGCGTGATAATGCGCCGACCTGAGTGGTTGCCCCGGTGCGGGGGTATACTTATAATGCCGCGCTTTCGAGTCGGCCCGCATAGCTCAGTTGGGCGAACCGGAGTAGTGGCAGACACACTTAACGTGTGTCTGCCCCGGTGAGCGCCCGACCATGGATGGTCGGGCCGGGGTTTAATAGAAACTGAGTCGCGTCGTCAGGGACGACATGTTTGAAACTGTTTTATGCCCGCATAGCTCAGTTGGTAGAGCACCTGATTTGTAATCAGGCGGTCGGGAGTTCAAATCTCTCTGCGGGCTCCGTTTCTGCCATCCTTGGCGAAACGATGTGCCTGTCAGATATCCCAGCCCGGCCATTCATGGCCGGGCGTTCGCCGGCGCCAATGCACGTTAAGTGCATTGGCGCCTACTCCGGCTTACCCCTTGCGGGCTCCAGTTTCAATCCATGCTCCCCTGCCTCCAGGCTTGTGTGCCGCGTGTAAAACCGCCAATGAACCAGCGCCGGTGTTTCGAGACGCTTTGAAAGTCATCTTGCCCGGCCGTCAAAGCTTTTAAAATTTAGTGGCATAAGCTTTCAAAGCTGGTTATGCTTTGAAAGCGGCCTTGCCAACCGCGAGGGAGGGATGCCACATGAACCCAAAAGACTTCCAGTGCCCCGAGGCGGGCCGGGTTATCCGTGCGCCGCAAGGGTACCATGCTTTCGTCCCGGCGCCGCCGCCGCCGAAATTCGTTTATGACGCCGATCTCGCCCTGGTGCTGTCGCGCGCGGACGCGGCATTGAGCGAGCTTTCGGGTCTCGGCCGTTTGCTGCCTAATCCCCATCTGCTGATTGCGCCGTATGTCCGGCGCGAGGCTGTACTGTCCTCCCGTATCGAGGGGACCCGCGCCAGCTTGTCCGACATTCTGCTGGATGAAATGGAAGCCGATGTCCCGCACGGCGACGCGGCCGATGTGCGCGAAGTGCGAAACTATGTGACGGCGCTCGAGTACGGAATTAAACGGCTGGATAAGCTGCCTTTATCTTTGCGCCTTGTGCGTGAGCTGCATGCCCGCCTGATGAAAGGGGTGCGCGGCGATCGCGCGACGCCCGGAGAATTCCGACGCTCGCAGAATTGGATCGGACCATCCGGCAGCACGCCGGCAAACGCGCCTTATGTGCCGCCACCGCCCGCCGAAATGCAAAAAGCATTGTCAGATTGGGAGGGTTTTCTTCATGAGCGCGACAAACTCCCGGAGTTGGTTCAATGCGCGTTGCTGCACGAGCAGTTCGAAGCAATCCATCCTTTTCTGGACGGCAACGGCCGCGTGGGCCGTCTGCTGATTACTTTGTTCCTGATGGAACGCGGACGTTTGTCGCAGCCATTGCTGTATCTCTCGGTTTACATTGAGGCGCACCGGCAGGATTACTACGATCTCCTGCAACGCGCGCGCACGCGTTGCGATTGGTCTGCGTGGTTGCGTTTTTTCCTCACGGGCGTCGAGGAGACGGCGCGCGATGCCATACGCCGTGCCGGCGATTTAATGGATTTGCGGGAGAAATTCCGTAAACGCCTTGGTGAGAAGCCCAAGGCATTGGTTTTGCTTGACGAGTTGTTCGTCAATCCTTATGTCACAGTTGCCAGGGCTGCTGAGGTTCTGAAGGTTTCGAATCCGACAGCCCGGCAAGCGGTGGCGTTGCTTGAGCAGCATGGCATGCTGAAAGAGATTTCCGGACGCAAATGGGGCCAGCTGTATCTGGCCACGCCGGTCATAAAGGCCATAGAGAAACCCGCGGCGAGGTACCATCAAAAAGTGTGTAAATGAAAAAGGCGGCGTATCCTTTGAAATTCATTCAACCAGCAACCGCTCCAGTTAGCGCTGGAGCCTCAAA
>MFTB01000048.1 GCA_001785195.1 Candidatus Muproteobacteria bacterium RIFCSPHIGHO2_12_FULL_60_33
GGCGAGTTGAGGCGAGCGCCGATTCCGGCGAGAAGCGCAGGGGGTGGTCGCGTCATCCGGGGGGGTGCTTTCTTTGGTTACATTCTTTGCACGAGCAAAGAAAGTAACCCAGGGTGCAGGGGCGGAGCCACCCGCAAGTAGCTTTTGAGTCGCGCGCAAAGCGCGCGAACCATTCAAAACCTGGACCCCGGCTTTCGCCGGGGTGACGATAAGTCAGGGGTGAAGCCCACTCGATAAAATAATATTCCCCCCCTCTCCCTAGTTATTCCCGCCGGGGTGCAAGAAAATCACTTGCACCCGTTCGGCGGCGTGAATGTCCACTGGACATTCACGAGAACCCCGCCTCACCTCCCGCCAGGGGAGAGGGAATCATAAGACTATCCCCCCAATTACTTATAAAATGCACGCAGGAACTAACCTTGATCCTGCCAAGAGAAAACAATTGAAAACCCTCCGCCTCGGTACGCGCAAAAGCCAACTCGCCCTGTGGCAGGCGCATTATGTGCGTGATGCCCTGGAGCGTCATCACCCGGGCCTGAAGGTCGAGCTCGTCACCATGACCACCGAGGGCGATCGCATCCTCGACCGCAGTCTCGCCCAGGTCGGAGGCAAGGGCCTGTTCATCAAGGAACTGGAACAGGGCCTGCTGCAAAACCATATCGATATCGCCGTGCATTCCCTCAAGGACGTCACGGCCAAGGTTCCCGATGGCCTGCATCTTGCCGTGGTGTGCGAGCGCGAAGACCCACGCGACGCCTTCATCTCCAATCGTTATGCCACACTCGCCGCGCTCCCGCGCGGCGCGCGCGTCGGCACCTCCAGCCTGCGGCGCCAGTGCCAGCTGCGCGAGGCCTTTCCGCCGCTTGAAATCGTCACGCTGCGCGGCAACATCAACACGCGCCTCGCCAAGCTCGATGCCGGCGAATACGACGCCATCATTCTCGCCGTGGCCGGCATCAAGCGCCTGGGCATGGAAGCGCGCATCCGTGAGCGGCTCGATCCGGCCGTGAGCCTGCCGGCCGTCGGCCAGGGCGCCATCTGCATCGAATGCCGCCAGGAAGATGCCACCACCAACGCATTGCTCGCACCGCTCAACCATAGCGACACGCAAATATGCGTGACGGCGGAACGCTCCCTCAACGCCCATCTCGAGGGCGGCTGCCAGGTGCCGATCGGCGGTTTTGCCGAATTGCACGGCGACGAGTTGCATCTGCGCGGCATGGTGGGCGAGCCGGACGGCAGCCGCCTGCTGCGCGCGGAGATCCGCGGTCCTTCGGCACAGGCCGAACAACTGGGCGCGCAGCTCGCGCAACAGTTATTGGCACAGGGGGCCAAGGACATTCTCGACAAGGTATACGGACGTGCCTGAATCCCCTTCCCCGCAACGCACGCTCGCCGGCGTGCGTGTGCTCGTCACCCGCCCGCGCGATCAGGCGGAAAATCTCGTGCGACTCATCGAGGCGCGCGGCGGCGAGGCCATCCGCTTTCCGGTGATCGAAATCGCGGAACCGCAGGACACGCAGGCCTTGCTGGCCGTCATCGACCGGCTGAAGGATTTTGCGCTGGCGATCTTCATCAGCCCGAACGCGGTCAATCGGGCGATGAACCTTATTCTGGCGCGTGGCGGATTGCCGCCGGCGCTGCGCGCGGCCTGCGTCGGCCGCGGCAGCGCGCGCGAACTCAAGCACTTCGGGATTGAAAATGTGATCGTGCCGCAGGGCCGGTTCGACAGCGAGGCACTGTTGGAACTGCCCGAGCTGCAAGCCGTGAGCGGGAAACGCATCGTGATCTTTCGCGGCGACGGCGGGCGCGAACTGCTCGGCGACACCCTCAAGGCGCGCGGGGCGGAAATCGAGTACGCCGAGTGCTACCGGCGCGTGCGCCCCCACACCGACATGACGCCGCTGTTGCGCCGCTGGGCGCGCGGGGAAATCGACATCGTCAGCGTCACCAGCGTGGACGGCCTGCACAACCTCTTCGACATGGTCGGCAAGGCCGGCCAGCACTGGCTGATCCGGACCCCGATTATCGTGGTCAGCGAGCGCATGGTGGAGGTCTGCCGCGAACTGGGCTTCAAGACCGAACCACGGGTGGCGGCGACGGCCAGCGACGAGGCCATTCTGGAAGCCATCCAGGCATGGCGGGACGGGCAAAACACCTTATAATCCTGCTTCGCACTCAGGCCGGAAATCCCATGACCGACACGGACGCCAAAAATCCCCCTGCCGAATCGGCCGTCGCCTCCCGGCGCGCCAAAACCGCGTCGAAGAAATCCGAGAATGATTCGCGCTACGGGCGCGTGCGTGGCGGGCTCGCCGTCATCCTCGCCACGCTGGCGCTCATCGCCAGCGGATACCTGTGGTACGTCATGTTCCATGAGAGCGCGGATTTGTTCTCGCGCGATATCGTCGGCGCGCTCGACCGCATCGAATCCGACACCAACCAGGCGCTGGAAACCGTCGCCAACGCCGAGAAGGACATCAAGACCCTCAAGGAGACCCAGGACGCGATCCGGGCCTCGCTCGAAAAAATCACCAGCGATCTGCGGCGCAACCGGCTCGAATGGGCGGTGACGGAAACCGAGCAGCTGATGATCATCGCCAACAACCGCCTGCAACTGGCGCGCGATACACATTCCGCGCTCGCCGCCCTGCGCGCCGCCGACCAGCAATTGCAACAACTGGCCATGCCGAAGTTTCTGCCCGTGCGACGCGAACTCGCGCGCGAGATTTCCCTGCTGGAATCCCACGAAAAGCTGGATGTCAGCGGCATCACCCTGCGCCTCGCTACCCTGGCCGACAACGTGGACCGGCTGCCGCTGGCGCTGGACATCCGGCTGCGTGAAATCGAAGAGGCCAAAATCCCCGTCAAGGAAGGCGTTGCGCAGGTTGCCAGCGCGGACGGCAACTGGCGCCAGACCGCGCGCAGTCTGTGGCAGGACATTCTTTCGCTGGTGCGCATCCGCGACGACGTGGCCTCGCAACGTCCGCTGCTCCCGCCGGAACAGCAATACTTTCTGCGCGAGAACCTGCGCCTGATGCTGTACGGCGCGCAGCAGGCGCTGCTGCAGGGCAGCGTCCCCACCTATCAGCAGAATCTCAAGACGGCGCAACGCCTGCTCAAGGATTACTTTGACGTCGAATCGCAGGTGGTCACGGCGATGCAGACCGAGCTCACCCGCCTGCAAACCATGAAGATCCTCACCGACATGCCGGACATCACCGCGTCGCTGACCACCCTGCGGCGCCTGGGCGGGCGGAGCGAAGCACCATGAAGACACTGATTTTCATCATCGCCCTGCTGTTCACGGCGGCACTGATTACCTTCTACGCCCTCGAGAATCCGGGTTACGTGCTGATTTCGCGCGCGCCGTGGAGCATCGAGATGACGCTGACGGTTTTCATCCCGCTCATGATCGCGGTGTTTTTCCTGTTCTACCTGCTGCTCTTCCTGATCGTGCGCCTGTGGCGCATCCCGCGCGACGTCGGCCGCTGGCGCGGGAAACGGCACGACCGGGAGTCACGCACCTCGCTCATCCAGGGCCTGACGAATCTGGCGGAAGGAAACTGGGTCGAGGCGGAAACGCAGTTGCTCGCCGGCATGCGCCATGGCGACACGCCGCTGCTGAATTACCTGGGCGCGGCCCTGGCCTGCGAAGGCCAGGGCAACAGCGAAAAACGCGATGAATACCTGGCGCTGGCGCACAAGAACGCGCCGCAACACGATCTCGCCATCGGCATGACGCAGGCGTATCTGCAACATCAGGCGCATCAGATGGAGCAGTCGCTCGCGACCCTGAACGAACTGCGCGCTAATGCCCCGAAACACCGGCAGGTGCTGAAACTGCTGGCGCAGGTGCACCTCGAATTGCGCGACTGGACCGGCCTGATCAATCTGATACCGGACCTGCGCCAGGGCTACACCATGAGCACGAAGGAAATCGACGAGCTGGAATTGCAGGCGCACCGCGAACTGCTGAAACTTTCCATCCCCTCCGGCCGGCCGGGCGTGCTGGAAAAGGCCTGGAACGCGGTGCCAAAATCCTTGTGCCGTCATCCCTCGATGATCGCCATCTACGCCCGCCAGCTGATCCAGCAGAACGAGATGGCACAGGCCGAAGCGGTGCTGCGCAGCGCCATCGAGGACAACTGGGATTCGGCGCTGGTGGAACTTTACGGTCAGGCACAAGGGACGAATTCCGCGGACCAGCTGGAAACCGCCGAGGGCTGGCTGACGTCACACCGCGACGACCCGAAATTGCTGCTGACGCTGGCGCGCCTGGCGGCGCGTAACAACCAGGACAGCAAGGCGCGCGGCTATTATGAAACCTGCCTGGCGCAGCACGGGCCGGTGGATGCGTATCGCGAACTGGGTAACCTTTTGGAAAAACTCGGCGACAAGGACAAGGCGCTCAACACCTACCGCCGCGGCCTCGAGATGGTGGCCAGCGAACTGCGCGCCATCCCCGCGCGCGGACAAGGATCGCTCATCTCGCGCTTCCGCGCGGCGCGTTAAGCCGTCAATGATCAGTTCGGCAACTCCAGCTTGAAATGCCGCTCGCGGTATAAATCCATCGAATACGTGAAATCGCCGACGAATTTCCCGGCGCGGTAATCGATGGAGAGCAGGTCCGGCACGAAGCGGCCGCGGTCGCCCACCACCGGGTAGTCACTGGCCTCGGCGCCGTTGTCAATGTCATTGAAGCTGCATGCCTTCTGGAAGCACGCCGGGCGGAACCACACGCGCAGTTTCGAGTTCACCGGAACCGCGTTTTCAACCGCCTCGTCCCGGAACCACACGCGCTTGGCGATCATGCAGCCGAATATCAATTGCACCTCGGCGTACAGCGGCCCGGCGCGCCGAGCCAGCGCGCGTTCGGCCGCGGCGCTCAGTTCCACGCGCACCGGCTTGCCATGAAGCTGGATGGTTACGATCATTCGATTAAGAACCCTCTGATTAACGATAATTCACCGCAAAGGCGCAAAGAGCGCAAAGGTTTTGTTTTGTTGCGGCCCAGGGTGCAACAAAACCCGTTGCACCCGTTCGGTGGCGCGAATGTTCGCTGAACATTCGCGAGAACTCCACCTTACCCTTCGCGTCTTTGCGGTGAGAAATATTTTTTTAGAGCTTCCTTCAATACCCCTGCGGCTTCTGACCCGCCTCGGCATCCTGCTCGGATGCCTTCAGGGCCTCGCGATTTTTTTCTACGCCCTGCTTGAGCTTGTCTTCCACCGCGCGGGCCTTGTCCATGGCCTGCACCGCCGGGGCGAATACCGTGTCCTTGATCTCCTTCTTCTCACCGCAGGCAACCAACAGACCGAGGCAGCAGAGGCATGTTAACGCCGTTCGCATAATTTCCCCTATAAAAAATGAAAACGTCCTCTCACGTAGGGCGGGTTAGGCGGTTATTGCCGTAACCCGCCATCGGTCTCGGCGGGTTACGCGCCAGATACAGGCGCTAACCCGCCCTACATTTAGTTTTACGACGACGCGTGGGCGAACTCAAAGGAATCATAGTACAAGCGGTCCTCCGGCAGGCGATGTTTTTTCACCATGCCCTTGATGGCATCGATCATGGGCGGCGGGCCGCTGGCATACACCTCGTGCCGGCTCAGGTCCGGGTGGTCCTCGGCCACCGCCTCGTGCACCCAGCCCTGCCGGCCGCTCCAGTGGTCCTCCGGCTTCGGTTCCGACAGTACCGGCGTGAATTTGAAATTACTGTGTTGCTTGGCCCAGGCTTGCGGCAGGTCGGGCAGATACAAATCACGCTTGGCGCGCACGCCCCAGTACAGGTGCAGCGGGCGCTGGATGCCCTGCGCAAAGGCATATTCCAGGATGCTCTTGATGGGCGCAAAGCCGGTGCCGCCCGCGATCAGGATGGCCGGACGGTCCGAGGTCGCTCTCGACATCCTGTCTCCCGTGACGTACATGGACGTACTAATGTCGCGAGAAGCAGGAAGCTGAGAGCGACCGACATTTGTACTTCCCTGTACATCATCTTCGCGCAGAAAAAACATCCCGAACGGGCCCTGGAACCGGAGCAGGTCCTTTTCCTTCATTTTCTCGAACACGTGGCCGGTGAAATGCCCGCCCGGGACATGGCGGATGTGCAGCTGCAACAATTCATCGGAGAGCGGCGAAGTCGCGAGCGAGAAGCTGCGCCGCTGGTTGCCGCTCAAAAGAATATCGATGTACTGCCCGGCGAGATATTGCAGCCGCTGGCCCTCGGCCAGTTTGAGCGAGAGTCGCATCACGTCGTCGGCGAGCTTTTCCATTTGCACCACGCGGGCCGGCAGGATGCGGATGGGGATGTCCTTGGCTGCGGCGATTTCCTTTGCCTCGATCACCAGATCGGACAGGGGTTTAGCCTGACAGAACAAGGCATGTCCGTTTTCCTTCTCCGCCGCGCTCATGGCCTTGGGCTCGTAGGTCCCGTAATCAACCTCGCCGGAAACAAGTTTTCCCTTGCAGGTGCCGCAGGCGCCGCTGCGGCAACTGTAGGGCAGCATCACGCCCTGGCGCAGCGCCGCCGCCAGCACGGTTTCTTTTTCCTCCGCGGTAAATTCACGGCCGCTGGATCGGATGCATATCTTGAAGGTCATGGCAATGGATGCAATGGTTTTTATATTTCTTAAGGAAGTTCTGATCAATTACAAAAAAACTATCTCTCACCGCAAAGGCGCAAAGAGCGCAAAGATTTTGTTTTGTTGCGGCCCAGGGTGCAACAAAACCCGTTGCACCCGTTCAGCGTCGCGAATGTTCACTGAACATTCGCGAGGACCCCGCCTCACCCTTCGCGTCTTTGCGGTGAATAATCATTAAATCAGAGGTTCCTTAACGTGAAACACCTATTGTTCCCCAAAACGGCGGGGAGAAAAACCACGGATAAAAACCGGGTATGGCGCTGCTGAATGCACCTGCCCGCTTACGCGGGCATGACGACGAATCGAAAAAGGGGGAAGTCTGGGGTGCGGTTCAGATCCAGGAGACGCCGCCGACGTTTTCCCAGATGCGCACGGCGCGGTCGACCTGTTTATGCGTGATCGCCTCGTTGGCCGCGCGGCGGCATTCCTCGCGCGTGCCGCATTCCACGCCGTCCACGTTATATACCAGACGGCTGGCAGTGCGAGCGTAGGCGTTGCCGTTCCACTCGTAGCGGCTGTAGGCGCCCTCGGTGGCGGACATTCCGGTATAGCTTTCGATCACCGGGTAACCGCCCTTGTCTTCGCGCAGGCGGAAAGTGGCGTCGAAGCTGAGCAGCGTGGTCGCGGCGCTGGCGGTTTTCTCCACCAGCCGGGCGCGGCAATCGCTGCCCGTGCAGCGTTCGTGGGTGACGATGAACAGGTCGCCGCGGACGGTCTTGGCCACCCAGCGGCGACTGAAGGTCGGATGATCGCAGGCCTCGATTTCGCCGGCCGGGGTCAGCGCGCAGGTGCTGGCGATAGCGGCCGGGATCTCGCGGTCGGCGAGCACCGGGTCGGAGCTTTCACCGGTGCCGGTCCAGACGCTGGCGGCGAATCCGATGATCAGGGTAGGCAACAGTGTCAGGGCCTTTTTCATGGATCATTACCTTCTCTTACCGGTATCAGGAGCATATTCCGTGCCAGGGGGACCGCCTTGGAAAAATCCATTATTTACAGTGGATTACATCGGTGGCGGCGGGCCATGCCCAAGCCAGCCGCGGGCCGTTCGCGAAACCATCGTTGCAGGCTGCGTCACCCTGTGGCAAAACCGGGCGCGAAATCAAATATCGTGTATTTGACATTCCCGCCCCTGCTCCCTTAAATGCGGCCCATGCTTGAACATCCCCTCAGCGCAGATTCCGGCATGTGATGAACGGCAACACGCTGGTCGAAATCAAAAATCTCTCGCGCTTCTACGGCGCGTTGCAGGCGGTCAAGGACGTCAGCTTCACCATCCGACAGGGAGAAGTGCTCGGCTTTCTCGGCCCCAACGGCGCCGGCAAAACCACGACGATGCAGATCATCAGCGGCAACCTCGCGCCCTCGGGCGGGAGCGTGACCATCGCCGGCCATGACCTGCTCGAAGACCCGCGCGCCGCCAAGAGCCAGATCGGCTATCTCCCGGAACAACCCCCGCTCTACCGCGAGCTGACCGTGGACGAATACCTCGACTACTGCGCGGCGCTGAATCACGTCCCGCGCGCGCAGCGCGTGAAAGCGCGCACGAACGCCAAGGAGCGCTGTGGACTGCACGATACCGGCCGGCGCCTGATCGGCAACCTGTCCAAGGGTTTTCAGCAACGCGTGGGCATTGCGCAGGCGATCATCCATCTACCTCCGGTGGTAATTCTGGACGAACCCACGGTCGGTCTCGATCCGATCCAGATCCGCGAAATCCGCACGCTCATCCGCGAGCTGGGAAAAGAACACGGCATGATCCTGTCCACACATATCCTGCCCGAGGTGCAGGCCACCTGCGACCGCGTCCAGATCATCAATAAGGGCGAGCTGGTGCTGAACGAAAGCATCGAGGGGCTGGAGCACCAAATGAAATCGGCCTCGCTCACGGTGGCCTTCCGTCATCCGCCGGAACAAAAGGTATTGGAAATACTTCCGGGAGTGAAATCGGTGCAGCCGGAAAAAGACGGACGGATGCACGTCTTCCATGAAGCCGAACAAAACCCGACGGAAGCCATCCTGCGGATGGCAGTCGAGAAGAACTGGGGGCTTTATGAAATCCGCCCGGGACGGCTCTCGCTCGAACAGATATTCATGGAATTGACCACGGATGCCGCGGCCGAGAATGCGCAGGCTGCCGCCGTGGCAATCACATCGGACAGCCAGCCATGATCCTGACCGTCGGCCTGCGCGAATTCAAATCGTTGTTTCTGTCGCCGCTGGCCTGGTCCATCCTCGCGGTGGTGCAGGTGATACTCGGTTTTCTGTTCCTGGCCCGCCTCGAGGTGTTCCAGCTGTACCAGCCGCAGCTGATGGCCATGGACGGCGCGCCAGGCCTCACGGAAATCGTACTGCCCGATCTGCTCGGCAACGCGGCGGTTATTCTCTTGCTGGTGGCGCCCTTGCTGACCATGCGCCTGGTAGCGGAGGAGCGGCGCAATCGCACGCTCGCGCTGCTGTTCAGCGCGCCGCTCTCAATGACCGAGATCGTGCTCGGGAAATATCTCGGCATTCTGCTGTTCCTGCTGGTGCTGTTGCTCATGATCGCGCTGATGCCGCTGTCCCTGCTCGCGGGCGCGAGCCTGGATCTGGGCCTGATGGCCTCGGGCTTCCTCGGGCTGGCGCTGCTGCTGGCGGGTTTCGCGGCCGTGGGGCTCTTTATGTCCACGCTCACGCAATACACCACAGTCGCCGCGATCAGCACTTTCGGCGCGCTGCTGTTGTTCTGGATACTCGACTGGTCAGGCCAGGGCGTGGGCGGCGGCAACTGGATGGCCTACCTGTCGCTGTTCAATCATTACAAGCCGTTTCTGGAAGGCATTTTCGACAGCGGCGATGCGGCCTACCACGTCCTGCTCATCACTACCTTTCTCGTGCTCAGCATCCGCCGTCTGGATGCCGACCGGCTGGGGGGTTAATTCAAACGTGAATGAGCATTTAATAATTTTGGAACGCAGATGAACGCGGATTTTATTTGAATGATAAACGCAGATGTTTTTCACAATAAATTACGTTTTATCTGCGTTCATCTATTTAGCATCAGCGTTTATCTGCGTTAAGAGATCATAACATCTTGAAGTAGGGCTACATTATGTACCACACGCCAAAAACCCACTGGCAACTGCGGCTGATGAACCTCAGCTTCGTGGCGCTGTTCCTGCTGGCCGTGGGGCTGTTGCAATGGCTGGCCCGGGAATACCACTTGCAATTCGACTGGACCCGCATGCACCGGCATTCGCTCGCGCCGGCCAGTGTGGCGGTGGCGGAACGGCTCAAGGAACCGCTCAAGATTACCGCCTTCGCCAGCCAGCGCGGTGAAACGAGGCGGCTGATTCAGGAAATGGTGGGGCGCTACCAGAAGCACAAACCGGATATCCAGCTCGAATTCATCGATCCCGACACCGCGCCCGAGCGCGTGCGCGCCGCCGGCGTGCAGTTCGACGGCGAGCTGGTGTTCGAGTACGGCGACGCGCGCGAGAGCCTGCCGCCGACCCAGTTCAACGAACAGAATTTCACCAATGCGCTGACGCGTCTCGGCCATCGCGGCGAACGCTGGGTGGTGTTCCTGAGCGGTCACGGCGAGCGCAGCCCCGACAAGCAGGCGAATTTCGATCTCTCCACTTGGGCCGCGCAACTGCACAAGCGCGGCTTCAAGACCAAAACGCTGTCGCTCGGCGAGCACCCGCAGATTCCGCAGAACACGACAGTGCTGGTGGTCGCCGGCCCGCGCACGCGCCTGCTCGCGGGCGAGGTCAAAGAGATCCAGAACTATCTCAATCGCGGCGGCAACCTGCTGTGGCTGCACGACCCGGGTCCGCTGTTCGGACTGGAACCGCTGGCGGAAAATCTCGGCATCGAATTCCAACCGGGCGTGATCGTGGACCCGACATCCGAGAGCATCACCGGCAATGCCGCAGCCATCGTCATTACCAAATATGGCGCACACCCCGTGGTGCGCGGCTTCGCCGACAACACGGTGTTCCCGCAGGCCGGCGGTATCAGCCTGAATGCACCGGAAGGCTGGCAGGGTTCGGTGCTGATGGACACGCGTCCCTCAAGCTGGTCTGAAACCGGTCCGCTCAATGGACCGATCCAGCTCGACAAGGGCCGGGACATCCGCGGTCCGCTCAACCTGGCGGTGGCACTCATGCGCACGCTCGACAACAAGCGCGAGCAGCGCGTCATTGTTGTCGGCGACGGAGATTTCCTGGCGAACACCTATCTTCCCAACGGCGGCAATCTCGAACTCGGCATGAGCCTGACCAACTGGTTGTCGCAGGACGACGCCTTCGTGAACATTCCGGTCAAGACCGCGCGCGACCGCTCGCTCGATCTGGGGCGTGGTGGCCAGATCGCCATCGTCGCGGTGTTCCTGGCACTATTGCCAATCACGCTGGTCAGCAGCGGCGTGTGGATCTGGCTGCGGCGCCGCAAACGCTGAACGCAGGCACGGATGCCGGACACTGAAAAATCGCAGGAAACCCGGCCGGACCCGGCCCATCCCGCCAACCCCTCGGGGCTGCGGCAGCGCTGGCTGCTCAATGCCGCCCTGCTGGTGCTGATCGGCGCGCTGGCGTGGCTCGCGATCTATCGCGCCGGCCAGGAAAAAGACGTCGCGGGACCGCCGTTGACGGCCCTGTCAGCCGATGCGATTTCACAGGTGCGCATCGAACGGCCCGATCATCCGTTCATCACGCTGGAAAAAACCGGCAAGGAATGGGCGCTCACGGCACCGGTGCGGGCGCGTGCCAACCAGTTCAATATTGACAGCCTGCTGCGCATCATCACGGCCCCGGGCGGAACCCGCTTTCCCGTCGCCGCACAAGACCTCGCCAAGTTCGGCCTGGACCAACCGCAATCGCGCGTGCGCTTTGGCAACGAGGAAATCGCCTTCGGTTCCCTGCACCCGCTTAACAACCGGATTTATGTCCTCTATAAGAATGAGGTAGTGCTGATTCCCGGCCATTATCTCGCCACGGCCATTTATCCTTATACCAATTTCATCGACAGCCGTTTATTCGAGGAGGCCCGCAAGATCACAGCCATCAGGCTTCCCGACTTTACAGTCACGCAGAAAAACGGCGCCTGGCTGAAACAACCGCCGGACAACAAGCTGATGTCGGATCGGGTCAATGAATTCGCCGCGGAATGGCAGAACGCGCGCGCCCTCGGCGTCGAGAAATATTCGGGCAAGGAGATTCTCGACCGGATCGAGTTCGCTTCCGTGCGTGACGGCAAGACCGAAAAGCTGACGCTCGGCATACTCGCCTACAAACCGGATTTCGTGCTTCACCGGCCGGATGAAAATCTGGAGTACCATTTCACCGAAGAGACCGGCAGAAGATTGTTACAAGTGAGGCGTGAGGAGTGAGGCGTGGGCGGCAAGCAGCCCGCTGATGCTTTACTCTTCACCCTTTACGCCTTACTCCTCACACACATGCCGGAACTGCCCGAAGTCGAAACCACCCGCCGTGGCATCGAGCCGCACGTGGTCGGCCATACCGTGGCGCGGCTGGTGGTGCGCAACCCGCATCTGCGCTGGCGCATTACGCCAAAACTTGTCCGGGAATTTTCAGGGCAGGCGATCCAGTCGGTCACGCGCCGCGGAAAATATCTGCTGCTCGGCACCGCTTCCGGCACCGCGATTCTTCATCTCGGCATGTCCGGCAGCCTGCGCCTCATCCCCTGCGCGCAAGCAGCGGACGCCCATGACCACGTAGACATCGTGCTCGACAACGGTGATTGCCTGCGCCTGCGCGACCCGCGCCGCTTCGGTGCACTGCTGTGGACGCGCGCTGACCCCCAAAAGCACAAACTGCTGCGCGATCTCGGCCCGGAACCCTTGTCACCGGATTTCAGCGGCGATTACCTGTTTGAAAAATCACGTCGTCGTAAACGTGCGATCCGTGATTTTCTGCTCGACAGCCGGATCATCGCCGGCATCGGCAACATTTACGCGAACGAAGCGCTGTTCGCGGCCGGTCTGCGCCCCACGCGTGCCGCCGGCCGCATCAACCGGGCCCAGTACGGACGGCTTATCGCGGCCATCCGTAAAACACTGAACCGCGCTATCCGGGCCGGCGGTACCACCCTGCGCGATTTCCGCCGCAGTGACGGCAACCCCGGATACTTCCAGCTCTCTCTCAACGTCTACGGCCGCGCCGGCGAGCCCTGTCGCGTCTGCCGAACCCCGATCCGGACCAGGCGGCTCGGGCAAAGAAGCGCGTTTTTCTGCCCGCAATGCCAGATGTAGGTAGCCGCCGGATCCCGAGGCGCAGCGCGACTCCGTTCCGTGGCGAAGCTCCTTCGGACGGAGGAAGCGGGGCTGCCACTCCAAAGCCTCGCTCCTTGAGTCGCCGGCTGCCATCTCCGAAAGCCTTCGTCTCGGGAGCTGGCAGCCCCTTCGGAGACGGCGGCAAAAGCACCCAAGGAACACAGCCAATTTGCGGATACGGGCGCCCATTACAAAAGCCGCGTGCACCTCGGGCACTGGGTGCTAGACTTAAGGTGTCGACGAATGTAACTTATCGAACCTGTTGAAAGGGCTGGATTTTCCACGTGGCGACGTATGTTTGATGCCATAAAAATGAGGAAAATCAGGCCGAAAGGGAGGAGTTTCCCGCCAGGGAATCTATATTTCTAAGATGCAGTCCGCCAGTCAGAACCGGAATCTCGCACAGCATTTCGAGGCCTACAGCGAGTGGCGCCAGTCGCTCGCCACCGCCGTCACCGAACTCAAATCCTGGCTGCACGGACAGGAGCTGAGCGACACCCAGGTTGATCAGCGCCTCGAACACGTCCTGTCCACCCTGCGCGACGACAAACTCTATGTCGCCTTCGTGGCCGAGTTCTCGCGCGGGAAATCCGAGCTGATCAACGCCATTTTCTTCGCCAACTTCGGGCAACGCATCCTGCCGTCGAGCGCCGGCCGCACCACCATGTGCCCGACCGAAGTCATGTATGAAAACGGCAGCGAACCGAACCTGCGGCTGCTGCCGATCGAGACCCGCAAGAGCGGCACCACCATCACCGAGTTCCGCGGCTTCCCCGAGGAGTGGCAGGTGCTGCCGCTCGACACCAAGTCGCCGGACAAGATGGTCCAGATGCTGCAACACATCACCGAGGTCAAGCACGTCGCGCGCGAGGAGGCCCAGGCGATGGGATTTCACGTCGCCGAGGAGGAATCGCAGACCGGGATGCGTCTTGCCGAGGACGGCCTGGTGGAAATTCCGAAATGGCGGCACGCCGTTATCAATATTCCGCACCCGTTGCTGCAGCAGGGGCTGGTCATCCTCGACACGCCGGGCCTCAATGCGCTCGGCGCCGAACCGGAACTGACGCTCAACATGCTGCCCTCGGCGCACGCGGTGCTGTTCATCCTCGCCGCCGACGCCGGCGTGACCAAATCCGACATCGACGTCTGGCACGACCACATCGGCGTGCGCAAGGACAGCCCGAACAAGGGCCGCCTGGTGGTGCTGAACAAGATCGACGGCCTGTGGGACGAACTGCGCGACTGGAACGAAGTGCAGAACGAAATCGACCGCCAGATCCGCGAAACGGCCAAGCATCTCGCCATTCCGGAAAGCAACGTGTTCCCGGTGTCGGCGCAGAAGGCGCTGCTCGGCAAGGTCAAGAAGGACACCAAAATCCTCGAGCGCTCGCGTATTCTGGCGCTGGAGCAGGCGCTCGGCAGCGAAATCGTTCCGGCCAAGCGCGAGATCGTGCGCGACAATATCAGCGGCGACATGGATGACGTCATCAATGCCATGCGCCTGATCATTTCGCAGCGCGTGAAGAACGTCTACGAACACATGGACGAGCTCGGCGGCCTGTCCGGCAAGAACATGGACGTCATCGAACACATGATGAAAAAGGTCAAGGCGGACAAGGAAGTGTTCGAGAAAAGCTTGCAGCGTTTCCAGGCCACGCGCAGCATTTTCTCGCAGCAGACCAACGTGCTGTACACGCACCTGAACCTGAAAAACCTCGACACGCAGATCGCCCAGACCAAGAAGGAAATGGACATCAGCCTGACCACGGCCGGGCTCAAATCGTGCATGGAGAGTTTTTTCAAACACGCCCAGGACACCATGGAAGAGGCCTCCAAACAGGCCCAGGAAATCAAATCCATGATGGAAGGGGTATACAAGAAATTTCAGGAAGAACACGGCCTCGGCAACATCAAGCCGGGCGCTTTCTCGGTCACGCGCTACCTGCGCGAGATCAAGCGCCTCCAGGACCGGCACGGCCAGTACATGAAGGGCATGTCACTGGTCATGACTGAACAGCGGGCGCTGACACGCAAGTTCTTCGAATCCTCCGTGGTCAAGGTGCGTGCGATCTACAAGATGGCCAACTGCGACGCCGACAACTGGCTCAAGACCATCATGTCACCCATGGAGTCGCAGGTACGGGAACATCAGGTACAGCTGCGCCGGCGGCTGGAATCCATCAAGCGCATTCACCAGGCGAGCGACACCCTGGAGGAACGCGTGAGCGAGCTGGAGCAGATCCGTGACGGCATCCGCGAGCAGGAAAAGAACCTGGAAAGCCAGGTCGAGGCGGTTATGAAGGTTATCAACTTCGACAAGGCCGACACGGAGCCCGTTGCCGGCAAGTCGGCCTGATACCTCCCGGCATCAGTCCCTACTTCACAACCGCCGTACCCTCGCCGCGCGGATCAGACACTGCCTCCACGCGGCCGGTCTTTTTGTGCCACGTCACCATCTGCATGTTGCCGTAACCGGCCGGCACGGTTTCGAGCTTGTAGCCGAGTTGCTCCAACGTGCGCTTTTCCGCATCGTCGAAAGCATGCGGCTCGTGCGTCACGACGTCGGGAAGATACTGGTGGTGGAAACGCGGCATGCCCACCCACTCTTTCGGTCCGCCGCGGCCGTGAGCGAATTCGAGGGTGGCAAGCAATACCATGGTAATGATGCGGCCGCCACCGGGCGTGCCCAGCACCACCACGGCGTCATCGCCTTCCAGGAACGTCGGCGTCATGCTCGACAGCGGCCGTTTGCCCGGGGCAATCGCGTTGGCATCGCCGCCCACCAGACCGTAGGTGTTGGGCGCGTCGGGTTTGACGGCGAAGTCATCCATCTCGTTGTTCAGCAGCACACCGGTGCCGGGCGGCATGAAGCCGGAGCCGAACGGCGTGTTCAGGCTCAGCGTGGCCGCCACGCGGTTGCCTTCGCGGTCAATGATGGAAAAATGCGTGGTGTTCGCACCTTCTCCCGCGGCCTTGGCGGGAGCGTCGGCAGGGGCCTGTTGGGGGCGGCGCATTTCTTCTCGCAGCATTACGGCGTAAGCGGGATCGAGCAGGCGTGGAACATCCACGCGCACGAAATCCGGATCGCCGAGATGGCGCGCGCGGTCGCGGTAGGCGAGGCGCATGGCTTCGACGACGGTTTGATCGCGCCGCGCCTTGGGCATGGTATCCAGATCGAAACCCTGAAGCAGATTGAGCATCTGGGTCAGCACGACACCGCCTGACGAAGGCAGCGCTGCCGACGTGATACGGACACCGCGGTAAGTTCCGCGCACCGGCGCGCGCTCCACCACACGGTACTCGGCAATATCCTTCAAGCTCCAGATGCCACCCGCCTCGCGCACGCCCTGCACCAGGCGCTCGGCGCTCACGCCGCCATAAAACCCGGCATGCCCCTTTCCCGCCAGACGACGCAGCGTCTGCACCAGATCGGGCTGCTTGAGTGTGTCACCCGGCGCTGGAATCAGGCCATCCTTGTGATACACCCGCGCCGCCTCTGGAAAATAATCGGTCAGGCGCATGTGCTGGCGCAGCAGCATCCTGGAATAAAGCGGCGTGACCGGAAATCCGTCGCGCGCGAGACGGATGGCGGGCGCCAGCGCCTGCTTGAGCGGGAGTCGCCCGTATTTTTTGGCGAGATGAACCAGCGCCGCCGGTGTGCCCGGGATACCGGCCGCCAGCGCACCGTCGATGGAAAGCGCGGGCATCGGCAGGCCATCTCGAAGATACATGTCGCGCGTGGCGGCTAGCGGCGCACGCTCGCGCGCATCGATCATCACCTCGAAACCGTCGCGTTCACGGTGCAGCAGAAAAAATCCGCCGCCCCCCAGCCCGGAATTGTAAGGCTCGACAACAGCAAGTGCCGCGGCCACCGCCACGGCAGCGTCAAAGGCGTTACCGCCGCGCGCGAGGATTTCATGCCCGGCCTGGGTCGCCAGCGGATGGGCACTGGCGATGGCCGCGGCGGACAGGCGCGGCTCCGCCGCCCATATCGCGAGCGGCAACAGAGCGAGGAAGTACAACAGGCGGATCAGATAAAACATGTCGGATAAATATTAAACGATCTCGCATGTAATACGCATTGCAGTTTATTCTGTCGAGCGGCCTGCGGCCGCGTATTACTTGTGGGTGGCTGACCCACGGCAGGTGACTTTCTCTTGTGCGCACAAGAGAAAGTCACCAAAGAGAATGCGCCCCGGTCGCTTCGCCGCCCACACACCGGGCAGTTCCCTGCGCGCCTCGCTGCGGCTGGGCACTCGCCTAACTCGCCGGGCGCCCACAACGCGCCTCGGGCTCGATCAAAAGTCTCGCGACTTCCCCCAGCCTTGCTCGGTGCTCGGCTCGCTCCGACGGGGATGGGAGCAAACCACCTCAGGCCTGTACGCGGAGGTGTTTTCCAACCCCGTATGGCGCGCCCGAGCATCGCCAGCCTTTGCCCGCCAGCCCAAAGGGGCGCGGGCGGGAAGCCCGCGCGTCGCGCACGGCACAGGGACGTGCCGTTGCGCGACCTGCACGGCAAAGGCGCGAAGCGCAGGATATGCGCACCATCCGGGCGGCCTTCTCTTTGGTTACTTTCTCTTGGCCGGACAAGAGAAAGTAACCCGGGGGTGCAGGGGGCGGAGCACCCCGCGTTTTTTATACATAAATCGCCGGAGGCGATTCAATTTCAATCACACTCAAAAATAAAAAAGGCGGCCACGGCCGCCTTTTTATGCCGGAAATTTTCCGGTCACGCGGTCTGCCGAATCAGCGCCTGATATTTCAGCTGTAACTGCGCTTTGGTTTCCGGATGATTGGGATCGAGGATGATGCAATCCACGGGACAGACGTCGACGCATTGCGAGGTCTCGTAGTGGCCGACGCATTCGGTGCAGAGCTCGGCGTTGATCTGGTAGATTTCCTCACCCTGCGTGATCGCGCCGTTCGGGCACTCGGGCTCGCACACGTCGCAATTGATGCACTCGTCGGTAATCAGCAAAGACATGAAAATACCTGCAATATAAGTCGGGTTAAAGCCCTGGCATATTAACGTATTTTGGCCGCCATCGCAGCCGCCACGCGCGCGTCCACGAATTCCGACACGTTGCCGCCCAACAGGGCGATCTCCTTCACGAGCGAGGCGGAGATGAACATCTCCTGCTCCGACGGCGTCATGAACACGGTTTCCACTTCCGGCGCCAGGCGCCGGTTCATGCCCGCGAGCTGGAATTCGTATTCGAAATCCGACGCCGCCCGCAAGCCACGCAGTATCACATTGGCGCCGTGCTGGCGCACGCAGTCGACCAGAAGATTGTCGAAGCCGGTGACCCTCACGCCTTTGACATCCGCCAGCACCGCGCGCGCCAGCTCCACGCGTTCCGCGAGATTGAACAGGAGCTTCTTCTGTGGATTGGCCGCCACCGCAATGATCACCTCGTCGAACAGGCGCGCCGCCCGCCGCACCAGATCCGTATGGCCGTTGGTGATCGGGTCAAACGTGCCGGGGTACAGCGCGATGACTTTCATTCAGCCCCTCGGAATGGAATAAATCCTATCATTGGCAATAGCCGCCTCATTGACGAAAATCAAGAACACCCTGCGCTCATGCGGTCTTTCGCGCCAGATGATACCCCACCTGCCCGGCCTTTTTGCTGCGAATCAGTTCCCATGTCGCCGGCAACTCCAGGTTCTCAAGCCGGCTCGGCGCCTCGACATAAATCAGCCCGCCGGGCTTGATCCACCCGCGTGCCTCCACCAGCGCGGCACAGTCCGCAATGAGATTGCTTTTAAAAGGCGGATCGAGAAAGACGATATCAAACGCCCGCGGGCTTCGCTGCAAAAATTCAACGGCGTCGGCCAACACCACCTCGGCTCCCGTGGCCTCCAGCCGTTCCACATGCTGGCGCAGTCGCTCCGCTACGCGCGGTGCCTTTTCCACCATGACCACGTCCGCCGCGCCGCGCGAGAGCGCCTCCAGGCACAACGCACCGGTCCCGGTGAACAGGTCGAGACAGCTTGCACCCGCGATGTAAGGTTGCAACCAGTTAAAAAGCGTTTCGCGCACGCGATCGGGCGTGGGACGCAAGCCCTCCGATTCGGATACATCCAGGCGCCGCCCGCGCCAGCGTCCGCCGATGATGCGAAGCTTGCGCGGATAGGATGACGGTGATTTGGGGGAAGATGGCTTCGATCCGGGAGTGCGCACGGCCGGTGTACGGCGCGGGCGTTTCCGCTCAGCGTCCGCCACCGACGGTCACCGTTACCATGTGCTCGGGATGCACGCGCCGCCGGAAGGCCTGGCGGATTTGCGCGGCGGTCACGGCCTCGACGCGCGGAATGAAATCATCCAGGTAGGTGAGCGGCAGTCCGTAGAAGCCGATCACGGCGAGGTTCTCGGCGATCTTGCCGTTGCTGTCGAGCCGCAACGGGAAACTGCCGGTGATGTGTTTCTTCGCGGCTTCCAGCTCCGCATCCGTCGGGCCTTTGGCGACATAATCCGATATCACCTGACGCACCAGCTTGAGCGCCTGATCGCGTTGCGCGTTTTTAGTCTGCAGGCCGATGAACAGCGGCCCGGGCATGCGCAGCGGCAGGAAATAACTGTAGACGCTGTACGACAGGCCATGCTTCTCGCGCACCTCCGCCGACAGACGCGACACCAGTCCGCCGCCCCCGAGGATGTAGTTGCCCACGTACAGCGGAAAATAATCCGGATCGCCACGCCGCACTCCCGGATGTCCCATATTGATGTGGGTCTGGGTGGCAGGGAAATTTATCCGCTTCTGCCAGCCGGAGTAGAGCGTGCGCACCGGTGGCAGGGGGGGCGGCGCCTTTCCGGCCGGCAGTTTGCCGATAACGCGCTCGGCGATGTTGCGCGCCCGGCGTTTGCTCGCGTCACCGACGATCACCACCCAGGCATTGGCGCCGACATAGTGACGCCGATGAAAGGCGAGCAGGTCCCCACGCGTGATCGCCTTCAGGCTTTGCTCGCTCCCCGGTGGATCGCTGGCATAAGGGTGCTGGCCGTACATCTCGCGATAAAACGCCTTCTCGGCGATCGCACCGGGCGATTGCGCGTCCTTTTGCAGAGACACCAGCGCCTGCGCCCGCTGGCGCTCGAGATTCTCCGCGGGATACGCGGGCGCGGCCAGAACCCGCGCAAACAGGTCGAGCGCCGGATCCAGCAGCGCGGAATCCGACAGGCTGCGCAAATTCACGCTGGCCATGTCGCGGTCGATACCGGCGCCGAATTCTGCGCCCACGCCTTCGAATCGGCTGGCAATGTCATCCGCGGTCAGGCCGTTCGTGCCTTCATCCAGCATGGCGGCCGTCAGATTGGCTACGCCGGCCTTTTCCACGGGATCGCGGCTGGAACCGGCGTCGAACACCACGCGCACCTGGAGCATGGGCAGCTCACGGCTTTCGACAAAATAGACGCGCGCGCCGTTGGATAGCATCCAGTGCTGGATTTTCGGACCCGCAAGGGCGTTGGCTGACGCCAGCAAAAGACCGATCAGCAGCAGAATCCTAGCGGACATGTCCGCCTCCCATGCGCGGGGCGGAACGCGGCTTGCCCTTGGCCATCGGCTGCGGGTCGAGCACGGCCACCGTGAGGTTCGTGTCCACCAGATACTTGCGCGCGACCGTCTGCACCTGCTCCGCGTTCACGGCGTTGAGATTTTTCACGTAGTCATCGAGCAGGCGCCAGTCGAGCCCGACCGCCGCGAGGCGGCCGATCTGCATCGCCTGATAGAACACCGAATCGCGCGAGTAGACATTGCCCGCCACCACCTGCGCCTTCACGCGTTTCAATTCCTCGGTGGAGACCGGCTCGTTCCGGATGCGCTCAATCTGGGCGCGGATGGCCTTTTCCAGTTCTGCCGTTGTGTGCCCGTTGGCCGGCGTGGCCTCGATGAGCAGCATGGAGGGAGAACGCGACACCGCCGAATAATCCAGGTCGATGCTGGAGGCGATTTTCTTGTCGCGCACCAGCTCACGCTCGAAGCGCGCCGCCTGCCCGCCGTCGAGCACGCCGCCGAGTATGCTCAGCGCATAGGGCTCCCATTCGGCGACTTCATTACGACCGGCCGACGCATGCACCGGAGCGTGATAACCCAGCAGAAGATACGGCACCTCCGCCGGCAGCGCGGCGCGTGCGCGACGCTCGCTTTTTTGCGGCGGTTCGACTGCTTCAGCAGTCTTCACCGGTGAGCGCGTGGGAACCGGCCCGAAATGTTTCTGCGCCAGCGCGAACACCTCTTTCGGTTGCACGTCGCCCGTCACGACCAGAATGGCGTTGGCCGGGGTGTAATAGCGGCCATACCAGTCGCGCAGGTCCTTGACCGTCATGGATTGCAGATCCGCCATCCAGCCAATGACCGGATGCTTGTACGGATGCACTGCGTAGGCGGTGGTCATGAACTTTTCACCGACCAGCGCCTCGGGCTGATCCTCGGTGCGCAGCCGGCGCTCCTCCATCACCACCTTGATCTCCTTGCTGGACTCGGCCTCGGTCAGCACCAGGTTCTGCATGCGATCGGCTTCGAGTTCGAAGGCGATCGGGAGACGCGATTTTTCCAGCTGCTGGAAATAGGCGGTGTAGTCGTAACTGGTGAAGGCGTTTTCGCGCCCGCCGTTCTCGGCGATGATGCGCGAAAACTCATTGGGTCCGTGCTTGGCCGTGCCCTTGAACATCATGTGCTCGAGCACGTGTGAAATGCCGGTGCGGCCCTCGGGCTCGTCCTGGCTGCCGACCTGGTACCAGATTTGCGATACCACCACCGGGGAGCGGTGGTCTTCGTGCACGATGACGCGCAGGCCATTATCCAGCGTGGTTTCATGCGTCTGACTGCACGCCGTCAGCCACAGGCTCAGAAGCAAGAGCCACGAAAATTTATGCGACATGGGGTTTCCCGGATTATTCTCTTATAATATTGTGCCACAGCTTAGAGCCGCTCAACCGAAAAAGTTTCCATTCAGGATCATCTCTTGAGCCCGTCTCACCCTTCAGGCCAGACAGAAAAAAACCGCCCCACCGGTCTGCTGGGGCGTCTGCGCGACAAACTCGCCGCCGCCCAGCGCGGTTTCACCCGGGGGCTTTCCGATCTGCTGCTCGGGAACCGTGCGCTCGACGACTCACTTTTCGAGGAGCTGGAAACGCTGCTGCTGTCCGCCGACGTGGGGGTGGAAACCACCCGGCACCTGATGCAGAACATCACGGAACAAGTCGCGCGCAAACAGCTGAGCGACACGCGCGCCGTGTATCGCGCCCTGCGGCAGGGCATACTTTCTATTATTCAACCCTGTGGCCGGCCGCTGGCGATCACCCCGGCCAGGCCGTTTGTCATCATGGTGGTGGGCGTCAATGGCGTGGGCAAAACCACCACCATCGCCAAGCTCGCCGGCCGTCTCAAAAAAGCCGGACACACGGTGACGCTGGCGGCGGCCGACACCTTCCGCGCCGCAGCGATTGAACAGCTCAAGACCTGGGCTGGGCGCCTCGATATCCCCGTGATCGCCCAGCATACCGGGGCCGATGCGGCGGCCGTGGTGCACGACGCCATGCATGCCGCGTCCGCGCGAAACAGCGACGTCCTGATCGTGGACACCGCCGGACGCCAACACACACAGGCCGGCCTGATGGACGAGCTGAAAAAAATCAGGCGCGTGATCAACAAAAGCAATCCCGAGGCCCCGCACGAGGTGCTGCTGGTGCTCGATGCCGGCACCGGGCAGAACGCGTTGTCGCAACTCAAACATTTCCGTGAAGCCGTGGGAGTGACCGGTCTCGCGCTGACCAAGCTCGATGGCACCGCCAAGGGCGGCATCCTGATGGCGATGGCGCGCCAGACCGGCCTGCCGATCCGCTACATCGGGGTGGGCGAAGGCATGGATGATTTACGCGAGTTTAATGCCGAGGAATATGTGGATGCGATACTGCCTGAAACCGAGTAGCAAGTTTCAAGTGGCAAGTAGCAAGTTAAAATGATTGCCGCTTTGTATACTACTTGCTACTTGTTACTCGATACTTGCCACTGATTTTTCATGATTGAGTTTGCCCACGTCTTCAAGCGTTATCCCGGCGGCTTCGATGCCTTGCGCGACATCAATCTGCGCATCGAAGCCGGCGAAATGGCCTTCATTACCGGGCATTCCGGGGCGGGCAAGAGCACGCTGCTCAGACTCATCACGGCCATCGAACGCCCGACGCGCGGCGAGGCCGCCGTCAACGGCAAGAACCTGACCCGGCTTCCGCGCCGGCGCATCCCCTATTTCCGGCGCGAGATCGGCGTGGTGTTCCAGGACCACAAGCTGCTGTTCGACCGCACCGTCTACGACAACGTGGCGCTGCCCCTGATCGTCACCGGCACCGACCAGTACGAAATTCCCCGGCGCGTGCGCGCCGCGCTCGAGATGGTCGGACTGCTCGACAAGGAACGCATGCTCCCGGTGACGCTTTCCGGCGGCGAGCAACAGCGCGTCGGCATCGCGCGCGCCGTCGTCAACAAGCCCCCGCTTCTGCTCGCCGACGAGCCGACCGGCAATCTCGACAGCAAGCTCTCCGATGAAATTCTGGACCTGTTTCTCGATTTTCATCACCACGGCGTGACGGTGCTGATCGCGACCCACGACCTGCATCTCATCGATCGTGGACGCCGGCGCGTCATTGAACTGAATCACGGCGAGCTCGCGCGCGACACGGGGGCCAGACCGTGATCAGGAATTATTTTCTGCGTCACGCGCAGGTCTTCTTTTACACCCTCGGGCAGCTCGCGCGCGCGCCGGTGGCCACCTTCCTGACCGTCGCCGTGATCGGCATCACGCTGGCGCTGCCGGCCGGGCTTTATATCGCCATCGAGAATGTGCAGCGCCTGGCGCGCGGCTGGGAGGACAATGGTCAGATCTCGCTGTTCCTGAAACGGGATCTCTCCGATCCGGCCATCGAAAAACTCTCCGAGAAAATCCGGAAGTTGCCGGCAGTTTCCTGGGTGGATTACGTCTCGCGCGAGGCGGCACTGGCCGAGTTCAAGAAACTGTCTGGTTTCGGCGAGGCGCTGGGTGCGCTCGACCGCAACCCGCTGCCGCCGGTGCTGGTCGTGCATCCAGCCGCCACGCACAGCCACCCCGACGCCCTGCAGTCGCTGCTGAAGGACCTGCGCCGTTACAACGAAGTCGAGCTTGCGCAACTCGACCTCGAATGGGTCCGCCGGCTGTATGCCATGCTCGATCTGGCCCGGCAGGGCGTGCTGATCCTGGCGGCGGGGCTGGCGGTGGCCGTCCTGCTCATTATCGGGAATACCATCCGCCTCGCGGTCCTCAACCGGCGTGACGAAATCGAGATCATCAAACTGATCGGCGGCACCAATGCCTTCATCCGCCGGCCCTTTCTCTATGCCGGCATGTTACAGGGCCTGCTGGGCGGCATCCTGGCCTGGTTGCTGGTCGGGCTTGGCCTGCTGCTCCTGTCTAGCCCGGTACACCGCCTTGCCAGCCTTTATGGAAGCTTGTTCGTGGTCGAGAACATGGGTTTTATGGCGACCCTGACCCTGATCGGGACAGGGGGGCTGCTGGGCTGGCTCGGCTCTCGGCTGGCGGTTGGCCGGCATTTGCGGGCCATAGAACCCCGCTGACCCCTTGAAACTCCCTGCAGTCAACCCATAAACAATAGAAACAAGCGAACTTTTCCGCTGTTTGGCACTCACATGTGTCGAGTGCTAGAATATATTTTACCCAAGAAACGACGGAAGGATGAGCAGCAGGAGATTCCCAGACATGACCCAGGCACTGACATTGCCCATCAATCTCTACCCCGAAAAGGGGCTGTCGGCCTATTTGCGGGCCGTCAACGCTTTACCGGTCCTCAGCGTGAGCGAGGAGCGCAAGCTCGCGCGGCGCTACCACAAGCACAATGATCTCGAGGCGGCCCGGCGGCTGGTAATGTCCAATCTTCGCAACGTCGCGCGCATCGCGCGCGGCTTCTCCGGCTACGGCCTGCCGCAGGCGGACCTGATCCAGGAAGGCAATATCGGCCTCATGAAGGCGGTCAAGCATTACGACCCGGCGCGCAAGGTGCGCCTGATGTCATTCGCCGTGCACTGGATCAAGGCCGAAATCTACGATTACGTCCTGCGCAACTGGCGCATCGTCAAGGTGGCGACCACTAAGTCGCAGCGCAAACTCTTTTTCAACCTGCGTAAATCCCGCGAGCGGCTCGGTTGGATGACACGCGGCGAGGTCGAGCGGCTTTCGGAGAAACTGGACGTGTCACGGGAAACGGTGCAGGAAATGGAAGGCCGCATGAGCCACGCCGACGTCGCGTTTGACGCCGACAACGATGCCGATGACGACAATTATCATGTCGCGCCGGCCGGCTATCTGCAGGACATGCGCTACAACCCGGAAGTGCTGGCAACAAAGTCCGATCAAGAAGATACGCGTCAGACGCAACTGCGCACCGCACTGACCTCGCTCGATGCACGCTCGCGCGACATCATTCAGCGCCGCTGGCTAGATGAAAACAAACCGACGCTGCACGAACTGGCCGACGAATACGGCATCTCCGCCGAGCGCATCCGCCAGATTGAGATGAAGGCGCTGGATGTGATGAAGGACGCGCTCGAAGCGTAAATCACTATATCTTCTAATCAGCAACCAAGAAGGGCTTCCATCGGGAAGCCCTTCTTGTTTCGATAACTTATCTTTCCTCGTCCAGCCAGCCCACCAAATAATAAAGCCGGAACCCCTCGGAAGAACGCGATGGCCCGATGACGCGGGCGGGATAGAGATTTTTATCGGGATCGGCCCCTTCGAGTGCAACGGCTTCGGAATCCATGACGGTCACGCAATTCTCCGGAAACCGGTCGCGGGTGCGCCGCGGCGCGTAGATCAGCGCAAAACATTCGCTGACGACTTTCGTTTCCGGGTCGAGGCCGATTCGCGTCATGGACAGTTACAAGTCATCTCAAACCAGTAGTGTCCGGTTAAATGCGAAAATGGGAATTTTGAGCGTGTAACTCATTGTTCGTCATAGAACCGACGGTCGAAGCGTCGTTGAAGTCGGAGACACCTTGACAATCCATGGAAGCCGCGTCGTTATTGAGTTTTATAAAAGTCATCCCAAATTTAACCGGACACTACTGATCTCAAACATGAATCAACATTTTTAAGGTTTCCCCTCACCCTACCTCTCCCTCAAGGGGAGAGGGGAAAGTTGATAATGATTATCACACCCGACTACCGGGGCAACAACCATTTTCATTTACCGGAAACGACGGGGCACGTAACATGACGCCCTATTCCATGACTTCCCCGCTCAATTTTTTCGCCACCTGTCCCAAAGGCATTGAATCTCTGCTCGCCGACGAGTTGCGTGCGCTCGGCGCCGAGGGCGTGAAGGAAACCCGCGCCGGGGTGGCGTTCGAGGGTACGCTCACCATCGGCTACCGCGCCTGCCTGTGGTCGCGGCTCGCCAACCGCATCCTGCTGCCGCTGACAAGTTTCCCGGCGCCCACGCCGGAAGAGCTATACGCAGGCGCGCAAACCATCGCCTGGAAGGAACATCTTGCCGCTGAGGGAACACTAGCCGTGGATTTCACCACCTCGCAATCGGCCATCACCCACTCGCATTACGGTGCCCTGAAGGTGAAGGATGCCATCGTAGACCAGTTGCGCGAGGAATTCGGCGCGCGTCCTTCGGTGGACACGGCCCAGCCCGATATCCGCGTCAATGTCTATCTGTTGCGCGACCAAGCCACGGTCAGCCTCGACCTCTCGGGCGAATCCCTGCACCGGCGCGGTTACCGGGCACAAACGGTGCAGGCGCCGCTCAAGGAAAACCTCGCCGCCGCGATCCTGCTGCGCGCCAACTGGCCCGCCATCGCCAAGCAAGGCGGAATGCTGGTGGATCTCATGTGCGGTTCAGGCACGCTGCCGATCGAAGGCGCGCTGATCGCCGCCGACATTGCACCCGGGCTGGCGCGCGAGTACTTCGGCTTTCTCCGCTGGAAAAAACATGATGCCGCGGCATGGGCGGAACTCCTTGACGAAGCGCACCAGCGGCGCGAAACCGGGCTTGCGCACCTGCCTCCGATTCACGGTTTCGACCGCGACCTGCTGGCAATCCGGGCCGCGCGCGACAACATCAAACGCGCGGGGCTGGGCAATCTTATCGTTGCGCAACAACGTGAGCTGGCCGACTGTAGCCCGGAGGAAACGCCGACCGGGCTCGTGGTGGCCAACCCGCCCTACGGAGAACGCCTGGGCCCGAGTTCCGAGTTACCGACGTTGTACACAGAAATCGGCACACAGTTCAAAAAATGTTTCCCCGGCTGGCGCGGGGTGGTGTTTACAGGCAACCCTGAATTGGGAAAAGTGATGGGATTGCGCGCCGGCAAAATGCACACGCTCTACAACGGCGCCATCGAGTGCAAGCTGCTGCACTTTGAAATCACGCCGGAAAATGTGGTGGGCGGGCGCGCGCCGAAACCATTCGAGATCCGTCCCGGCTCGAGCGCGGAGATGTTCGCCAACCGCCTGCGCAAGGACTTGCAACATTTCGGCCGCTGGGCGCGACGCCAGGAAATCTTCGCCTATCGCCTGTACGACGCCGACTTGCACGAGTACAACCTCGCCATTGATGTATACGAAACCATCGAGAAAACACGCTCCCTGCAAAATTTTCCTTCCCCCTCCACGGGGGAAGGGAAGGATGGGGGTGAACAGCATCAAGGGCTCGCGCACCCTCACCCCCACCCTAACCCTCCCCCATCAAGGGGGAGGGGATTGAATCATGAGTCCCCCAGGCGCTACGTGCACGTGCAGGAATACGAGGCTCCAGACACGATCGATCCAGACAAGGCAAGGCAGCGACTGCAACACGCCTTGGGTGTGATACCCCTGATACTGGAAATCCCGCGCGAGCAGATGTTCCTCAAGGTGCGTCGTCGCCAGAAAGGCGGCGGGCAATACGAAAAGCTCGACGAGACCGGCGCATTTCACGAGGTGCGCGAGGGGCCGTGCCGCTTCCTGGTGAACTTCACCGATTATCTCGACACCGGACTTTTTCTCGACCACCGTGCCACGCGCACGCTGCTGGGGCAACTGGCGAGCGGGAAACGCTTTCTCAACCTCTTCGGCTACACCGGCACCGCCACGGTGCATGCGGCGCTCGGCGGGGCCGTTTCCACCACGACCGTGGACATGTCATACACCTATCTCGATTGGGCGCAGCGCAATTTTGAATTAAACGGTTTGAACGCCGGAAACCACGAGCTTGTCCAGGCCGATGTGCTGACGTGGCTCAAGGAGAATCGTCAGCGGCGCTATGGGTTGATTTTTCTCGACCCGCCGACCTTCTCGCGCTCCAAACGCATGGAGGACACGCTCGATATACAGCGAGATCAGGCGGCGCTTATCTCGGACACCGCCGCGCTGCTGGAACCGGACGGCATTCTGATCTTTTCCACCAACCTCCGCCGTTTCAAACTCGACCGCGAGGCGCTGGCGTCGCTCATGATCGAAGACATCACCCGCAAGACCATCCCGCAGGATTTCGAGCGCAATCCGAAGATTCACCAATGTTTTCGCATCAGGCGTGTGTGAATCATAGATTTTTCTTATATGAAATAAAAAACGTTGCTAGGCCTGTTAGTTGATGGGGATCAATGAAATTATTTTATTTGTCTGTATGGTTATTGTTGTTCGATGATAGGAATGCCGGCGGAGTCTGACAGTACAGCCGACATTATCTCATCGAAAAGGAGGTGCATCATGGTAACAACCGTTCCCATCAAGAGAGTGCATGAAACAAGGGTCGGGGAAACGATGCGCCCGCGCGGTGTATTCGAGGAAATGGAGCAGTTGGCGGAAAGGATGCTCCCGTTGTCCTGGATGCGGCCGTTATATGCAGAACGGCCGTTCTGGGGTGGAGCAATACCGCAAGTCGATATCATCGATCGGGAAGCGGAGCTTGTTGTGCGGGCGGCCGTGCCGGGTTTCGGCAAGGACGACATTGAAATCTCCTGCACGGCGGACACCGTGACCCTGCGCGGGTGCGCGGAAGCGGAAGAAAAGGAAGGCGAAGAAGAGGGAGAGTATTACCGGCATGAAATCCGGTGCGAGGATTTTCTCCGCACCGTTCCTCTGCCTTGCCTGGTGGATGACGCCAAAGCCAAGGCGACGTTCAAGGACGGCATGCTGGAGTTGACGCTCCCGAAGGCGGAAGCCGCCAAGCGGCACACCGTCAAGATCGAAGAAGTCTGAACCATCCCCGGTTCATTTCAACTGAAGAACCCGGCCCCGCGTACCGGGTTCTTTTTTGTCTGCATTCAGATCGCCGGCGGGACTTTGGAATTAGTCCCGCTGGCCCTGACCTGCCCGGACCTGACTTTAAACCGTCGCGCGGCGGATGGTGCGCTTAAAGCTGTGAATCTGGCGCAGGACACTGCCGAGTTCCTTGCGGTCATTGGACGCCAGAATCTCGTCACGTTTTTTTCTCAACGCCCGAATTTTGGTTTTGATGGCCGACTTGTCGATGCCGACCACTTCATGGTGCTCATGCATTTCAATGCCGAGCGCCGTGCACAGGGCCTTGAGCAGATGGTCCTTGTTCATCTGGGTCGCGCCCTTGACCGCCTCGTGCTCGATGTCCTTGGCGATCTCGCGCATCTGCGCTACGGTCATTTCCTTCAGTTCATGATAGGTATATGCCATGGATGTTGCTCCTTGTCAGTAATCGTTCCGAAAGGCCCTGACAGCTTATTAAACCCCCGCCCCCCATAGCAAGCGGCGGTGTACCCAGCCTCCGAGGCGAAACCGGATGAATGGTGGGGTGCTCCACCGATGAGTGGTAGCCCGGGCTGGAAATACGCTCCATGTCAACGCTTCACAAGACCTTTCACGCCGGGTTAAGGTTGCGTCCGGCCGATCGCCTACTAATATAAAGTGGTGGCCACGAAAAGAAACAGGGAGGAACAAGTCATCGATTCAATTAAACTGACAGAGATTCTGGTCAGTCTGGCGACTGTCGCCGTGCTGACTCTCACCACGATGTTCGCCACCTCGGATGCCAACGTCGCCCCGCCGTCTGAAAACAAGGCGGCCGCCTCGTACATCTCGGCAGCTGAAATCATCCAGTACGGTCAACCGGAACGGCTCGCGCTGCAATCCGGCGTGGCGATGGTCGTGGATGACCGCGATGGCGTCATGCTCTACGGGCGCAACATCCAACGTCAGCGCCCCATTGCCTCGCTGACCAAACTCATGACGGCGCTGGTCATTATCGAGTCGGGGCTGATCCTCGATGAACCCCTCGAGATCACCCGCGCCGACCGCGACCGGCTGCGTGGCACGCGCTCGCGTCTGCCCTTTGGCGCGGTGTTCACGCGCTACGATCTGATGCGTGCGGCGCTCGGCGCCTCCGACAACCGCGCCGCGGCGGCGCTGGCGCGCACTTATCCCGGCGGCGACGAGGCCATGTTAGCGGCGATGAACGCCAAGGCCCGGGAACTCGGAATGACGCAGACGCGCTTCGCGGACGCGAGCGGCCTGGATAACGGCAATGTGTCGACGGCCAGCGACCTCGCACGACTCGTCAACGAAACGCAAAAACATTCATTGTTTCAGGTCATGACAACCGCCGCCGCGTTTCGCATCAGCGACCGGGTCTCGGGTCGTCAGATCGCCTTTCGTAACACCAACCGCCTGGTGCATCGTGACAGCTGGGAAATCGGCCTCAGCAAAACCGGCTACACCGCTGCCGCCGGCAACTGCCTGATCATGCAGGCCACCATCTCCGACCGGCCGCTCACGATCGTATTGCTCAACTCGTGGGGCAAATACAGCCGCTACGGCGATGCCAAACGAATTCATCAATGGCTGCAAAAAGCCGAACGCCGAGTTCCGCACATCGTCACGGCTCGCGCTTCACAGAGTTAGCCCCGGACAATCCGCGTCGGTCATCGGCCCGTCGGCTGGCCGGAATCCGGTTACGGCTTTCGGCAGCATCCCTTTTCCCTTTTCGCCGTCGGTGCTCACACGCGGCAAACCGGGAATTCTTCTGAACACCTAATCAGGGTACATTACGGCATCGACCCTCTGTTTCGGGAGCATGCCAATGGAAGTCCTTGAAGCCATACACCGCCGCGCCTCCACGCGCGCCTACCTCGACAAGCCGGTTGACCGCGCCACGGTGGAAGCGATTCTGGACGCCGCGCGCTGGGCGCCTTCCGGCACCAATGCTCAACCGTGGCAGGTCGTGGTGGTGACAAGCGAAACCAAGCAAAAAATCAGCACGGCACTGCTGGCGGAACGCATCGCGGGGCGCCCGGAAAATCCGGACTACGCCTATTACCCCAAACAGTGGAACGAACCCTACAAGTCGCGGCGCGTGGCCTGCGGACTGGCGCTCTATCGGGCAATGAAAATCGGGCGTGACGACAAGGACGCCCGCCTGAAGGCCTGGAACAACAACTACTCCTTCTTCGGCGCCCCGGTGGGACTGCTGTTCTTCCTCGACCGATCGCTCGAGAAAGGCTCGTGGGTGGACATGGGGATGTTCATCGAAAACGTCATGCTCGCCGCGCTCGGCCACGGTCTGGCCACCTGTCCACAGGCCTCGATCGCGGAATATCCCGACATCGTTCGCACCATTCTCAATGTCCTCCATACCCGTGCTCTCGTCTGCGGCATGTCGCTCGGTTATCCCGACCCTCAAGCACCAGTGAATAACTACCGCACCGCGCGCGAGCCGGTGGCTAACTTCACCACGTGGCATGAGTAAAAAGCCCGCCCCTTACCCAAATACCGGCTTCGTATGAAAGTTCTTGTTCTTGGTGGCGGGGTCATCGGTGTCACCAGCGCCTGGTACCTCCATGGTGCCGGCCACGAGGTCACGGTCGTGGACCGGCAGGCGGGGCCCGGTCTGGAAACAAGCTTTGCCAACGGCGGCCAGATTTCGTGGGGCGCGGGCAACCCGTGGGCCGCGCCCGGCATCCCACTCAAGGCGCTGAAATGGATGCTGCGCCCGCATTCGCCGCTGGTGCTGCGTCCGCGTCTCGATCCGGCGCTGTGGACCTGGCTGTTCAGTATGCTCGCCAACTGCACGCCTGAACGTTACGCCCTCAATAAAGAGCGCATGCTGCGTGTTTCGCGTTACAGCCATGAATGCCTGGTGGGTTTGCGGCGCGAAACAGGTATACATTACGACGAGCATCTGACCGGCGTGCTCGAATTATTTCGCACCGCGCGTGAACTGGATGAGGCCGGGCGGGATATCACGCTGCTCAAACGCTGGGGCATCGATTGCCACATTCTCGATCGCGCCGGCTGTGTCGCTCAGGAATCCGCGCTGCGACCGTCACAGGAAAAAATCGTCGGCGGCCTGCATTTCCCCGGCGACGAATCGGGCGACTGTTTTCAGTTTACCCAGTTGCTGGCCAATCTCGCCATGTCTCGATGCGTTACATTTTCTTTTGATACCCGCATTGAACGGCTGGAAGCGAACGGTGACCGCCTCACGCGCGTGGTGACCGACAAGGGGGAGTTAACGGCGGATGCCTACGTGCTGGCCTGCGGGAGCTATTCCCCTCTGCTGCTGCGACCGCTCGGCATCCGGTTGCCGGTCTATCCCGTCAAAGGCTATTCCGTCACCCTCCCGCTCACGGATGCCGCGGCAGCCCCGTCCAGCAGCGTCACGGACGCCACATACAAAATCGTGATCACGCGCCTGGGCGACAAGCTGCGCGGCGCCGGCACCGCGGAACTTGCGGGTTACGACCTGTCCTTGCGGCCAGCGCGGCTCGGTGCCATCAAGCATGTAATGGCCGATTTATTCCCGGATGCCGTAAACCAGGCAGATGCACTATCTTGGTGCGGGCTGCGGCCGATGACACCGGACAATCCACCCATATTGGGCGCCACGACTTACAAAAATCTGTTTCTCAACACCGGCCACGGGACCCTCGGCTGGACCATGGCCTGCGGCTCGGGAAAAATCCTGGCGGATATCGTCTCGGGACGCCCGACGGATATCGACCTGAAAGGCCTGACGCTGGCGCGATTTTCCTGAACACGGAATGCAGGACTCCCCATCCGCGTCTAAATCCTGAAGTTCAAAGAATGTTCAGCGTGTGAAGATGTGTTGCTTGACACATTTTTCTTGAGGTTTAAGCTTGGGAACAGGTCCTGCACATAAAGAATGGCGGGCCTGTATTTGCCGGTCTTTTCCTTGAAGTGAAACTCGAAACAATAAAATGGAGGAGTTATGATCAGGAAATTCATAGACTGTCGGGATTTTCCCGGCGATATAAGATGCACGGTGGCGATTTTTGCCGACGATGAGCAGGAACTGTTGGAGGTCGCGGTACAGCACGCGATCATTGTCCACAGTCACCAGGACACGCCAGACCTCCGCGCACAATTGCAACAGGCATTCAAGATCGAAAGACGGCGCGCGGCCTGATCAGCCGGTAGCGGGGTTACTCCGCGGAGTGGACCAGCTCGGCGGCGCGCGTCAGCGCCGCCGATCCGAAGCGCGCCTGTATCCAGTCGCTGACGGTATCGAGGCGAACCTGCCTGGATCGGGCCGCCTCATCGAACAGGTCGGCCTGGCAAGGACCGGCCGGATCGAAGCCGCTCACGCAGAAACCGAGCAGGCGCACCTCGCGATGCCGCAGGGGAAGGTTTTGCATCAGCAACGCCAGACCGGTGTCCCACAACTCCTGTGTAACGTCCGTGGACTGCGGAAACGTGCGCGAGCGCGTGATGGTGCGGAAATCGGCGAAGCGGATTTTCACGTGCACGATTCGCCCGCGCAGACGGTTGCGCCGCAGGCGCATGGCCACCTGACGCGTCATGTCGAGCAGCCAACTGCGCAGCGCCTCGACATCGGTAATGTCCTCCGCGAACGTGGTCTCGTGCGAGAGGGATTTGGCCTTGTGGTCCGGCACCACCTGGCGATTGTCCTTCCCGTGCGCCAGTTCCCACAGCGTCCCTCCCCAACTGCCGAACAAATCCTCCAACATCTCCGGCGTCTGTGCGCGCAGATCGCCGATGGTGTGTATGCCGAGATTCTGCAAACGCCGGTTGCCGACCTTGCCCACGCCCCAGAGCTTCGACACCGGGAGCTTGTCGAGAAAGACCTGCACGCCGGCGGGGTTAACTTCGAGAATTCCGTCAGGCTTCCCTGCCTCACTGGCCACCTTGGCAAGAAACTTGTTGTGCGCCACGCCAACCGAGGCGGTGAGCTTGAGTTCATCCTGGATTTCGCGCTTGATGCGCCGCCCGATATCGGCGGGTTCGCCGAACAGAAGATGACTGTGCTTCACGTCCAGAAACGCCTCGTCGAGCGACAACGGTTCAACGAGCGGCGTGTAGCGATGGAAAATGTCGCGGATCTGCTGCGAGACCTGGGCGTAATAGGAATGGCGCGGCGGCAGGACGATCAGATTGGGACAGAGGCGCTTGGCCTGTGACGTCGGCATGGCGCTGTGGATGCCATAACGTCGCGCGGTGTAATTCGCCGCCGCGACCACCCCGCGCTTGTCGGGATTGCCGCCGACGACCATCGGCTTGCCGCGCAGGCCCGGACGATCCCGCTCTTCAATGGAGGCGTAAAACGCATCCATGTCGATGTGCAGGATCATCTCGTTTTAATCTGCCGGAGAATAACTGAAAGCTCAAACCCCCCATCCCTTGAGGGGCGAGCCGGTGAAGTGCGATCGGTCCTGTGGACCGATCGCCCGGCAAGCGGGCAACCAGGGAAGGTTGCCCTGGACTTTCCTGCGTAGCAGGAAGCGCAGCAGGAAAGGGGCCGGGGTGAGGGTGAGATGTCGAGACAATAACGCAGCGCTTCGCCCCTCACCCTACCCTCTCCCCGGTGGGGAGAGGGATTTGAAATTGTTTGGTCATGCTGGACGTGCATCGTAACACGCCAGCGCTTCGAAATGTACGGCTTGAAAATGAATATGATTTTGAACCGCCAAGGCGCCACAATTTTGCCGGGAGCAAAATTGGGCGCACCTCGGTGCGCCCCGAAGGGGTGCGCGCCAAGGACGGCGCGCATCAAGGTCGCCAAGAAAGACTGTTTTCAACAATAAAAAACTTGGCGTTCTTGGCGGTTAATTTCTTTTTGTTAGGGAAGGTCTGATTAATTATGATTTTTTGACGCCAAGGCGCAGAAGCGGTACAGGGATGTACCGGTTGCGGAGCCGAGGACGCAAAGGCGCAAAGAAAAAGCTCGGGAAAATAACTGAAAAAATCTTTGCGTCTTTGCGTCTCTGCGTTGAAAACTAATAAATCAGAGTTTCCTTAGGGGATTCTTTACTCAGCGCCGCTTACCCGCGCCGGTGGGGCTGCCGGGATGGAGTGTCTTGCCCGGTCGCTGGCCGTGATGTGAGCGCTGGCCGGATTTCTTTGGCGCGAAGCGCGGCAGACCGGTGTGTTGCGTCGCGAACGGTTTGCCGCCGCGGCGGCCTTCGTGGACCTGGCCGGTGCCGGGTCGCTCGCGGCGTCCTGCCTCCCGCGACACTTGCACATCCCTGTGCATCGCCGGCTGGTAAGTCGGAATCAACTGATGCTTGCCGGAACCGATGAGATCGGTGCGGCCCATGCGCCGCAGCGCGGCGTGCAGCATCGGCCAGTTGTTGGCGTCGTGGTAACGCAGGAAGGCCTTGTGCAGCCGGCGCTGCTTCAGACCCTTGGGGATGTACACCGGCTCGCTGCTCCGGCTCACCTTGCGCAGCGGATTCTTGCCGGAGTGGTACATGGCGGTCGCGGTCGCCATCGGGCTCGGCAGGAACGCCTGCACCTGATCGGCGCGAAAACCGTTCTGCTTCAGCCACAGGGCGAGTTCGAGCATGTCCTCGTCGGTCGTGCCCGGATGCGCGGCGATGAAATAGGGAATCAGATACTGCTCCTTCCCCGCCTCTCTCGAATATTTGTCGAACAGCTCCTTGAACTTGTAGTACGCACCCATGCCGGGCTTCATCATCTTGGAGAGCGGACCCTCGCGTGAATGTTCGGGGGCAATCTTGAGATAGCCGCCGACGTGGTGTTGCACCAGTTCTTTAACGTACGCGGGCGACTGAATGGCGAGGTCGTAGCGCACGCCGCTGCCGATCAACACCTTTTTAACGCCCGGTAATTCGCGCGCGCGGCGGTAGAGCTTAACGAGGGGCGAATGGTCGGTGTTGAGATTCTGGCAGATATCGGGATACACGCACGAGGGCAAGCGACAGGCCGATTCGATCTCCTTGCTCTTGCAGGCCAGGCGGTACATGTTGGCCGTCGGCCCGCCGAGGTCGGAGATCACGCCGGTGAAGCCGGGCACGGTGTCGCGGATGGTTTCGATCTCGCGAATCACAGAATCCTCCGAACGGTTCTGGATGATGCGCCCCTCGTGCTCGGTGATGGAGCAGAAGGTGCAGCCGCCGAAACAGCCGCGCTGGATCGCGATCGAGAAACGGATCATCTCGTAGGCCGGGATTTTTTCCTTGCCGTAGGCCGGGTGCGGCAGCCGCTGGTACGGCAGTTCGTAGATGCCGTCCATTTCTTTCGTCGCCAGCGGCAACGGCGGCGGGTTGAGCCAGACGTCGCGCTCGCCGTGGCGCTGCACCAAAGCGCGGGCATTGCCGGGGTTGGTTTCGACATGCATCGCGCGCGAGGCATGGGCATACAGGATGTGATCGTTGGCCACCGCTTCGAACGCTGGCAGTCGAACCACGGTTTTCTCGCGGTCCAGCTTCGGCGCGCGCTTGTGCAACTGCACCACGTTAATAATTGAATCCCCCTCTCCCTCCGGGAGAGGGCGGGGGTGAGGGGAAGTCCGCATTTCCTCCTCAGTCGCGTAGGGATTCACCGGTGGATTCAGCGCGCCGGGCGTGTCGAGATGCGTGGAATCGATTTCGCTCCAGCCCTCCGGCAGCGCCGCACGCACGAAGGCGGTGCCGCGAACGTCGGTAATGCTGGCAATCGGCTCCTTGGCCGCGAGGCGATGCGCGATCTCGACGACCTGGCGCTCGGCGTTGCCGTACACCAGCAGATCGGCCTTGGCATCCAGCAGGATCGAGCGGCGCACCTTGTCGGACCAGTAATCGTAATGCGCGATGCGCCGCAGACTGGCCTCGATGCCGCCGATAATAATAGGTACGTCGCTATAAGCCTCGCGCGCCCGCTGAGCGTACACGATCACCGAGCGGTCCGGGCGCCGGCCCGCGGCGCCGCCAGGGGTATAGGCATCGTCCGAGCGGATCTTGCGGTCGGCGGTGTAACGGTTGACCATGGAATCCATGTTGCCGGCGCTGATGCCGAAGAACAGATTCGGCCGGCCCAGGGCCTTGAACGGCTCGGCACTGCGCCAATCCGGTTGCGCAATAATCCCGACGCGGAAACCCTGCGCCTCGAGCACGCGCCCGATGATGGCCATGCCGAAGCTCGGCAGGTCCACGTAGGCGTCGCCGGTGACTAATATGATGTCGCAGGAATCCCAGCCGAGCTCGTCCATCTCCGCACGCGACATGGGCAGGAACGACGCCGAACCGAAGCGCTTGGCCCAGAACTTGCGGTAGGAAAAAATATCGCGCGCGGTTTGCATGGGAGAATAAGATGGCGGCACAGCGCCGCCGTATCAAGGCAGGAGGCGCAGTTTACCTGTGAAGTGGGTTGAATTCCACCGGGCGGGGTGTTTAGTGTGTCTCAGATAGAATACTCGCTATCGGCCCAAGAACGGACGTTCAACGCCGTGTTGAGTGGCGCGAGGCACGAACCTGACAGGAAACAGCGCGATGTCTCACCGCGCCTGCCTCCAACACAGAGTTAGAGTGCATTTTCACTGACTCTTCGGAGGCATTTTCTTTGCCAATTCTTCAGCAGCAACACATACCAAAGGCGCTTGTGGCTTTAGTGTTTTGACGGCCTCTTGATAACCATCTTGGAACATCACGAGTTGAAAGTAAGAAATCTTTAACAGATGGAACATCATTTCTTGATTGTGTCTATTGAGTACCTCTGCGGCAGGACTTGGCTGCGTTCCCGCTTGAATTATTTTTTTTGACAAGAAACGCATTAGTTCTTTGTCGCTTGGCATAACGACTGTCGCGAGATCCTCTTTGCCACAGGCTTCGAGAATCGCTGCGGTTTTGATTTTGCCCCCAAACTCTTTATAAGCTGCTACGTAGAGCTGAACTCGAAGCTCATTTATTTTTTCGTAATCTTGATCGAGAGCGCTAAAAGCGTTGTCAGACTGTGCAAATGCACCAAAAGACAGAAACATCAAGACCAAGAAAAAACTGGCTTTCATAAACTCTCCTTTCACTCTAACGATAAGGTTGCGCGCGTCTGCCTCGAACCGCTAGGTTAGATGCTCGCGATATAGCTCGCCCATAAGTTTCCGGTACAGACCAAACCACCAAGTGCTGCGAAAAACATAGAGACCAAGCCTGCAAGAAGTGCCGTGAATGCAAATGGATGGGCTTTTGGATTATTTTTCCAGTGGTTACTGTTCCAGTTAGTCGCCAGTTTTAGGGCGAGCCAGCCCATCATGGCCGTGGTAACGCCAGCTACCCCCGCTGCAATAAGCACTGTGAACACGAAGCGTTCTACCGCGCCTGTAAACCACGGCGGAACTCTCTTAATGCCTTTTTCTTTCAGTTTCGGCTTATCACCCAGCCCGAGCACACCGCGCAACGCATAAAGAAAAAGCGCGGTGACGACGCCGCCGACCACGACGGAAAAGATCAAGCCGTACAGCCAGTATTTCATTTCCACGAGCCTCTCCCTTCCTTAAGCATCTAACGAAAAGCTTGAGCAGCGAGCGGAAACGGCGCGAAGCGCCGACGTAGCGAGTCCGTCTCGAAGCGCGTGTTAGGCACTTTCACATGACGTACTTGAACTTACAAGGACGCCAGGGTTCAGCGCTTCTTATCTGGCTTCCAGTAATACTCATGACCAATTGGAGGACTAAACTGGGGTCAGATCACAATACTCGCTTATGAAAACTGTGATCTGACCCTAATTTTCCTGTCGCTTCTTCGGACTGTCGGACGGCTGGTGGTTGCGCCTGCAAGCAGACTACGACACCGAGCTGGCCAAGGACGCGTTGGCCAAGACCCTGGCCAAGATCAAGCCGTGGCCGCACACGAAACGCGCGGCGTAACATCCATTTCCCATACTGAGCCACTACTGGGAGGATTCCACAACAACTCCCGGCACGCACGGGACGCGTGCCAAGTCCCAATTCGTCACGGCCCAACGCCAGAAATCTGCGACACTGCCATCGGCCAGTTCTGGTAAAACATCCTGACACAGAAACTCCAAAGCCCGAAGCAAGGCTGGCAGCGGGCGGGTGTCTTCAAGCGGCGCGGCGAAGGTCTGCTTGCTGGATGAACTAAAAGGTGTCGGAGTGATTAATTAAAAATCACTCCGACACCTTTTTTACTGTGTTAAAACACTCATTCCAGCTTGCCAATAAAGCGATAGACAGCAATTAGAATTCCGAATCCGATATACAGTCCAAACAAAGCAACAAGCATTAGCATCGCCATCGCGAAACTTACTATTTTGTTTACTAATAGAAAAATAATCACGCCAACGAGACCAACAAACGAGGCAGCGATACCAGCGACGGCTATTAACGTTCTTCTTTTTGGCATAGATCATGCCGCCTTCGTTGATGTCGCATAACGCCGTTTTAACCGGCGCGGGAAACGATCACAACTGAATACGGCGCACCGTATCACCGCGTCCGCCTTGAACACGAAGTATGCAGTATTAACCGATCCGACAAACCCTGCAAGTCAACGCGGGTGGGTTTGAGGCTTATAGGCCGTCATGCGTAACCCAATCCGCCGGGCGTTTCCACGACAACACCCGGCACGTGCGGGATGCGGTCTTCCATGCGCACCAGCCATTCGCCACCGCGGCTTTTCGCCTGGAGAAAACTGCCGACCGCGGCGACCATCGAACCGAAGTGCAGCGGCCCGGTCGGCGACGGCGCGAAACGGCCGCGGCAGGGTTTGGACATAAATACCGAATAGTAATGGTTATTGTGGTGATTCCAGCCGTTGCTGTTTACCGACACGTACGATGAGTTTAACCTATCAAGACTTGCATAAATCATGAACAATCCAATGTAGCCCGGGTGCAAGCACGAAGTGCCGGGTGAGACGGAGATGTCGTGAATGTCCAGTGGACATTCACGCCGCCGAACGGGTGCAAATGATTCTCTTGCACCCGGGGCAGCAACGGGGAAAATCATATCGATCCCCGGATTGCGCTGCGCTTCATCCGGGCTACGAATTTGGTCAGACGAAATGGCGCGTGGGACTTGCGGCCCGGGGTGCAACAAAAACCGTTGCACCCGTTCGGCGGCGTGAACACACGTTATGTGTGTTCACGAAGGCTCCGCCTCACCCTACGTCGAATTATTCAGGTTCCCTAGAACTATCGGAATCACATGAGCACGGTCCTTCGCCAACAATCCCCGGAACAGAACGCGCGGCGCGCGCGCGCGGCGGCGCAGCTGCGCGAATTCATGCCGCGCGCGGCAGTGCTGACGGATAAGGAAGATCTGCATCCGTATGAGTGTGACGGGCTGTCGGCATATCGCCGCCTTCCCTGGATTGTCGCCTTGCCGGATACCGTTGAGCAGGTGGGTCGCATCCTGCGTCTGTGTCACGAGCATGATATCCCCGTGGTCGCGCGCGGGGCGGGCACGGGGCTGTCCGGCGGCGCGCTGCCGCTCGAAGACGGCGTGTTGCTTTCACTTTCGAAGTTCAACCGTATTCTCGAAATTGATACCGCTAACCGCACCGCCACCGTTGAACCCGGTGTGCGCAATCTTGCGATCACCGATGCCGCGGCGCCGTATGGCCTTTACTACGCGCCCGACCCGTCCTCGCAGCTCGCCTGCTCCATTGGCGGCAATGTCGCCGAGAACGCCGGCGGCGTGCATTGCCTGAAGTACGGCCTCACCGTGCACAACGTCCTGGGCCTCAAGTTCATGACCATGGACGGCGAGCTGATTACGCTCGGCGGCAAGGCGCTCGACATCCCCGGTTACGACTTGCTGGCGCTGATGACCGGTTCGGAAGGCATGCTCGGTGTCATCGTCGAAATCACGGTGAAGCTCCTGCCGAAACCCGAACGCGCGCAGGTGGTGCTCGCCGTCTTCGATGAGATCGAAAAGGCCGGGGATGCCGTCGCCGCAATCATCGCCGGTGGTTTCGTGCCGGCGGGGCTGGAAATGATGGACAACCTCGCGATCCGCGCCACCGAGGAATATGTGAAGGCCGGCTACCCGATCGGGGCGGTGGCGATCCTGCTGTGCGAGCTCGATGGCACCAACGAGGAAGTCTCCGAGGGCATCGCGCAGATTCGGACCCTGCTGCTGAAGCAGGGCGCCGCCGAAGTCCGCACCGCCAAGGACGAGGCCGAGCGCCTGCGCATGTGGGCCGGCCGCAAGGCCGCGTTCCCCGCCATCGGGCGCCTGTCGCCGGACTATTACTGCATGGACGGCACCATCCCGCGCAAGCACCTGGCCAAGGTGCTGGCGCGCATCGGCGAGCTGTCGAAGGAATACGGCCTGGGGGTCGCGAACGTGTTTCACGCCGGCGATGGCAATCTGCACCCGCTGATTCTCTACGATGCGAGCAAACCCGGCGAATTGGAAAAGACCGAGGATCTGGGAGGCAAGATCCTGGAATTCTGCGTCGCCGTGGGAGGAACCATTACCGGCGAGCACGGCGTGGGTGTGGAAAAGATCAACCAGATGTGCATCCAGTTCACCAGGGAAGAACTGGCGCAGTTTCATGCGTTGAAAGCCGCCTTCGATCCCAAGGGGCTGCTCAATCCCGGCAAGGCGGTGCCGACGCTGTCGCGTTGCGCCGAATTCGGACGCATGCACGTGCATGGCGGCAAGCTCGTTTATCCCGATCTGGAAAGATTTTGATATGAAGTTTCAACGCAAAGACGCAAAGACGCAAAGAACGCAAAGAAAATCAGAGGGTGAGTGAAAGAAGACAACGACATCTCGCAACAACTGGCCGAGGCCGTCAAAGCGGCGGCGCAGAAACGCACGCCTCTCACGATCACCGGCAGCGGCAGCAAGCGCTTTTACGCCGGCGACATCGAGGGCGAGAAACTGGATGTCACCGGGCATCGCGGCATCGTTTCCTACGAGCCGACCGAGCTGGTGGTCACCGCCCGCGCCGGCACGCCGCTGGCTGAACTCGAAGCAGCACTGGCCGACAAGGGCCAGATGCTCGCCTTCGAGCCGCCGTGGTTCGGCGAGGGCGCGACGCTCGGCGGCACCATCGCCTGCGGTTTTTCCGGCCCGCGCCGACCCTATGCCGGAGCCGCGCGCGATTTCGTGCTCGGCACGCGCATCATCAACGGCAAGGGCGAGATCCTGCGCTTTGGCGGCGAAGTCATGAAGAACGTCGCGGGCTACGACGTCTCGCGCCTGATGGTCGGCGCGCTCGGCAGCCTCGGCGTGCTGCTGGAAGTCTCGCTCAAGGTGCTGCCGAAACCGGCGCGCGAGGTCACACTTTGTTTCGAGATGCCAGCCGACAAGGCGATCCAGACCATGAACACCTGGGGCGCGCAACCGCTGCCGCTGTCTGCCGCTTGCCATGCGGGCGAGACCTTATATGTGCGACTCTCCGGGACCGAGCTGGGCGTGCAGGCCGCGCGCGCCAAGCTGGGTGGCAAGCCGATGGATAAAGGTAACGATTTCTGGCGCGAGATAAGGGAACACCGGCACAGCTTCTTCCAAAACGACGTGCCGCTCTGGCGCCTGTCCGTCCCGCCCGCCGCACTGCCGATCGATCTGCCGGGAAAATGGCTCATCGACTGGGGCGGCGCGCAACGCTGGCTCAAAAGCGATGCGTCCGCCACGGATATCCGCATGCAAGCGGAGAAAGCTGGCGGTCATGCCACGTTGTTCCGTCATGCGAAACAAAATGGCGCGACGTTCCATCCCCTGCCCGCCCAACTTGCTACGCTGCACCAGAATCTGAAACGGGCGTTTGATCCGGACGGAATAATGAATCGTGTGGTGGCTGTTTAATCTTGAGGTTCCAATTTGGCACCTCAGGATTGAGGTCACAATTTGTGATTTCAAATTTACCAAACGCATACAGCAGAACGGGCGGGCTGAGTTTGATATGACGCCAGCAATGATTCAAAATGACCCAACTATAATTAACCAAGGTCTGTGATGCCGAAGATGAGATGCAGGGAGATTAAGTTCAGCGGGCACGCTTTGCGGCGCATGTTTGAACGAGCAATCAGTGTGGATGACGTGCTCACCGTGATAGCTTCCGGGGAAATCATCACCGAATATCCGGAAGATACTCCCCTCCCCAGCTATCTGATACTGGGCTTCGTGAGATCGCAACCGATACATGTTGTTGCAGGAATAGATAGAATGAGCGAAATGTGTTACATCATCACGGCTTATCCACCGGACCTTTCCCAGTGGAATGCCGACTTCAAAACCAGGAGATCGCCATGAAATGCACTCTTTGTAAACAAGGTGAAACCAAGCCTGGCGAGGTAACAGTCACACTTCAGCGCGGAGAAACCACGGTTATCTTCAAGGGTGTCCCGGCTGATGTGTGCAAAAACTGCGGCGAGTATTATCTATCCGAGAAGATCGCTAAACAGGTCATGCAGCGTGCGGAAGAATCCGTGAAGAGCGGAGCTGAAGTGGAGATTCTTCGATTCGCGGCCTGAAATCGTTGCAGCAAGTAGCGAGAAGATTTCCGGATTTCTTCCAGACTATTTGAACTAATCACTCTTATTTCACTTCATCGGCGCGAAACGAAAGACGGCGCGGCATACCTTACAGCAGTCCAGAATCGTTGTTGCGCATCATGAAAAGTGGATTTACAGCCGGCGTCAGGCTGCTAACATGACGCCGCATCCGGGGCTGCCCGACCCGCCTATTCCGAGCAGAAACATAGGAATTACCCATGACCGTCTTTTCCACGATCCACGAATTGCTGGCGGGCAAACCCGCCGATGCCGTCGCCTTCGTCGGCAGCGGCTGTCCGTCGCTCACATATGGCGGCCTGCGCGAGCACGTCGAGCGCACCGTGGCGCGCCTCAACCGGTTCGGGGTCGGGCGCAACGATCGCATTGCCATTGTGCTGCCCAATGGCACCGAGATGGCCAGCGCGTTCGTGGCCATTGCCGCGGGCACGACCTCGGCGCCGCTCAACCCCGCCTACCGCGCCGACGAGTTCGAGTTCTATCTCTCCGACCTCAAGGCCAAGGCCCTGGTGGTCGAGCGCGGCAGCACTTCACCCGCTCTCGGTGTCGCCGCCAAGCTGAAAATTCCCGTGCTCGAGATCGTGCGCGCCAGCAGCGACCCCGCCGGGGTTTTCGAACTGGTTCCCGTCAAGGGCGGTAAGACAGTCGCCGCACCCGCGGCCGGCGGGTTCGCCGGACCGGACGACATCGCCCTCGTGCTGCACACCTCCGGCACCACCTCGCGCCCCAAGATCGTGCCGCTGTCGCAGCGCAACGTCTGCGCCTCCGCCGGTCACATCCGTGACGTCCTGAGCCTCACGCCCGCCGACCGCGGACTCAGCATCATGCCGCTGTTCCACATCCACGGCCTCATCGGCTCGGTGCTGTCCACGCTCTGCGCCGGCGGCAGCGTGTTCTGCACGCCCGGCTTCAACGCGCTCAAGTTCTTCGCCTGGATGGACGAGGCCAAGCCAACCTGGTACACGGCGGTGCCGACCATGCACCAGGCGATCCTGGCGCGCGCCGCGAACAACCGCGAGATCATCGCGCGCCACCCGCTGCGCTTCATCCGCTCGTCCTCGTCGTCGCTGCCGCCGCAGGTATTGCACGAACTCGAAGAGGTGTTCAACGCGCCGGTGCTCGAGTCCTACGGCATGACCGAGGCCTCGCACCAGATGACCAGCAACCCGCTGCCGCCGCACCCGCACAAGCCCGGAACCGTCGGCGTCGCCGCCGGACCGGAAGTGGCGATCATGGACGAGAACGGAAAGCTGCTGGGACCGAACGCGACCGGCGAGGTGGTGATCCGCGGCCCGAACGTGACCAATGGCTACGAAAACAATCCCAAGGCCAACGCCGAGGGGTTCACCCACGGCTGGTTCCGCACCGGCGATCAGGGCATGCTGGATGCCGAGGGCTATCTCACGATCACCGGCCGGCTGAAGGAGATCATCAACCGCGGCGGTGAAAAAATCTCACCGCGCGAGGTGGACGAGGTGCTGATGGATCATCCGGCGATACAACAGGTCCTGACCTTCGCCGTGCCGCACGCGAAGCTCGGCGAGGACGTGGCCGCGGCCGTGGTGCTGCGCGAGGGACAGAGCGCCGACGAAAAGGAGATTCGCGAGTTCGCCGCCAAGCGGCTGGCGGACTTCAAGGTGCCGCGCAAGATTCTGATCTTGGAAGAAATCCCCAAGGGCGCGACCGGCA
>MFTB01000049.1:0-6393 GCA_001785195.1 Candidatus Muproteobacteria bacterium RIFCSPHIGHO2_12_FULL_60_33
GGTGCTTGAGGTCGGCCGCCAATGTCTGCCAATGCTGGTCGTCGCGCGAAACGCCGACAAGAACACCCTGAATGCGCGGGTGAGTGCACAGGCGTTCCAGGGTATGCAGGATAACGGGGTGTCCGAGAAGCGGGAGATACTGCTTGGGTGCTGCTGCCTGCATTCGCCGGCCCTGACCGCCCGCGGGGATGAGAGCCCAGATTCCGTCAGCGGCGGTCAAGAGTGTCGCCCTACTTCGTTCGTCTGGACATAATACGAATTATGGCCTGAAGAAAATCAGGCGCGCTCTTCGATATAACTGAGGATGCGAACCCTGGCGGCGTCCGGAGCGATTCCCTGCACCGCGGCGACCTCGCGCGCGAGATAGCTGTTGGCGGTTTCCAGCAGCATGGATTCCTCGAACGAAAGGCCGGATTGTTTCTTCCAGCGCGTCAGATCGCGCACCACTTCGCCCAGTTCGAGGCACGAGCCGGAGTTGATGCGGCGCTCGATGTCCTTGCAGCGTTCGGCCCAGTTGCCGCCGGTGACGCGGCGTTTGCCCTTGGCGGAGAGAATCTTGAACAATTCCTTGAGTTTTTTCCCGTCCAGCAAGGGACGAATGCCGCTCTTCTCGAGATTGGATTTCGGCACCTTGACGGTCATCTGGGTGTCCTGAATACGAATGACAAAGCAGGACTCGACCTGGCCGGATAGATAAATGTCCTCGACTGCCAAGATAACGCCAACACCGGCGGAAGGATAAAAAACCGTTTCACCGACCTTAAAGCGCGGGCGCTTTGCCATTCAGCCATCCTCCTGGGTTGAGTTGCAGCCACTACTTAGGGACAACTATTCTTAAGCTGGATTAAATTATGCCTGTAACCCCCCTCCCTGACAAGACTTTTGAGGATTTCGCTAAAGGTCTTTATGGCTTCTTCTTGAGGTAGAATTGCCGACCTTGCGGCGCTATCCGCGGATTCCCAAGCTTGCCCATTCTTTCCAAGAACCATATGGAATCGCCCCTGAAGCCGATGCTTCCCGCCGGACCCGGCGCCAGGCTCGCCTGGCGCGGTCTGGCCGGGAGCGGACGCGGCCTGGCCATCGCGGCGGCGGCCGTGGGTCATGGCGCCCCCCTGCTGGTCGTTAGCGCGAGCAGCTTTTCCGCCCAGCGACTGGAGGACGAGCTTCGCTTTTACGCCCCGGAGCTGGCCATCCTGCCGTTCCCGGACTGGGAATGCCTGCCTTACGACGTCTTTTCCCCGCACCAGGACATCATCTCGCAGCGGCTCGAGACACTGCACCGGCTGCCGGACCTGACGCAGGGGGTGGTGCTGGCATCCGTGGCCACGCTGCTGCACCGGCTGCCGCCGCGCGACTACGTCAGCGCGCACAGTTTCCTGCTCAAGGTCGGCGATCGGCTCGATATTCAGCGATTGCGCGAACAACTGGCGCGCGCCAACTACCACAGCGTGTCGCAGGTCATGGAGGCCGGCGAGTATGCCGTACGCGGCGGGCTGGTTGACCTGTTCCCGACGGGCAGCCACCAGCCCTATCGCCTCGATCTGTTCGGCGATCAGGTGGAATCCATCCGTGAGTTCGACGCCGCCACGCAGCGCTCGGGGAAATCCATCGATGCCATCCGGCTCCTGCCGGCGCGCGAATATCCGCTGACGGAAGAATCCATCCAACATTTCCGACAGGCCTTCCGCGCCCGCTTCGAAGGCGACCCGCAGAAGGTGCCGCTGTACCGCGACATCAGCAAGGGCATCACGCCCTCCGGCGCGGAATATTACCTGCCGCTCTTTTTCCCGGGCATGGCAAGCATTTTCGAATACCTTCCGAAGTCTGCGCTGTGCCTGATGGAAGCCGGCGTGACGGAAATCGCCGAAAACTTTCAGCGCGAAACCGGACAACGCTACGGTGAAATGCGCCATGACCGGGAAAGGCCCTTGCTGGAACCGTCCGAGATATTCATTGCCACAAATGAATTCTTCAAAAAAATGGAGATGTGGCCGTGCGTTGAAATGGTGGATTCAGATGTTGCGCAAACCGGTGCAACCGGACAAGCCGATCATGAAACAGTTATCTATGGCACGCGCCCGCCCGCCAGTCTTCCGGTGGATTACAAATCCAACTCCCCCTACGCGACCTTGTTCAGTTATCTGCATGATTTCACGGGGCGGATCTTGCTGGTCGCGGAATCCGCCGGGCGGCGTGAAACGCTGAGAGGTCTGCTCCAGGAAAACGGCCTGCCGCCGGAAGACATTTCCGGATGGCGCGCATTTGTCGAGGGCAACGCGAAGCTCGCCCTCACCGTGGCCGATCTGGAAAAGGGTCTGCTGCTCAAGGAACCGGAAATTGCCGTCATCACCGAGGCACAGCTGTACGGTGAACGCGCCGCGCAGCGACGCCGGCGGAGCCGCGCGGAGCGCGAGCCGGAGGCGATCATCCGCAGCCTGGCCGAGCTGAAAATCGGCGACCCGGTGGTGCACGAAGACCATGGCGTGGGAAGGTATCTCGGCTTGCAGACGCTCGATATCGGCGACGGACTCGCCGAGTTCCTGGCGCTCGAATACGCCGGCGGGGACAAACTTTATATTCCGGTTTTGGCGCTGCACCTGATCAGCCGTTATACCGGCACCGACCCGGAGAACGCCCCGTTGCACAAGCTCGGTGGCGAGGCCTGGGAAAAGGCCAAGCGCCGCGCCCTCGAAAAGGCGCATGATGCGGCCGCGGAATTGCTGGAGATCTACGCCCTGCGCGCAGCGCGTGCAGGCCATGCCTTCCCGCCGCCGGACGAGCATTACCAGTCGTTCGCCAGCGCCTTCCCTTTCGAGGAAACCCCCGACCAGGAACGCACCATCCAGGAGGTGCTGAAGGACATGCAGACCGCCAAACCCATGGATCGTCTGGTTTGTGGCGACGTCGGATTCGGCAAGACGGAAGTCGCCATGCGCGCTGCTTTTGTCGCGGTCATGGGCAAGGCACAGGTCGCGGTGCTGGTGCCGACCACCCTGCTGGCGCAACAGCATTACCAGAATTTCCAGGATCGGTTTGCGGGCCTGCCGTTCCGCATCGAGCTTCTGTCACGGGTCCGTAGTCAGAGTGAACAGCGCGGGATTCTTGCCGCACTCGCGGACGGGTCCGTGGATATCGTTATCGGTACCCATCGTTTGTTGCAAGACGACGTGCGTTTCAAACGCCTCGGGCTTGTCATTCTCGATGAGGAGCACCGTTTCGGCGTGCGCCAGAAGGAGCGCCTGAAAAAACTGCGCAGCGCGGCCGATATCCTGGCCATGACGGCCACGCCCATTCCCCGCACCCTGAATATGTCGCTGTCCGGCCTGCGCGATATCTCACTGATCACCACGGCCCCGGAAGGCCGCCTGTCAATCAAGACCTTCATCAGTGAACGGAACCGTTCTGTCATTCGCGAGGCCTGCCTGCGTGAAATCCGGCGCGGCGGCCAGGTGTATTACCTGCACAACGAAGTCCGGACCATCGACAAGGCGGCACGGGAACTCCAGGAGCTTGTGCCCGAGGCGGATATCCGCATTGCCCATGGCCAGCTACCGGAGCACGATCTCGAACGCATCATGCTCGGCTTCTACCATCAACGTTTCAATGTGCTGGTATGCTCGACGATCATTGAATCCGGCATCGACGTGCCAACCGCCAATACCATCATCATCGAGCGGGCGGATAAATTCGGTTTGGCCCAGTTGCACCAGCTGCGCGGTCGCGTCGGACGCTCGCACCATCGCGCCTATGCCTACCTGCTGGTGCCGGACCGGCGCGCGCTTTCCGAGAACGCGTACAAGCGCCTCGAAGCCATCGAGTCACTGGAGGAACTGGGAGCGGGATTTACGCTTGCCTCGCACGATCTGGAAATCCGTGGCGCCGGCGAGCTGCTGGGCGAGACCCAGAGCGGGATGATCGACGAGGTGGGATTTACGCTCTATTCAGAACTGCTGAATCGGGCGGTGAAATCCATGCAGTCCGGGAGACTGGCGGAAACGGACACATCGCTGCACAGCGGAACTGAAATCAATCTGCACGCGCCGGCGCTTTTCCCCGAGAGCTACCTGCCGGATGTGCACCTGCGGCTTGTGCTTTACAAACGCCTGTCCGCCGTGCGAAACCTTGGTGCGCTTCAGGAACTGAAAGAGGAAATCATCGATCGATTCGGTGTGCTGCCAGAGCCTGGCCAACTGCTGTTCCGCGCCACCGAACTCAAGATACTGGCCACACCCTTGGGAATCCGGAAAATCGACGCCGGACCGCGTGGCGCGCGCCTCGGGTTCGTCGAAAGGCCGGACATCGACCCGGGGTCCATTCTGCGCCTGCTCCAATCCGCGCCGCGCCGATACCGCCTCGACGGTCCCAACCGGCTGCGGATACTCGGGGAGATGCCGGACGTGGAGTCGCGCATCGAGGCGATACGCCGGTTCCTGGATGCGCTCGCGCCCGAGGTGAAGGTCGTAAGCAGCTGCTGACAGATTCACGATAGTATCCTTTATTCCCCCCGCGCAATTTTGAGCATGTGGGTTGGGGTGAGTGAAACGAACCCCAACACATCGCCGCCTTGTTGGGGTTCGCGTTGCTCACCCCAACCCACACAAAATCCAACGAATTATAAATCTGGAAACAAGGCCTCTTCAAAACCCAGCAGGCGGATATCGCGCAGGCGCATGGGATACAGAATCCCGTCCAAATGATCGCATTCATGCTGCACGACGCGCGCGTGGAAACCGGAAACCGTGCGATCGATCGGCTTGCCGTGCTGATCGAAGCCGGTGTAGCGCAGGTTGAGATGCCGGGTCACCAGGCCGCGCAGACCCGGGACGCTGAGACAACCCTCCCACCCGTCTTCCATGTCATGGCCGATCGGCGTCAGTACCGGATTTACCAGCACGGTTGTCGGTACCGGTTCCACATGGGGATAGCGTGGATTGGCCTCAACACCGAAAATCGCCACGCGTTGCGAGACGCCAATTTGCGGCGCCGCGAGACCCGCGCCGCTCAGCTCGGCCATGGTATCAAACATGTCAGCGACGAGCTTGTCGAGTTCCGGCGTATTGAACTGTTGTACCGATTCGGCCTTCCGGTACAACAACGGATCGCCCATCTTGAGTACGCGCCTGACGCTCATCTCACACGCTCGAAATTGTGCGGGGAATAAAGGATACTATAGATAATTTACAGCAAGGAAAACACCGTGAAAGGACTGTTCCTGTCAATTCTTCTGATTATCGCACCGCTCACGGCGCTGCACGCGGCGCCGGCGGCGACCAATATGTATGAGATCGAGGTAGTCGTGTTCGAGAACCGGCTCTCTGATCTCGAAGGTGGCGAACTCTGGACACGCGCTCAGGGAAAGTCTGTGAATGCGGAGAAAGATGCATCGGTTGGCAGCGGCGACAAACCCCCTGCAGACTCCCCCCTGTCAGCCGCGACGACGGCGCTGGAAAGTTCCGGCCGGCATCATGTTTTGGCGCACCTGCGCTGGCAACAGAGCGCCGAGGCCAAGTCCGTGTCAAAGCCGGTAAAGATCGGCAGCGCCGCCGGAGAACTGGATGGCACGCTGCGGTTTTATCTGAGCCGTTTCCTGATCCTGGATCTGAATCTGGCCTTGCGTGAAATGCAAAGTGGAGGGATTTTCAGCGGGGTATCGGAGAAAGACACGATAGTATATCGTTTGAATGAACCCCGGCGCATCAAGGTGTCGGAGACCTATTACTTCGACCACCCGAAATTCGGCGCGCTGGTGCGCGTCTCGCCCGCCAAGGCTGGCGGTCAACCCTGAACGATCAGGGGAATCACCTGCTCCAAAAGTGAACGCACCGGCGCCATGCCCGTCTCCAGGTTCATTTCGATTTCCTTGAGGCTGATGGTGTCCTTGGCCTTGCCGGCCGCCGGATTCACCACCAAAGAGATTGAGGCGTAACAGAGTTCCAGTTCGCGCGCGAGGCCGGCCTCGGGCATGCCGGTCATGCCAACGATATCCGCCCCGTCGCGCTCCATGCGCCGTATTTCCGCCGCGCTTTCGAAACGGGGGCCCTGGGTCGCGCCATAGGTGCCACGTCCCACCACCTTGATCCTGGTGCGCGCCGCTGCCTGAATTACGGTCTGACGCAACGTTTCGCAATAGGGATAGGTAAAATCGACGTGGGTCACGCTTTTGTGTTCACTGCCAAAAAACGTATGCGCGCGCCCATAGGTGTAGTCGATAACCTGGTCGGGGACTACCAGGGTGCCTGAAGTCAGATAGTCAGGCGAGATGCCGCCCACCGCATTGACGGCAATGACTTTGTCGACACCGGTCTGCTTGATCGCCCAGATGTTGGCGCGGTAATTGACCTCATGCGGCGGGATCGTGTGTCCGGCCCCATGACGCGGCAGAAATACGGCCTC
>MFTB01000049.1:6403-12978 GCA_001785195.1 Candidatus Muproteobacteria bacterium RIFCSPHIGHO2_12_FULL_60_33
GCGGGATCGTGTGTCCGGCCCCATGACGCGGCAGAAATACGGCCTCCTGTCCGCCCAACTGCCCGAAAACCATCGGTGCCGACGGCTCGCCATAGGGCGTGCGAATAACCTCGCGCCGCGTGATGCGCAGGTTTTTGAGATTGGTCAGGCCACTGCCGCCAATAATCGCTACCGTTGTCATTTTGATTCAGCCTCGGCGTAAATTCCCGGAATGTTGCGAAGATAACCTTTGTAATCCATGCCGCAACCGAACACATAACGGTCCGGCACCTCGAGTCCGGCAAATTCCACCTTAACGTCATACTGGCGCGGGCGATTCTTCACCACCAGCACCGCCTTGTACATCTCGCGCGCTCCCTCGGCCCGGTAGCGCGCCTCGATACCGGCCAGCGTCGTGCCCTCATCGAGGATGTCGTCAATCAGCAAAACCACCCGGCCGCGCGGGTCCTGATGCGGACCGGATATCCATTGCAACTGGCCGCCTTGCAACTTTTTTCCATAACGGGTGGCATGAACATAATCAATCTGCAACGGAAATTGAAACCGGGGCAGAAGTTGTCCGAACGGCACCACGCCGCCGGTCATGACGCAGACCACCAGGGGATCGGTGCCGGAAAGAGTCTGGTTGATGCGCGCAGCCATGTCCGCGAGCGCCGCTTCCACTCTCTCGGGAGAATGTAGACAGTCCGCCCGCTGCAGCACTTCCCACGCCCGCTGCGCACTGATCGGATTCAACGTTGGATAGTATTATTTCAGACGATTAATAGGTAAAGGTGACAACATCTTCGTCCATCGCCTGGCTGATGACATAGGCACCGCCCACGGTCTCCTCGATCTCGGGAATAAGCTCGTTGCCCCACAGCTCGAGGGTCGGCGTGCATACCTTGAACTTCACGCCGGCTTCATGGGCGTCCTTGATGAAGTCATAAACGGACTTCGGGCTGCCCTCCTGTACATGCAGTTTCTCCGCCACACCCTTGATAGCCAGCTCACCGGCCCGCGCGGTCAGGATAACTTCCACTTCGTACTCCATGGCCGCCGCCACCGTTGCCTGAAAGAACGGCGCTCCCAGCTCGGAAGGATCCGAAGGGTCCGTGTTCACCATTACGATCATCAGTTTGTTAGCCATGAGTTTCTCCTGAATACTGGCGCCATGTCGGCATCCTGTTTCGGGCAAATTATATCTGCCCCCTGCTTCCCAAAGCTATCTCGTTATTCAATTACCGGCGGCGGGCAAGAACCTGCATCAAGCCAGGGATACAGTCTTGTATCAAAATCAAAGTTTGAGGCCTTTAAGATAGGCATGGAATTTATCCTTGAGTTCAGGATGCTCCAGCGCATACTCAACAGTCGCCTGCAGGTAGCCGAATTTGTTACCGCAATCGTAACGTTTTCCGATGAACTCATAGGCCAGCACCTTCTCGTGGGATAACAGCGCGGCGATGCCGTCGGTCAGTTGAATTTCTCCACCCGCGCCGGGCACGACGCTCTCAAGCAAGCTGAAAATTCGCGGTGTCAGGATATACCGGCCGACCACCGCCAGCGTGGACGGGGCCTTCTCCGGGGACGGTTTTTCCACGATACCCTCTACGGTATGAATCCGTGATCCCGAGGATTTCGCTTTCACGATTCCGTACCTATGCGTCTCTTCTCGTGAGACATTTTGCACTCCGATGACCGTACACTGGCAGGATTCATACAGATCCGCCATTTGCCTGAGAGCCCCCGGCTCGCCACTGATGAGGTCGTCGGCGAGTATGACGGCGAACGGGTCATTTCCCACCACCTGCTTGGCGCGCAACACCGCGTGCCCCAGACCAAGCGCCTCGGTTTGCCGGATGTACACGCAAGATGTCTTGTTCGGCAATACATTCTGCACCATGTCCAGCAGATCTTTCTTTCCGTCGGCCTTGAGTTCCGCCTCAAGCTCGTAGGCCTTGTCGAAGTGGTCCTCGATGGAACGCTTGTTGCGCCCGGTCACAAAAATGAGCTCATCAATGCCGGCCGCGATCGCCTCTTCCGCGGCGTACTGGATAAGCGGTTTGTCGACGATCGGCAGCATTTCCTTGGGACTCGCCTTGGTGGCCGGCAAAAAACGCGTGCCCAGACCCGCCACAGGAAATACAGCCTTGGTGACTCGATTCATTTTTTTAGTCCGGATTTTGCAAAAAAAAATAACGGCTCCGCGCGTCATGTTGTTATATTTTGCTACCCTGTCAGAATGGCATACCGCAATTTATAGTACCCCGTCAAATAAGTCTTTCCGTATCTCTGGTAGCCTGGATGGAGCGAAGCGGAATCCAGGAGCGGCGAATCCCCGGATTACGTCGCGATGCGCCTTCATCCGGGCTACCGAACTTAATCCTGTAAATCCTGAAAAATCCTGTTAATCCTGTCCATTTCATTTTGTTAGAGGATCTTAGTGTTCAGCGCCCGATCCCGTTGTACTCAAATCCGGCTTCGCGCAGTAGTTCCGGATCATACTGATTGCGGCCGTCGAATATCACGGGATTTTTCATGATCTTCCCGATGCGACTGAAATCGGGATGGCGGAAGGGCTTCCATTCGGTCATGAGGATCATGGCATCAGCCCCATCGAGCGCGCTGTATTGTTCATCCACCAGCCTCAACTGGCCGCTGTCGAACCAGGCACGGGGAAGTTCGCGCCTGGCCGCCGTCATGGCCACCGGATCATAGGCCTTGACCGACGCACCTGCGCCGATAAGCGCTTGCAGCAGCACAACAGAAGATGCCTCACGCATGTCATCCGTACCTGGCTTGAATGCCAGCCCCCAGAGACCGAAGGTCATCCCCTTCAGGTTGGCGCCAAAACGCTTGCTGATCTTTTCAAACAACACGTGCTTTTGGATCTCATTTCTTTGCTCCACGGCATTGAGCACTTTCGGCTCGAAGCTGTGATCCTTGGCCATGCGAATCAGCGCCTTGACGTCCTTCGGAAAACACGAGCCGCCGTAGCCGGCACCCGGATAAATAAATGAGTACCCAATACGTGAGTCGGACCCGATTCCCTGTCGGACATTTTCCACATCCACGCCCATGCGCTCGCACAGGTTGGCAATCTCGTTCATGAACGAAATCTTGGTGGCGAGCATGGCGTTGCCGGCGTACTTGGCCATCTCGGCGTCCCGCACGCCCATGAACAGCAGGCGTTCATGAGCGCGCATGAACGGCAGATAGAGGTCACGCATCGCCTTGCGCACCTCTTCGCTGTCGGTGCCGATAATGACGCGGTCCGGACGCATGAAGTCCTCGACCGCCGCGCCTTCCTTCAGGAATTCAGGATTACTAACAACGTCATAATCAACCTTTGCGTCGCGCTTGCCTAATTCATGGCGAATGGCGGCCTTGACCTTATCGGCCGTGCCTACCGGAACGGTGGATTTGTCAACGACGATGGTGTAGCTGTTGATATGCTGGCCAATGTCGCGGGCGACGGCCAGGACATGGCGCAGATCGGCCGAGCCATCCTCGCCGGGCGGGGTGCCTACCGCAATGAAATACACGCTTGACTCCGCGGCAGGATCTCCCAGTGATGCGCAGAATTGCAAACGGCCGTTCTTGTAATTGTTTATAACGATGGATTCCAGGCCGGGTTCGTGTATCGGCAAGATTCCTCTCTTGAGTCCGTCGATCTTTTTTTCATCGATATCGACACAGGTGACGGTGTTGCCCATTTCCGCGAAACACGCGCCCGTCACAAGGCCGACATAGCCCGTCCCGATAATCGTTAACTTCATGGATGGTATACCTGCAAGAAGCGTTATATTGTTTTAAGGAACCTCTGATTTATTAATTTCTGACGCAGAGTCGCAAAGACGCAAAGATTTTTTTCGTTTATTTATCCGGACTTTTCTTTGCGCCTTTGCGTCCTCAGCTCCGCAACCGGTACATCCCTGTACCGCTCCTGCGCCTTGGCGTCAAATAATCATAATTAATCAGACCTTCCTTAAATTCTCTCAGGGAGTTTTTGTCTGCTTCCAGGGATAAATCACGGCGCTTTTGTCTTCCCCGGCTGGTGCAGCAACCAATCCGGTATGCTCGGGAACCAGCTCCGCCAGCATGTTTCTCAGCATGTTTTCGTTCCCCTGATCACAGGCCCGCTGCATGGCATCGAAGGACTGTTCCAGCAACTCCTTGTCCATCTGGCGGCAATGCGCCAGCAGGATTTTCGGATGGCTCGTTTCCGCGAGTTTTTCCGAGTCATGGAACAGCTCTTCGTACAGCTTTTCGCCCGGACGCAGCCCGGTATAGACGATCTCGATGTCCTCTCCTGGAATTTTTCCGGAAAGCCGTATCAGCTGTTCCGCCAGATACGAGATTTTAACCGGTTCGCCCATGTCCAGGACAAATATTTCCCCACCGTTTCCGATCACGCCCGCCTGCAGGATGAGCTGGCACGCCTCGGGTATGGTCATGAAGTAGCGCGAAATCTCCGGATGGGTCACCGTGACCGGGCCACCCTGGGCAATCAGCTGCTGGAACAACGGGATAACGCTGCCCGAGGAACCCAGGACATTGCCGAACCGCACGGTAATGAAGCGTGTTTTCGACAGGGCATTCATGTCCTGGCAATACATTTCCGCCACGCGCTTGCTGGCGCCCATGACGTTCGCGGGATTTACCGCCTTGTCGGTCGAGACCATGACGAACGATTCACAGCAGTATTTGTCCGCGAGACCGACGACCACGCGCGTGCCCAACACATTATTGATCACGGCAGCCCGCGTCTGGTCCTCCAGAATCGGCACATGCTTGTAGGCCGCGGCATGGTAAATCACCGCTGGAGCATAAGTTCGGAGTATCTGTTCCATCTGCACAGTGTCATTGACGTCCACCAGCAGGCTGACCAAAGCAAGGCCCGGGATATCGCGCCGCAGTTCAATGTCAATGCTGTACAGATTGAATTCGCTGCGATCGAGAATAATCAGCCGGGCCGGTTTGAGTTTTGCAATCTGGCGGCATAGCTCGGCGCCTATCGAGCCACCACCGCCAGTCACAAGGATTGTTTTGCCGCGCGTGGCATCGGTGATGGCGCGCCAGTCTAGGCTGACCGGTTCGCGCCCCAGCAGGTCTTCGATTTTTACATCGCGCAAATCCTTAAGACTCGCGCGGCCGCTGACCAGGTCCTGAAGCTGCGGCAAGATGCGGAAAGGCAACCCGGTAGCTTCGCAGATTTCGACGATACGCCGGATTTGGCGTGACGTGGCGGCGGGCAGCGCGATAATGATTAGATCAATTCCCAGTCTTGATACGACCTGAGGAATCTCTTCGCAGGTGCCCGTGACAGGGACGCCGTGTATTTCCTTCCTGATTTTGCGGGAATCGTCATCGACGAAGGCGGCGGGAAGATAAGAACCGGAGGGATCGCGCAGAAGGTCGCGCGCCAGCATCTCGCCGGCCTTGCCCGCACCGACAATCAGCGCGTTTTTGCTCTCGTCATTTGCGTAAAGACTGCGGTCCTGAATCCATTGGTAAAGATGGTGATCCTTCAGCCAGCGGTAGATAAATCGCGGTCCACCCAGCAACAGCATCAGCAGGATGCCGTCCAGGATGAAAACCGAGCGGGGAACACCTTGCAGGCGGGTAAGAATGAAACTCGCGGTGGCAGCCACCACGACACCAGCGGTAACCGCCTTGACGATACGCGTCAGATCGGGAATGGAGGCGAACCGCCAGATGCCGCGATAGAGCCCGAAATACCAGAACATCCCGCCCTGTGCTATCCAGATGACCGGCAGCAGCGTCAGCGCCTGATCAAAAAAACCCGGCGGGAAGGAATCAAGATTGAATCGCAGCCAGTATGCCCCGAACCAGGCAATGGGCACCATGAGGAAGTCATGCGCAAAAGCGGAGGCGCGCGAGCGGAAGAGCCAGAGAATTTCTTTCATCCGTTCATGGTCCGATATGAATCATTCCTTTTGATTAAGAACACTAACAAGATGACCTTGTGCCTGATGTCGAGACGGCAGGGTGCGCCCTGCGCACCGGTTTTTAAATGGTGCGTGGGACTTGCAGCCCAAGGTGCAACAAAACCCGTTGCACCCGTTCGGCGGCGTGAACACATTAAAGTAGCCCTGCTCCGCTCGTCTTATCCTTCATAAACATGTGTTCACGACAATTTCGCCGGGAGCGAAATTGGACGCGCTTCAGCGCGCCCCACAGGGGTGCGTGCCAGGGATGGCGCGCATCAAAACTCCGCTTCACCCTACATCGTATTCTCATTTTGTCAGGCGTTAGTTGAGCGTCTTGTCCCGGCCCTCACCCGCCGATCACGTTAAAGCCTTCGCGCTGGGCGGCAAGGGCCAACCGCGCATCAAGACAAACAAAGTCCATCGTGGAGGGGCGATGCTCGCTCGCCACAATCGCCGCCGCCAATTGAAGCGAGTCGGCGGCATGCAAGGGATGCACGCGTAACAGGCGCATGGCGATATCGCGCAATGTCTCCAGCGGCTGAACTTCCTGCCAGAGCCGCTGCATCTGCTTGAGCCGCCGCGCCGCCTTCGTAATCGAAACGGTGTCGAGTCTTTCTTCGCGCTCAAGCCTGGCCAGAGCCG
>MFTB01000050.1:0-8296 GCA_001785195.1 Candidatus Muproteobacteria bacterium RIFCSPHIGHO2_12_FULL_60_33
AACTTGAAGCTCCTGAAGACCCGCGCGTCGGATTACGGCCTGGCGGAACGCCATGCCACGTAAACTGTAAAATCAGCCGACGGGGAGAAACATCCAGAAAGCGCTCAGGGATGGCTTACGTAACCCGTTAGGGATTCAGATAGTTAAGCAATCCCTGAAGCGCTGCAACTACTGCCTGTCTTCGCACGGCCTCACGGTCACCGGAGAAGACATGCTTGCGGCTAATGGTGTCGCGTTTCTTCGCGGCCCAGGCGAAACAGACCGTGCCGACCGGCTTCTCCGGCGTGCCGCCGCTGGGGCCGGCGATGCCGGTAATGGCGATAGCCACCTGGGCGTGGGAATGGGTAAGCGCGCTCTCGGCCATGGCGCGCGCGGTTTGCTCACTCACCGCGCCGTAGCGCGAGAGAATGGTGGTCTTCACACCCAGCATTTCGCGCTTGGCCAGATTGGTGTAGGCAACAAAACCGCGTTCGAACCACTCGGAGCTGCCCGCCACGGACGTGATCATCTGCGCTACCCAGCCGCCGGTGCAGGATTCGGCCGTGACCAGCATCAAACCCTGGCGTTTCAGCTCCTGACTGACGGCACGTGCCAGCGTTTCGAGTTCCATGCACACAAGGATAACGCGGTATCGATCGCGGCGACAGAGTGGCCGGAAGATCTTTCAAAATACCTGAAACGCAGATACGCACCAGAAGCCATCTCAAAAACGTCGCGAGCGGCCGTCAGCCGGGTGAGGACGGAGCGCAGGAACCGGAGTGGACACGACAGTCCATGAGGATTCCGAGCACCGCCCGAGCCCGGATCACGGACGCGCAGCAGGTTTTGAGATAGCTTCTAGCCGATCAGCATACGCACGCCGAGTACCACCAGGAACACGGCAAAGAACCGGCGCAGCACGACGACCGGCAGGGTGTGCGTGAGCTTCGCACCGAGAGGGGCAAACAACAAGCTGGAAACCGCGATGCCGGCGAACGCCGGCCAATAAAGATATCCGCTGCTCCATACGGGAAGACCGCTTTCATTCCAGCCGGTGGCGACGAAGCCGGCGGCGCCGGCGCCGGCGATGGGCAGCCCACACGCGCTTGAAGTGGCCACCGCCTGACGCAGGGAGATGTTGCACCAAACCAGGAATGGGGTGGTCAGGGTGCCGCCGCCGATGCCCAACGCCGCCGACACCGCGCCGATCACACCACCGGCGATGTTCGTGCCCAGAGTCCCGGGCAAGTGACCACGCGGCGCGACCATGAGATTGAACCCGATCTGCGCCGCCACCAGCAGCTCGAAAATGCCGAACCACAGGCGCATCGCTGTCGTGGGCATGAAATCAGCGATGATCGCGCCCACGAGTGCGCCGACCACAATGCCAGGCGCGAGCCGGCGGAACACCGGCCATTGCACAGCGCCGTGCCGGTGATGCGCACGCATGGAGGAAATCGAGGTGATGGCGATGGTCGCCAGCGAGGTGCCGATCGCCAGATGCACGATCAGGCTTGAATCGACACCCTGCCCCTGAAAAACAAACACCAGCACCGGGACGATAATGAGCCCGCCGCCGACGCCGAGCAGGCCGGCGATCAGGCCGGCGAACGCGCCGACCAGCAGATAAATAATCAGGACATCCATGGCGCGTTCGGGGTGTTAAACAGATACGCCACGGCTTGCATAACCGCCAAGGCATAAAAACCCGCGAGGGCGTCATCGAACATGTTGCCAAATCCACCCTGAATCCGGCGTTCGATCTGACGGATGGGAAACGGCTTCCAGATATCGAACAGCCGGAACAGAAAAAATCCCATCGCGATCCACACCCATCCGCTCGGGGCCATGAACATGGTAATAAGGTATCCGACGATTTCATCCCACACGATGCCGGGATGATCGTGCACACCGAGGTCCCGTTCCGTCACCTGGCACAGCCACACGCCCAATGCGAACAGCGCCAACACAGTAACGGCGTAGGTCAGCGCTGATAAAGGTTGCAGCAACAGATAGGCAGGAATTCCAACCAGCGTGCCGAAGGTGCCCGGCGCCACCGGCGCCTTGCCAGCGCCGAATCCGAAGGCGAGGAAACGCGCAAGCTTTCGCAGCGCGATCATGGACAGACGCACGGCGTCATGCGGGTGAGGCCTCGCGCAGCACTTGGCGGGCGAGATTGTCACGCGCGAAGAATGCTTCGACATCTTGCAGCGTCCGGCTCAACGGCATCGGCGGCAGGCTGGCGAGAAAAATTTTGCCATAGCCCTTGCTCAGCAGGCGCGGGTCGCACAGCACCAGCACACCATGGTCGCTTTCATCGCGAATCAGGCGACCGACGCCTTGCTTCAGCGTGATGACGGCTTCCGGCAACTGATATTCGGTGAAGGAACTGCGTCCGGACTGCTCCATCGCCGCCGCACGCGCCTGCAACACCGGATCGTCGGGCGAGGCGAACGGGAGCTTGTCGATGATGACGCAGGACAGCGCCTCGCCGCGCACGTCCACGCCTTCCCAGAAACTGCTGGTGCCGAGCAGCACGGCATTGCCCATGTCGCGGAAACGCCGGAGCAATTCCGAACGCGGCGCATCACCCTGTACCAGCAGGGGATAATCCAGCGTGTCACGCAATCGTGTCGCAGCCACCTTGAGGGCGCGGTGACTGGTGAAAAGAATAAATGCACGGCCGCGACTGGCCCGCAGTACCGGCAGCGCCGCATCCAGCACACGATCCGTATAATCCGGCGCCGACGGCGCGGGCAAGCCGGGCGGAATATATAAAAGAGTCTGTTGTACATAATCGAAGGGGCTGTCCCACAGTCCCGTCTCCGCCTGTTCCAGACCCAGTCGCGCCTGAAAGTGCGCAAAGCTTTTTTTGATCGCGAGGGTAGCGGAAGTAAATATCCAGGCCTTCTTTCCGTTGCCGGTATGCTGGCGGAATGAAGCAGCAATATCGAGCGGGGTTAGATACAGCGTAAAGGTTCGCGCCGTGGTTTCGAACCAGGCAACATACTCAGACGGCGGACTCTCGCTGATCATCATCAACCGGTCCAACAGATCCGAGGCTCGACGCGCGCAGTTGGCCAGTCCCTGGCCTTTTCCAGCGGCGATATCGAGCACCGCGGAAAGATCCGTCAACCGTGATTTCAGCTCCGCCAGTGCTGCATGAACCACTTTGGCATTTTCCAGCTTGTCCCAGGCATCGCGGCGGTCGCTCTCGACATCCTGTCTCTCGCGACACTGGTACATCCCTGTACGGCGCGGCTCCACGCCAAACGCCAGACGAAAATCGGCGAGCGCCTTTTCGAGCAACTGCGTGGCGGGCGGCAGCCCGGCAACACCGCTGTGTTCCTTCAAGTCCTCGGCAATGGCATCGCGGCACAGGCTGGCGAGCTGATGGCTGCTGAGCGAAAGCCCGAGAAAGTTCGACGCCACTTCCGGCAACTGATGCGCCTCGTCGAAGATGACCGCCTCCACGCCGGGCAGCAATTGGCCGAACCCCTCCTCGCGCAAGGCCAGGTCGGCGAAGAACAGATGATGATTCACAACCACCACGTCGGCGGCCAACGCCTCGCGCCGCGCGCGATTGACGAAGCATTCGTCGTAATGGGAACAGCCGCTGCCGAGACAATTGTCCGCGGTGGAAGTCACCTGCAGCCACAGATCGGAATCCTCGGAGATACGATTCATCTCGGCGATGTCGCCGCGTTGCGTGCGTCCGCTCCACTCCCGGATCAGCGCCAGATTCGACCGCTCGCGCCGGCCGCCCAAGCGTCCTTCCGTTTCCGCCCGCTCAAGGCGATGGCGGCACAAATAATTGGACCGGCCCTTGAGCAGGGCCGACGTGACCGGCACCGCGACGGCGTCGCGCACAATGGGAAAGTCGCGGTGATACAACTGGTCCTGAAGATGACGCGTGCCGGTCGAGATCAGGATTTTTTTGCCGGACAGCAGCGCCGGTACCAGATACGCAAAGGTCTTGCCGGTGCCGGTGCCCGATTCAGCGATAAAGACGGCATAATCCGCCAGCGCCTGCTCGATGCGCGCGGCCATTTCCTGCTGCGCGCGACGCGGGGTGAACCCTTCCAGCCGCCCGGCGAGCGGCCCGTCGAAACCAAGAATGTCTTTGCTGTTAACCGGCATAATTATGAAAGACAAGACGAACGAGCGTAGCGAGTAGGGCTTCTTGAGTAACCTTTTGCTTCTTGCGCCTGACCCGACCCTAAGGATAAGCTGACCGAAGCATACAATATTATCGGGGTGCACCAAACCATGCAGGTCGAAATCAGGCCCCTCTCCGCTCTTGCGCCAACGCGGCCTGCCTTATTCCCTCATCTAGTAATAAGAGGCGTATCGATCGTCCTCTGTGGCCTGGTACTGAATGCCTGCTCCATGGGCCAGATGGTGGCGCGTTCGTCGCTGTCCATTCTGGATAGCGGCAACATCGCGATGAATCGCGAAACCGACCTGGAACTGGCCCGTGCCGCCATTCCGGCCAATCTCAAACTCATCGAAGGGCTGATCCTGGAACTCCCGGACAACGCTGAACTGCGGCTGCAGGCGGCCCAGGGATTTTACGGTTACGCCTATGGTTTCATCGAAGACGAGGACAACCGGCGCGCCTCCGAACTGTATCGCCGCGGCCTGGAGCACGCCCTGCGGGCACTCGCGGTCGTGGGATTTTCCGCCGACATCGCCACCCTGCCTCAAAAAGAGCTGGAGCGCGAGCTGGCCGCGTTCGGCCGCAGCGCCGTGCCCGCCCTCTTCTGGTCCGCCTCCTGCTGGGCCAAATGGATCGACATGAACCGCGACGACCCGGCGCGCATCGCCGAGATGGGCCAGGCGGCGGCGCTCATGGCGCGCGTGCTCGAACTCGACGAAAATTATTACCACGGTGGCCCGCACCTGTTTTTCGGCGTGTACTACGGCGCCAAACCTCCCATGCTGGGCGGCGACTTCAATCGCTCCGCCCGGCATTTCGAGAAAGCGCGCGCCGTGACCCAGGGGGGACTGCTGCTGACCGACATGCTGCGGGCACAGTATCTCGCGCGTCAGCAACTCGACCGCAATCAGTTCCACGAACGGCTGACGGCCGTCGTCAATGCCCCGCCCGATATTTATCCGGAAATGGCGCTGGCCAATGCCATTGCCCGACAAAAAGCCAAACAACTGCTCACCAAAGAAGAGGAATGGTTTTGAAAAAACTCTACGCCCTGCTTTTACTGATTTTTTTCCTTCCCGCCACGCAGGCGGGAGATGCCTACGTGCTCAAGTTCGCCACCCTGGCACCGCAGGGTTCCACCTGGATGAACATCATCGACGACTGGGCGAAAAAGGTGGAAAAAGAAAGCCAGGGTCGGCTCAGGTTCAAACTTTATCCCGGCGGTGTCTCCGGCGATGAACCCGATGTCCTGCGCAAGATCCGCTTCGGTCAGTTGCACGGCGGCGCGATGACCGGGCATGGCATCGGATATATCTATTCTCCGGTACGCGTTCTGGAAATCCCGTTCCTGTTTCGCAGTTACGATGAGGTTGACCATGTCCGCGCCCGGCTCATGCCGGAAATCCGCGAGGGATTCCGCAAGAACGGCTTCGAGTTGCTCGGCTGGATGGAAGTCGGTTTTATCCAGCTCTTCTCCCAGGAACCCATTTATTCCCTCGAAGATATGAGGAAAAGGCGCATCTGGTTGTGGCAAGGCGATCCGTTGGGCACCGCCTTCTTCAAGGCCAGCGACATTTCGCCCGTCCCGCTGGCGATCACGGAGGTCTTCACCAGCCTCTCCACCGGCCTGATCGACACCACGATCGCGCCGCCGCTCGGGGCGATCGCGCTGCAATGGTTTAGCAAGACGCCCTATATGACCAGCATTCCAGTGATGGATGGCATCGGCGGCCTGCTGGTGTCGCGCAAATTCTTCGACGACCTGCCCCAAGACCTCCAGAAACTGCTGCGCCAGACCGGCGAGGAAGCCGGCAACCGCTTGCTCGTCGAAACACGGCGGGACAACGAGAAAAGCCTCAAGGTGCTGAAACAGCACGGCGTAACGTTCACGAACGAGTGGAAAGACAGTGACGCCGTCCTCTACGATCTGCGTGATCGCGCGGCCGCGGCGCTGGCGAAGGACGGCTATATCCCGGGCGAACTGTATGCCCGTACACGCCAGGATCTCGAAGAATACCGCTTGCGGAAAGGGAAGAAGTGATCGAAAAGACTGAACATTACGTCCGAAACCGCTCCTGGAAGGCCAAGCTCGAGTTTTATTTCACGCGTGTAGAAAGCACTCTTGCCATTTCCGGCCTGGTGTTGATGCTGGGTTTGTCTCTGGCCGAAATCATCCTGCGAAACCTGTTTCACGCGTCGATTCCCGGCGCCGACATCCTGATCCGCTACCTGGTGCTGTGGGTGAGCTTCATCGGGGCGGTGGTGGCCGTGCGCGAACGGCACATCAAGGTGGAAATCATTTCCATCTGGTTGCCTGAAATCTGGCGACGCCGCCTGGAACGGCCGATATTTCTGTTTTCCGCCGTCGTCTGCGCCGTCATCACCTTGGCGGCAGTGCGATTCTGGCATCAGGAATGGATCAATGTCCCGCCCGGTGAGAAATGGATCACCATCCTCGGCATTGTCATTCCGCTGAGTTTCTTTCTCCTGAGCCTTCATTTCGCATTGCGCTTTGTCATCGGGCCACGCTCACGCGAGCGAAAAGCATGACAATCGCGATTATCGTATTCCTCGTCCTGATCGCCGCGCTCGGTGTGCCGCTGTTTGTGGTATTGGGCGCTGGCAGCCTGATTGCCACCTACGCAGCCGGTCTCGATCCAGCCGTTCTATTGATAGAGATGTTACGACTCACATCCTCGCCCAACCTCATAGCGATTCCACTTTTCACCCTGGCGGGTGTGACACTTGCTCGCGGTGGCGCGCCACAACGGCTGGTGCAACTGTTCAACACGGGCTTCGGCTGGATGCCGGGCGGGCTGGCGATCGTAGCGCTGATGTCCTGCGCCTTCTTCACCGCGTTCTCCGGCGCTTCCGGCGTCACCATTCTGGCGCTCGGCGGATTGCTCTATCCCATGCTGGTGGGAGAAAACTATTCGAAGCGTTTCTCGCTCGGCCTGCTGACTTCCTCCGGGTCGCTCGGCCTGTTGTTCCCCCCCAGCTTGGCCGTACTCCTGTACGGGATCGTCGCGGGCGTCAGCATCGAGCAGCTCTTCACCGCAGGCTTGGTGCCTGGGACGATATTGCTCGTCATGCTGGCGGTTTACGCCACGGTGACTTCCCGACGGGTCGGTATTGCGCGTCATCCTTTTTTGTTCGCGGCTTTTGTCTCCGCGGCAAAAGACGGATTCTGGGACATCCTTCTGCCCGTCGGCATCATCGCCGGATTGCTCGGAGGCTATTTAACAGTGACGGAAGCGGCGTCGTGCTCCGCGGCTTATGCCCTGTTGCTGGAGAGCGTGATACACCGTCGATTGAATACGCGTGCCTTGTATCACGAGATATTCCGTGAAACCTGCGTGTTGGTGGGCAGCCTGCTGATCATTCTCGGAATCGCACTCGGCCTGACAAATCTCATGATCGACGCCCAGTTACCCATGAAGATCCTGGCGATACTTGAGCAGGATGTGCAGAGCCAACTGCAATTTCTGCTGCTGCTGAATGTTTTTCTTCTGGCTATCGGTTGCGTCATGGACATTTTCTCCGCCACCATGGTTATCGTGCCGCTTATTCTGCCGCTAGCGCAGCGTTTCGGCGTTGATCCCGTGCACTTGGGCATTATATTTCTGGCCAATCTCGAGATAGGCTACCTCACCCCACCGGTCGGCATTAATCTTTTCCTCGCCAGTCAGCGCTTCCGTGAGCCCATGCTGAACCTGTTTCGCGCCTCCCTGCCTTTCCTGCTTATCATGCTGATCTGGCTGGCCCTGGTGACCTATCTGCCGTATCTGTCATTATGGTGGAAGTAGTTCTGGATCGACCAGTCTTATCTTAATAGTTCCGCAAGACGTTTCAACCGCCTAAATTATTCCACCCCATCTCCGAATCTCCGACATCAGCATGCGCTGACACGACTTGCGCGGAAACTCACCCTCATTTTTTTTCGAAGAGGGAATTAAAACCAGAGCGGCTGCGTCACTAGATAGTCGTTAAGCGGAGACCCGCTTCCCGTGGCTAATATTCGCAACGCGGGGGTGACCATCGTAGCGCGACACATCACCCGGAGATTCTTCACTACCACAACAACTGGAGGAGCTATCCCAAATGAATAGGCTACACCTTAAAGCAGCCACTGTGCTGCTCAGTCTCGCCATGGCGACC
>MFTB01000050.1:8312-8863 GCA_001785195.1 Candidatus Muproteobacteria bacterium RIFCSPHIGHO2_12_FULL_60_33
TAGGCTACACCTTAAAGCAGCCACTGTGCTGCTCAGTCTCGCCATGGCGACCGCGTCATCCCTGGCGAGCGCCGGCAGCGGCAACCTTACGCTGATCCACATCGGCGACATTCACGGCCATCTGGTACCGCGCGCCAATGTACGCAGCGACACGACCGGCCAGATGGAAGGCGGTCTGGCGCGCATGTACACCGAGATCAAGAAGATCCGCGACGACAGCCTGGGCCAATCGTTGACCATCAACACCGGCGATACCCTGCAGGGCTCCGGCGAGGCCCTGTTCACGAGCGGCCAGGCCATGGTCGATGTCCTGAACATGTTCGGCTTCGACGCCTACACGCCCGGCAACTGGGATTTCCTCTACGGCGCGGCGCGCTTCGAGGAACTGTTCAAGGGCACGGGCGGCAACGCACCGGTCGCACCGTGGACCGCGCTCTCGTCCAACCTCTACTACACCAACCAGTTCGACAACACCACTGCGTGCGGGCGCAGCCCCACCAGCGGCCCCAATATCGGCCAAACGTACAAGCGCGTGCTGCCGGCCTACACCA
>MFTB01000051.1 GCA_001785195.1 Candidatus Muproteobacteria bacterium RIFCSPHIGHO2_12_FULL_60_33
CCCCTGCTTGATGAGACGCATGGCCTCGGAGGTACTGGCCGTAAGGCCCGCTTCCTTGAGAATCCGGGACAGAGCGAGTCCCTTGCCGTTGCCGGCCAGTTCGATTTCTGAAATGTCCGTTGGCATCTCCCGCTGCTGGAAGCGCGCGATAAAGTTTTGCATCGCATCGTAGCCCGCTTTCGATCCGCCATGAAAACGGCTGACGATTTCCTTGGCCAGTTCGAATTTAATGTCGCGCGGATTGGCTCCTGCTTCGACACTGCGCTTCATCAAGGCAATCTTGTCGGGGTGCTCGAACGAGAGCAAATCAAAATAACGCCACATCAAGGTATCGGAGATCGACATGAGCTTGCCGAACATTTCATCTGCCGGCTCATCGATGCCAATATAGTTACCGAACGACTTCGACATCTTGTTCACGCCGTCGGTGCCTTCGAGCAACGGCATCGTGATCACGACCTGAGGCGCTTGTCCCTTGAGCTTCTGCAGCTCGCGTCCGACCAGCAAATTGAATTTCTGGTCGGTGCCGCCCAGTTCGACATCCGCGCGCATCGCCACCGAGTCATAACCCTGAATGAGAGGATAGAGAAATTCATGGATGGCGATCGGCTGGCCGGACTTGTAGCGCTTGCTGAAGTCATCGCGCTCGAGCATGCGTGCCACCGTGTGCGTGGCGGCCAGCTGGATCAGGTCAGCGGCGCGCATCTCGCCCATCCAGCTGGAATTGAACATTACCAGGGTTTTTTCCGGATCCAGGATCTTGTAAATCTGGCTTTCATAGGTACGCGCGTTTTCGATCACCTCGTCGCGCGACAGCGGCGGACGCGTGCTGTTCTTGCCCGCCGGGTCGCCGATCATGCCGGTGAAATCACCGATCAGAAACAGGACCTCATGCCCGAGATCCTGGAACTGGCGCAGCTTGTTGATGAGAACGGTGTGCCCCAGATGCAGGTCGGGGGCAGTCGGGTCGAATCCGGCCTTCACGCGCAACCGCTTCCCGGTGCGGAGTCGTTCGGCGAGCTCCGCCTCAAGCAGAATTTCTTCGGTACCGCGCTTGATGAGGTGCAGCGCTTCGGTGGCTTGTGTCATGAATGTTCCTGAAAGGCAGGTGATCCCGGGCGCCGCCAAGCGTACCATAGGCGTCCCGTCATGGCATGTCGGCAAGCAACAGCCCCGCCCACGATATCAATGGAGCCCTGCTTCGTTCGTCTTGTCATAATCAAATGGTCTAAACTTTGACGTACGGCTTTTTATTAAGGAAGCGTCTCCCTTGCCCAAAGGATTACTTAAAAAAATTGCCTCCGCGTTTCCCCTTTCAGGTAAGGCTCATGCCCACCGCTTTTCAGGGCGTGGCGTGTGGCTGCTGGGGCTCGCGATTTTCCTGACCTCGGTCACGATCGCGGCCATCATACCGCGCGGAAGCGACTCGCTGCCGGCGAATGCGCTGGCTCCTTCCACGCCGCCACAAACGGTTCAATTGGGCGAAACCAGTCTTCCGGCCAACGCCAATCTGGCGACAGAATCATCCGCCGAGACGGATGCGCCCCCGACAACACCTGACCGCGAGCGATGGACCGAGGTCACAATCCGCAAAGGCGACACGCTCTCGGATATCCTGAAGCGCGCAGGCCATGACAGCAGCGATGTTCACCGTCTGATTCAGTCCAATCCCGATGCCCGTGTTTTCCGCCAGCTGTATCCGGGACAGAGACTGCGTTTGCGCGCCGAGGCCGGTGGACCGCTGCAGGAACTCGTTTATGAAACCGATCCTGGCGAGGCATTTCATCTGGTGCGCCACGCGGACCACTTTGAGCTCACCAAGGAACAACGCACCTTCGAAACGCGCGTGGCCCATGTCTCCGGCACCATCGAGTCCTCGCTGTTCGAGGACGGCCAGGATGCCGGGCTTTCGGATGCCCTGATCATGAAGCTGGTGGAAATCTTCGGCTGGGACATCGACTTTGCCCTCGATCTGCGCCGCGGCGACAGTTTTTCCGTCATTCACGAGGAAAAATTCTGGCGCGGGCAAAAAGTCACTGACGGGGCGATTCTGGCTGCCGAGTTCGTCAACCAGGGTCATGTGTTCCGCGCCATCGCCTTTCGTGACGCCAATGGTTATACGTCTTATTACGCGCCCGATGGCACGGGCGTGCGCCGGCCGTTCCTGCGCACACCGGTGGTATTCAGCCGCATCACCTCACGCTTCACGAGCGGGCGTTATCACCCCATCCTCAAGGCCTGGCGGGCGCACAAGGGCGTGGACTATGCCGCCCCCGTCGGCACGCTGGTGCGCGCCACCGCCAGCGGGCGCGTCCTGTCGATCGGCTGGAATAGCGGTTACGGCAAGCGCATCGTCATCCGCCATAATGCCACGTACAGCACGGTCTACGCGCACCTCTCGCGGTTCCATTCCGATCTCCGCGTTGGCAGTTTCGTGGACCAGGGCCGGACCATCGGCTATGTCGGCGCCACGGGCCTCGCCAGCGGCCCCCACCTGCATTACGAGTTTCAGGTCAACGGGGCACACCGCAATCCTCTGACTTTCAAGTTCACGGGCGGCGGAAAAATTGCCTCGCAAAACCGCGACGAGTTTGCACGACTCGCCAATAACTGGACCGCACGCCTGGATGTCATCGGTCACAATTTTCAAGTGGCAAGTGGCAAGCAATGAATGACAAGAAAAACCACTTGCTACTTGATACTTGCTACTTGACACTGTTGTTATGCATTACATCGGGTTGATGTCGGGAACCAGCGTGGATGGCATCGATGCCGCGCTGGTTTCCCTCTCCGCGGGAAGCCGGCCCGTTCTGGTCGCCACCCACGCCCATCCGATCGCTGCCGCGACCCGTGGCGAGATTCAGGCCCTGATGCGCGATGGCCCCAATGAAATCGAACGGCTGGGGGAACTCGACATGGCGCTGGGCGAGCTCTTCGCCGAGGCCGCGAATGCCGTGATCAAAAAGGCGGGGCTCGCCAATAAAAACATCCGTGCCATTGGCAGCCATGGTCAGACGCTGCGGCACCGGCCGCGTGCGGCCCACCCCTTCACGCTCCAGATCGGTAATCCTTCCGTAATTGCCGAGCGCACCGGCATCACCACCGTGGCGGATTTCCGCGCACGCGACATGGCCGCCGGCGGCCAGGGCGCGCCGCTGGTGCCGGCGTTTCACCACCAGATGTTTCATTCCTCCCGGCGCAACCGCGCCATCATCAATATCGGCGGGATCGCCAACGTGACCTGCCTGCCGGCCGATGCATCGCAGCCGGTGATGGGATTCGACACTGGCCCGGGCAATACCTTGCTCGATCGTTGGATCGGCCATCACCACGCGCGCGCGCACGATGAGGCCGGACAATGGGCCGCCTCCGGCCGTGCCGCCCAGGAACTGCTGGGGGAACTCCTGGCGGATCCGTATTTCACGGCTTCGCCCCCCAAGAGCACGGGGCGCGAACACTTCAACATGGAATGGCTGCAAACTCATCTGAAAAAACTTGCTACACCGCCGTCCGCGGCCGACGTGCAGGCAACCCTCATCCAGCTTACGGCGCAGACCATCGCCCAGGCGATCCGCGGGTTTCTGCCGCAGACGCAGGAGGCCTATGTCTGCGGCGGCGGTGCGCACAACCGTGAGTTGATGTCGGCGCTGGCGGGGAACATGTCCGGCATGACGGTCGCCACCACCGACGCCCTTGGCATGTCTCCGGACTGGGTGGAAGCGGCGGCCTTTGCCTGGCTTGCGCATCAGACGCTGGAGGGGATGCCCGGAAACCTTCCTTCCGTTACCGGAGCACGGAGGCCGGTGATATTGGGCGGGATTTATAAGGCTTAGAGAAAAGAGCAAAGAGAAAAGAAAAAGGGCGCATGCCGCGCCCTTTCACAAAAAAACCAAAGATTTTCTCTTTCCTCTTTGTTCTTTTCTCTGCCGGTTGTCAGGTGTTGAAAGAAGAACCGCAGCCGCAGGTCGTCTTGGCGTTGGGATTCTTGATCACGAATTGCGCGCCCTGTACGCCCTCCTGGAAATCGATTTCAGCGCCGGCCAGGTACTGGAAGCTGAGCGGATCGATCAGCAGCGTGACGCCGTTTTTCACCACGCGCGTATCGTCTTCGTTGGCGTTCTCTTCGAACGTAAAACCGTATTGGAAGCCCGAGCACCCGCCGCCGGAGACAAACACCCGCAACATCAGCGCCGGATTCTTTTCCTCTTCGATCAAGTCTTGCACCTTCTTAGCCGCGCTGTCGGTAAACAACAGGGGGGACGGCATTTCAGGCATGGCAGCACTCATTTGAACCTCCACAAATTACAGTCACTTTCAATAAATCCATTATCCTATTCCTGACCCGGCGGGTCAAGAATTGCTAGTCTTCATTATCCAAACCGCCTTCCCCCGCTGATTTCAGCCTGGTTACGGTTCCTTTATTGGTGTTGTCGCGGCCGGTTTCAACCGTCTCCCGCACCAGATTACCGTTGACCACCGCCCCCAGGGACATTTCAATGACCTTGTAATATACGTCCCCGGATATCTCCGCCTTCGACTGAAGCTCAATGCGCTCGGCGGCGCGGACGTTTCCCTTGATCGACCCGTTGGTAATGATATGCGGCGCCGTCACATTACCAATCACGGCGGCATGCTCGCTCAGCACCAAGGTGCTATTGCCCTCGCCCTTGGCCGTGATGTTGCCGCGGACTTTTCCGTCAACACGCAGGCCGCCTGAAAACACGATATCGCCCTTCAAATCGGTTTTCACGCCGACCAGCGTGTCGATGGTATTGCACGGTTTCTCGGTCGACTTCTTTCCCAGCGCATTCAGCATTGGCATATCCTCCATGTTCAAATTGTAGTCGCCCCGGCAACCGGGAGCATGGTGTGACAGGACCACGGCAATAAAACCCGAAAGTCAGGATTCTACCCCAGCGGCCAGGCGTAGGTCGCCTCTGCCATGGAAGTCCCGCCGGAAGTCGTGATATAGACCTTGATGCGCTTGGGCTGGAAATTCCTAGGCAATTCCAGCTTGCCCTCGATATCCTGAAAATACTTGAAATTCACCATAATCGGGCGCTCGTTCGTGGCCGGGAATCGCAGCAACGTATCCTCCCCCACCTGCATGCCGCTGATCTCCAGAATCGCCCGGCCCTGAATGACGCTCTCGTGCTTCAGCGCCTGGATCAGCACCAGCTTGTAACGATATTGATTGGCGCCGCCGGCCGGTTCGATGTAGAGGTTCTGGATGCGCAGACCGCTTTTCTTGTCGGCCGGCGAGATGATGTTACGGTAGAAATCAAGCTCTTCCCGCAGTTTCACGATCTCCTGCGCCGAGGCCTTGAGCGACTTGTCGAGGTCCTGGTAGGCCGCCTGGTCCATCTGGATGGTGCGTTGCGCGCGCGCGAGGGATTCCTGGAACCCCTGATTTTCATCGCGCAGCTTGCGCATCTCGTCCTGCAAGGTCTGCTCTGTCTGCTGCGCCGACTGGCGTTCAAACCCGGCGCGGTTGAGTCCGTAATTGTAAATAAATCCCGCGGAAGCCAGGAGCGCCAGCGTCAGAATCACCGCCAGCAGGAGTTTGATGCGCGGTGAATAGCGCTGCTTGATGACCAGTTCACCGGGTTTATTGAGATCGATCATGAGGTAGGCCTGCGGGACATGCCGAAATATAGCCGCATCAGCCGCCGGTTGAAAGCCCAAATCTCATCAGGGCAGAACGCCCGCCTGACGGAGGCCGGTGCGTTCATCCAGGCCGAACAGGATGTTCATGTTCTGGACCGCCTGACCGGCGGCGCCCTTGACCAGATTATCGATGACGGACAGCACCACGACCGTGTCGCCGCCCTGGGGTTGATGCACCGCGATACGGCAGACATTGGAGGCACGCACCGAGCGCGTCTCGGGATGACTGCCGGCCGGCATGACATCCACGAACGGCTCGTTGGCATAACGCTTTTCGTACACCGCCTGCAGATCCGCGCCCGGCCGGGTGAGCCGGGCATAAAGCGTGGCGTGGATACCGCGGATCATGGGCGTAAGATGCGGCACAAAGGTCAGCCCCACGGGTTTCCCATGCACCGCATCGAGGCCCTGGCGAATCTCCGGCCAGTGGCGATGACCGGTGACGGCATAGGCCTTCATCGAATCCGCCGCCTCGGAAAACAGCGTGTGCACCCCGGCCTTGCGGCCCGCGCCGCTGACACCGGATTTGGCATCGGCGATCAGATGCTGCGCGTCCACCAGATTATTTTCCAGCAGCGGGAGAAAACCCAGTTGCACCGCGGTCGGATAGCAACCGGGATTGGCCACCAGCCGGGCTTTCTTGATTGTCGCGCGGTTCACTTCCGGCAGTCCGTAAACCGCCTCGGCCAGCAACTCGGGGC
>MFTB01000052.1 GCA_001785195.1 Candidatus Muproteobacteria bacterium RIFCSPHIGHO2_12_FULL_60_33
ATCAAGCGCGGCAAGGGGCTGTCCGTTGCTGGATCGAAAAAGGCCTGGCGGACAACGAAGCGAACCGGATCACATCCGTCGAAGACGTGATTAAGGAGTTTGGCCTCGCTGTTAGAACAGGGGTGATGGGTTTCACCCATCCTACATGTAATTGTGGGTTGGGGCTGGGCGGGCGGCGGTGTTAAACTGTGCACCGCAGTGGGAAAGACCGCTAAAACCAGCCAAAACCATTAGGAAATCGCATGGCCGGCCATTCAAAATGGGCCAATATCAAGCACCGCAAAGGCGTCCAGGATGCTAGAAAGGGAAAGATTTTCACCAAGCTGATCCGCGAAATCACCATCGCCGCGCGCATGGGCGGAGGTGGCGATCCCAGGCTGAACCCGCGCCTGCGCACGGCCATCGACAAGGCCCTGGATCAGAACATGACCAAGGACACCATCGAGCGCGCCATCAAGCGCGGCACCGGCGAACTCGAAGGTGCACAATACGAGGAAGTGCATTATGAAGGCTATGGCCCGGCCGGGGTCGCGATCATGATCGAATGTACCACCGACAACCGCACCCGCACGGTGGGCGACGTGCGCCATGCCTTTTCCAAGCATGGGGGCAATCTGGGCCAGGACGGTTCGGTAGCCTTCCTTTTCACTAGAACCGGTGTGCTTAACTATCCTGCGGGCATGAATGAAGACAAGATCATGGAGGCCGCACTCGAGGCCGGGGCCGAGGACGTGGTCGCGGACAAGGACGGCTTGATTGAAGTCCTGACTACACCGGAGGCGTTTCATGCCGTGCTCGAGGCCATGGGGAAGCGTGGCCTCAAACCCGAGGAGGCCGAGATACAACGGCGCGCCACCACCTCCACGCCTGTCATGGGCGAGGACGCGGAAAAACTGCTCAAGCTCCTGGAAGCGCTGGATGATCTGGATGATGTGCAGAGCGTGTATTCGAATGCGGATTTTCCAGACGAATTACTCAAACAGGCAAGTTGATGAGTTACCTCTTTGGGATGACTTTGCCAATGCCGATTTTGACGCGCGCCATCCTTGGCGCGCGCCCTGGCGGGCGCACTGCGTGCGTCCAATTCTGCTCCTGGCAGAATTGTCCAGACGCGCTTCTCAAGCAGGCGAGCTGATGCGGGTGCTCGGCATCGATCCCGGCTCCCGCATTACCGGCTTCGGTGTGGTGCAGGTGTTACGCAACGGCCGGATCGAATACATTGCCAGCGGCTGCGTGCGGGTGCCCAAGGCTGATCTCGCCGGCCGGCTCAAGACGGTGTACGACGGCGTGGCTGAGATCATCCGGACCTATCAACCGACGGTGCTGGCCATTGAAAAGGTATTCATGGCAAAAAACGCGGATTCCGCGCTCAAACTCGGGCAGGCGCGTGGCGCGGCGATACTCGCCGGCGCCAACCAGATGCTCGACATCGCCGAATACACCGCGCTTCAGATCAAGCGTGCCGCCGTCGGCAAGGGCCATGCCGGCAAACAGCAGGTTCAGCACATGGTGCAGGCGCTGCTCGGACTTTCCAGCGCACCCCAGGCCGATGCCGCCGATGCGCTCGCCTGCGCCATTTGCCATGCGCATCACGCGGTCGGCCATCTGTCGTTGGCACGGGCGCTGCCCCGGCGCAAATCAGGACGGCGCGGGATGAGGTTGCCCTTGTGATCGGCCGGCTGCAAGGCGTGCTGCTGCGCAAGGAGCCGCCGGCGCTGATGCTGGACGTGGGCGGCGTGGGTTACGAACTGGAAGCGCCCATGACCACCTTTTACGAACTGCCGGCGGTAGGTGAGCAGATCACACTCTACACGCATCTGGTGGTGCGCGAGGATGCACACCTATTATATGGTTTCATCCGCGAGGCCCAGCGGCGGCTGTTTCGCGATCTGCTCAAGGTCAATGGCGTGGGACCGCGCGTGGCCTTGGCGGTGCTTTCGGGACTGTCGGATGAAGAGTTCACGCGCTGCGTGGCGGGAGAGGACATCGCGCGCCTGACCAAGGTTCCGGGCATTGGACGCAAAACCGCAGAGCGCCTGGTGATCGAAATGCGCGACAAGTTGCCAAAAGATGTTCCCATGCCGGTCCCCAGCACCACCGCAGACGGTGGTCCGGCGGCGCCGGCCGACCCGGTGAGCGAGGCGGTCAGCGCGCTGGTGGCGCTCGGCTACAAGCCGAACGAGGCCAGCCGGGCGGTGCGCGGCGTTTCCACCAAGGGAATGAATGCGGAAGAAATCATTCGTCAGGCACTCAAGGGCATGGCAGTATAGATTAATGGACAGGATTAACAGGATTTACAGGATTAAAAGCGAAGACAAGATTTTTTCCAGTCCTGTTCGTCCTGTAAATCCTGTCTATTGAGATTTTTAAATGATCGAGACCGACCGACTGGTATCCGCGCACGCCGTGGACGCGGCCGACGAAATCGTCGATATGCGCCGGCTGCGTCCTGCGCGCCTGGCGGAATACGTCGGCCAGGAACCGATCCGGCGGCAAATGGAGATTTTCATCGCCGCCGCCCGCGGACGCAGCGAGGCCCTGGACCACGTGCTCCTGTTCGGTCCGCCGGGCCTCGGCAAGACCACGCTGGCTCACATCGTTGCCAATGAAATGGGTGTGGGCCTGCGTCAGACCTCCGGGCCGGTGCTCGAACGCCCCGGCGACCTGGCAGCGATCCTGACCAACCTGCAGCCCAACGACGTCCTTTTCATTGACGAGATTCATCGTTTAAGTCCGATTGTCGAGGAAATCCTGTATCCCGCGATGGAGGACTACCAGCTCGATATTCTCATCGGCGATGGCCCGGCGGCGCGCTCCATCAAGCTCGACCTGCCGCCGTTCACGCTCGTGGGCGCAACCACACGCGCGGGACTGCTGACCTCGCCACTGCGCGACCGCTTCGGGATTGTCCAGCGCCTGGAGTTTTACAATCCGGAGGAACTGGCCCGGATCGTCGCGCGTTCCGCCGGGATTCTGGAGATACCGATCGAGCCCGATGCCGTGGCGGCGATCGCACGCCGCTCGCGCGGCACCCCGCGCATCGTGAACCGCCTGCTGCGGCGCGCGCGCGATTTTGCCCAGATCAAAGGCGATGGACGGCTGACGGGTGACATCGCCGAACTGGCGCTCAACATGTTAGAAGTGGACCAGTGCGGCTTCGATATGCTCGACCGCAAGCTGCTGCTGGCCGTGATCGAAAAATTTTCCGGTGGCCCGGTGGGGGTGGACAATCTCGCCGCGGCGATCGGCGAGGAGCGTGATACCATCGAGGACGTGATCGAGCCGTTTCTGATTCAGCAGGGTTATCTCATGCGCACGCCGCGTGGACGGATGGCGACCGCTTCGGCGTGGCGGCATTTCGGTTTGCAGGCGCCGAGCACTCCCGATCAGACACAGCGCAGCATTTTCGAATAATGAATCAATGTAATAATTTTGGAACCGCAGATGAACGCGGATGAACGCAGATTTGAATGGAAAGAATCGGCTTTTATCCGCGTTGATCTGCGTTTATCTGCGGTTTCATGGAAAATATGAAATCCGTTTTTTCGATTCCCATCCGGGTGTATTACGAAGACACTGACGCCGGACATGTCGTGTATTACGCCAATTATCTGAAATTCATGGAACGGGCCCGCACCGAATGGCTGCGCGCCCTGGGCTTCGAGCAGGATGAACTTTCGCGCCGCGAGGGTGTCTTGTTCGCCGTGCGTTCCGCCCGGCTCGAATTCCTGAAGCCGGCGCGTTTCAACGATCTGTTGCAGGCCACGGTGCGGGTGACCCGGCGCGGGAAGGCCAGCATCGCCTTTGCCCAGGAAATCCGGCGCGACGCGCTCACCCTCTGTGAAGGCGAGGTGAAAGTGGCCTGTCTCGATGCCGCCACGTTTGCCCCGCGACCGATTCCGGAAGGCATCGGGTCAAAAATCGACGCAGGAATTTAGCGCATGGACATAACCACGACCGAAGGCATTGCACTGCTGTCCCTCATCCGGCACGCCTCGCTGCCGGTGCAGCTGGTCATGCTGCTCCTCTTGGCCGCCTCGGTGCTTTCCTGGACCATGATCTTCCGCAAATGGTTCGCGATCAAAACCGCCGGATCGGTGGCCGACCGTTTCGAAGCCAAATTCTGGTCCGGCGCCAACCTCAACCAGATGTTCACCGAGCAGTCGAAAAAAGACGCTAATGCCACCGGCATGGGCAGCATTTTTGTGGAGGGGTTCCGCGAATACAGGCGTCTCAGCCAGGAGACCAAGATCGAGCCCATGGATATCCTCGAGGGCGTGCAGCGCGCCATGCGCGTGGCGCTGTCGCGCGAGATTGATTACCTGGAAACGCATCTTTCGTTTCTGGCCACGGTCGGCTCGACCAGCCCCTATGTCGGCCTGTTCGGCACGGTCTGGGGCATCATGAATTCCTTCCGTTCCCTCGGCATGGTGCAGCAGGCCACCATCGCGCATGTGGCCCCGGGCATTGCCGAGGCCCTGATCGCCACTGCCATCGGCCTGTTCGCCGCCATTCCGGCGGTCATCGCCTACAACCGTTATTCCAACAAGGTGGAACGGCTGGTGACGCGCTACGAGATATTCATGGACGAATTTTCCAGCATCCTGCAGCGCCAGGCGTACGCGGCGAGGGGCTAGACATGGAGGCCTACCGCAAGCGCCACAAGAAACTGATGAGCGAGATCAACGTCGTGCCGTACATCGATGTAATGCTGGTGCTGCTGGTGATCTTCATGATCACCGCCCCGCTGCTCTCACAGGGTGTCAAGGTGGACCTGCCGCAGGCGGCGGCGCGACCGGTGGAGTCCCAGGACCGGGAAACGCTGGTCGTGACAGTGGACCGCGAGGGAAAATATTTTCTCGACGACCGACGTATCTCGTCCGAGGAGTTGCGCAGGAAAGTGGCGGCGATTCTGCGCTTGCGACCGAAAACACCGGTGCTGATCCGCGGTGACCGGCAGGCGAATTATGGCGAGGTCGTGAAGGCGATGACCTTGCTGCAATCCGCCGGCGCGCCGAGCGTGGGGCTGTTGACCGAGCCGCCGCCATTGAAGAATTAGAGCTTATCTTAAAATGTTAAACCGCAGATTGACGCAGATTTATATTAAGATGAACGCAGATAGAAAAAGAAATCGTATAACTCATCTGCGTTTATCTTATTCATCATCCGCGTTTATCTGCGGTTGCTTTATCTTTTTGTTTTGAGATGGTTTCCAGCGTGTTGCCGAAAAAGTTACGCCACAATCCGGGAAGGGTTCGGGCCATCGTATATGCCGTGCTGGTGCACGCGGTGGTGATCGGACTTGCCGTGATCGGTTTTCGCTGGACCATGCAGCCGCCGTCCAGCGAGGTGGTGCAGGCCGTGGCGGTGCCGGAACCGCCCGCCCGCAAACCCGAAGAAGACAACAAACGCGCCCAGGAGGATGGGGCGCGCCAGAAGGCCGAGGCGGAAAAGCGCCGCCAGGCCGACCTGAAGAAAAAGCAGGAAGAAGAACTGGCGCAGCAGCGTCTGATCGCCGAGCGCAAAAAAAAGGAAGCCGAGGAGAAGGAAAGGCAGAAACGCGCGGCGGATGTGGAACGCCGGAAAGAGGAAATAAGGCGGCAGAAACTGACCGAGCAATCGCTGCAGGAGCAGCTGGCCGCGGAAGAGAAGGCGCGCCAGCAGGCGGCGCATGCCGCGCGTGCCGCCTCTGCGGTCGACAAGTACCGGTCGCTGATCCGCCAGCGTGTCAGCCAGAGTTGGAACCGGCCTGTCGGCGTGGCGAAAGGTTTGAAATGCGTGGTGAGCGTGCGTCTGGCGCCGGGTGGCGAGGTGCTGTCGGCCAAGGTGGTGCGCTCCAGCGGGAGCACGGTTTTTGACCGCTCGGTGGAAAACGCTGTTTACAAGGCCGCGCCCTTGCCGTTGCCCGAGGACCCGACCTTGTTTGATAATTTCCGCGAAATTGAATTTTTGTTCAGTCCGGAGGAATGAACTTTGTTAATAAGTAGCAAGTGGAAAGTAGGCCGCTCTCGACATCCTGTCTATCGCGACACTTGTACGTCCCTGTACATCGCAAGTAGCAAGTGGCGGCAGGCCAGGCAGGGCTTTAAGCAGAGGTTCATCTTCTTGCTACTTGTCACTTGCAACTTGTTACTGGCGCCCGAAGGGCGCGCTGTATTGACCATCGAGATCACGCGTGGCGTGGATGTTGGCACGCCCATCGCGATCGTGCCGTTCGGCTGGGAGGGCGCCGCGCCGCCAGCGCAGAATATTTCCGATGTGATCGAGGCGGATCTGGCGCGCAGCGGCCGCTTAGCCGTGCTTTCGCGGGAGGATTTCGTGTCGATGCCGCACGAAGACAAGGACGTCGTGTTCAAGGACTGGCGCATCCTCAAGGCCGAGGCTCTGGCGATAGGCAGCGTGCGCCAGGCGGCGCCGGGAAAATTCCAGGTGCAATTCAGGCTTTACGATGTTTTCAAGGGGTCCCAGATCGCCGGCTTTCGTTATACCATTGGGGCCGAGATGCTGCGCTCGGTGGCGCATCAGATCAGCGACATCATTTACGAGAAAATCACGGGCGAACCCGGCGCGTTCAACACCCGCATCGCCTATGTCACGCGCGAGGAACCGCCCGGCGTGAAGCCGGTCTACAAACTGCAAGTGGCGGACTCCGATGGCGTCAATCCCCAGACGGTGGTGCGTTCTTCCGAACCGCTGATGTCGCCGGCCTGGTCGCCGGACAGCAAGCGACTGGCCTATGTATCTTTTGAGGACAAACGTTCCAAGGTGTATATCCAGAACATGACCGACGGTCGGCGTGAGCTGGTCGCCGAATTCTCCGGCATCAACGGGGCGCCCGCCTGGTCGCCGGATGGCCGCAGCCTGGCGCTGACGTTGTCGCGCGATGGTAATGCCGAGATTTATATGATGCATCTCGATACCCGGACGCTCAAACGGCTGACCCATGATCCGGCCATCGATACCGAGCCGTCCTGGTCGCCGGATGGCCGCGATATTGTTTTCACTTCCGATCGCGCCGGCACGCCGCAGGTCTACCGCATGAGCGCGTCCGGCGGATCGGCCGAGCGTTTGACCTTCGAGGGGGACTATAATGCCCGCGCTTCCTATGCCGCGGATGGCAAGTCCATCACGCTCGTCAGTCGCAGCCAGGGAGGCTTCCGTATCGCGGCGCTGCGGCTGGACAACCGGACGATGCAGGTCCTGACCGAGACCTCGCTCGACGAGTCGCCCAGTTTCGCCCCGAATGGGCGTATGATTATCTATGCCACCGAGGTGAGGGGCCGCGGTGTGCTGGCTTCGGTCTCTGCTGACGGACGCGTGCGTCAGCTGTTCAAGTTAGAGGAGGGCGATGTGCGTGAGCCCGCCTGGTCGCCTTACAACCGTGAACTGCAATATAAGGAGTGAAACATGAAAAACAGGAAATATCTCGTTGCATCGCTGTTCATCGCCCTCGCGCTCGCCGGTTGCGCCGGCGAGGAGGCCGTCAAGCCTGCGGTGGATGAAAAAGGCGCCGCACCGGCACAGACGGCGCCCGCGCCCGGGAAACCCGCGGCGGAAGGTCTGTCCGAGCAGGAACGAATG
>MFTB01000053.1 GCA_001785195.1 Candidatus Muproteobacteria bacterium RIFCSPHIGHO2_12_FULL_60_33
GGCGGAGTTTTCATGGCAAGCAAACTGAATCGTTATAGTTCCCGCATCACGCAACCCAAGTCGCAAGGCGCCTCGCAGGCCATGCTTTACGGTACCGGCTTCACGCGCGCGGACATGGACAAAGCCCAGGTCGGCATCGTCGCCAACTGGTTCGAGGGCAATACCTGCAACATGCACCTGAACGACCTGGCCGCGCAGGTGAAAGAAGGCGTGACGGCGGCGGGACTGGTGGGCATGCGCTTCAACACCATCGGCGTGTCCGACGGCATTTCCATGGGCACGGAGGGCATGTCGTATTCGTTGCCGTCGCGCGAGATCATCGCCGACTCGATCGAGACGGTCATGGGCGCGCAGTGGTACGACGGGCTCATCGCGCTGCCTGGCTGCGACAAGAACATGCCCGGCTGTTTGATTGCGATGGGACGCTTGAACCGCCCTGCGATCATGGTTTACGGCGGCACCATCAAGCCGGGGCACGGCAAGAAGGGCGATACCCTCGATATCGTGTCGGCGTTCCAGAGCTATGGCGAATTCATTGCCGGCAAGATCGATGAACCCGCGCGCGAGGATATCGTCGAACACGCCTGTCCCGGTGCCGGCGCCTGCGGCGGCATGTACACCGCGAACACCATGGCCAGCGCCATCGAGGCGCTCGGCATGTCCCTGCCGTACAGTTCCTCAATCCCCGCCGTCGAGCCCGGCAAGCGCGAGGAATGTCTCCAGGCTGGCGCGGCCATGCGCCAGCTTCTCGAGAAAGACATCAAGCCGCGCGACATCATGACGCGCGCGGCGTTCGAGAATGCCATGGTCATGGTCATGGCGCTCGGCGGCTCCACCAACGCGGTGCTGCATCTCATCGCCATGGCGCGCGCGGTGGGTGTGCAGCTCACGATTGACGATTTCCAGAAGGTCTCCGATCGCGTGCCGTTCCTCGCGGACCTGAAACCGAGCGGCAAGTACGTGATGGAAGATCTGCACCTTGTCGGCGGCACGCCGGCGGTGATGAAGTATCTGCTCGAAAAGGACCTGCTGCACGGCGACTGCCTCACCGTGACGGGCAAGACGATTTCGGAAAACTTGGCGAAACTTCCGGGCCTGAAGCCGGGCCAGGACGTGTTCATGCCGCTGGAGAAGCCCATCAAGCCGAGCGGTCATATCCAGATTCTAAGGGGCAATCTCGCTCCGGGCGGGGCCGTGGCCAAGATCACCGGCAAGGAAGGTCTGCGTTTCTCAGGACCGGCGCGGGTGTATGACTGCGAGGAGGACATGCTGAAGGGCCTTGAGCGTGCGGAAATCAAGAAGGGCGAGGTGGTGGTCATCCGCTACGAGGGACCGAAAGGCGGCCCCGGCATGCCCGAGATGCTGACGCCGACCTCGGCCATCATGGGTGCGGGTCTGGGCAAAGACGTGGCGCTCATGACCGATGGGCGCTTCTCCGGCGGCTCGCACGGCTTCATCATCGGCCATGTGGTGCCGGAGGCGCAGGAAGGGGGGCCGGTCGCGCTGCTGCGCGACGGCGATGTGATCACGATCGACGCCGGCAAGAATGAACTCAGCGTGGCGGTGAGCGACGCGGAAATGACCAGGCGCAAGGCGGCCTGGAAAATGCCGCCGTACAAGGCCACGCGCGGCACGCTCTACAAGTTCATCAAGACCGTCAAAAATGCCTCCGAAGGCTGCGTCACAGACGAATGAGGTGATAGCGCGTGTCTGTTGAGTGGTGATGGGGGAACGTCGCTATAACGAGGACAGGCAGCCTGTGCTATGAAGAAAAGTCGGTGGGTTTTGGGGGTCACCTTTATCATTTTCATATGGCTGGCGCTCATGGTCGGCACCAGCTATTTCAGTTACGAAAACAAATCACCGGTTCGCATCGAGAACTGGAAACCGAAACCGGCGCGATGAGCGACGCCGGAACGGATGCCAGGCATGCGTGATGCCTCGCAATCCGTGCGTCGTGTGATGGTCGTTTTGGCCATCGCGGCACCGATTTTGTTTCTCGCCGCGCTGATTCTGTCTTCCCTTCTGCACCAAAATACGCCAGCGCTTGTGCACATGATCCTGGCGGCTGGTGTTATGCCGCTCATCATGGCGGCGATGATCTATTTTACCCCGGTGCTGACGCACAGCCGCGCGCCTCCCTGGCCGGTGCTGCTTCTTCCCGGTTTGTCTCTGATGTCCGGTATATGGACGGCGGCGAGTATATTCTGGTGGCGCGATCTGGTTTTCGCGCCAGCGCTCACCGCCATGTTCGCGGCAGTCGTCTTGCTTGGCTGGATCTGGCAGCGGGCCCGGACCATGCTGGGCCGCCCGCACCCGGGCCTGCCCTGGTACCAGATGGCGCTGGTCAGCCTGATACTCGCGTTATTCGCGATATTGATCGCTACGTTTAGGCCGGATTATTGGACCGTTCTCAGGCGATTTCACCTGCATATGAACATTTATGGTTTCGTCGGACTGACCGCGGTGGGCACGCTGCGCGTGTTACTTCCCACCGTGGCCGGCTACAACGATCCTGTTGTGCGTGATCGTTTACAGCGCGATCTTTATCCCATGGGGTTCGGAGCGTTGCTCATGGCCGCTGGCTCGGCTTGGTGGGTGTGGCTGGTCTGGCCCGGGCTTGTGCTGTGGCTGATACCGCTGACGCGTTTTGCAGTGCCGCTCGTTTCACGTTGGCGGGAACATGTATGGGGCTGGCATCGGCCGGGCACATCATTAGGTCTCGCCGTGCCGGGCTTGATGCTCGTGTTGATAGCGGGCGGCTTGCATGCCGTTGGCGTGCTGCCGGCCGATGTTGCCCTGCCGTTGTTCTTTTATATGTTTCTGTTTCCTCTTGTGACCGGCGCTATCAGTTATCTGTTACCGGTGTGGATGTGGCCGGCGCGCAATATTGTCGCCCATGAAACCGCCGTGCGACGGCTCGCCTGGGGCAGTGGCGCGCGGGCGCTGGTTTTCTTCTTGGCGGGACTCATGGTCTTGGCTGGGCTGCCGGGCGCCGTTTATCTGGCCGGGGCGGCCATGGCGGTTTTTCTGGCACAGCTCATATGGGCCTTGTTTGCGCGGTTTTCCACGCCCGTTTAGGCCTGGACATGGTTTCTGCCTTGCTTTGGGTACATCAAACACCGGTCGGGGGGTAACCGCCCGATCCCGGATCACGGTCGCGCAGCAGTTTTTGAGACAGCTTCTAAAGAAGTTATTCTGCAGATCTTGTGATGCGGACGGAAATTCCGCCCGCGCGCCATTTTTTATATATGCGAAACCAGGCGTGCCTCGGGGATGACCGCGCGCAGCGCCTCGGAGATCTGAAAGCGCACGCCGGGCACCGGCTTCACGCTGACCCATAACAGGCTCAGCTTCAGATTGAGTTCGGCGAATACCACGACGTGTTTGAAATCGGCGAACACGATCTGGATATGTTCGACGGTAGCCTGGATGAGATGTTGCGGTTTCTTCACCAGACCGGGAATGAGCACCATGAAATCGCTCAAGGCTTTTCCGTGTTCATCGAACGCCGGTGCGCGTTTGCGCAACGGTTCCGCGGGCAGGAACGTCGGCGCGACCATCAGTTCTGACATGGGGAAATATCCTCCCGGTTCGCATGCCATTTGCAGGACTTAATGCATACAAGCATATCCGATAACAGAAAAAAAACCATAAGCCGGGAGACATGGCGGAAACTCCGGGAGATAAGCGCCCCCTGATATAGCCTTGCTTCGGGGCCTGGTGCTTGACCCGTCCCCGGGACAATTCCATCATGTGCAGACATGGATTTCCGGTGGGGGACCAATGAAGGCCGAGCAGCGCCAAAGCATCCGCAAAAAAATAGCGCTCAATATTATTATCAATCACGATCTCGCCTATTCGAAGCGCTGGAAGACTCGCGATCTGAGCCTGAGCGGGGCCAGGCTGGAAGCGGGAAGAGACGGCCTTTCTCCCGGCACGCCGGTTGAGGCGGTTCTTACACTCAGGGGGCATGACGAATACGCTCTGCATCGCGTGCCGGCGGACGTGGTGCGCGCGGACCGGGATGGCGTGGCGCTCCGGTTTCGCCGCTACGACGACCGGACTTACACGGCGCTGGTGAAATTGTTGTACAGCAGCCAGTTCGAAGACCAGGGGTCTTATTTAGGGAAGGTCTGATTAATTATGATTATTTGACGCCAGGCGCAGGAGCGGTACAGGGATGTACCGGTTGCGGAGCCGAGGACGCAAAGGCGCAAGGAAAAAGCCCGGAAAAATAACTGAAAAAATCTTTGCGTCTTTGCGTTTCTGCGTTGAAAACTAATAAATCAGAGTTTCCTTAGCTTGATAAATCTCACCGCGCGTGAATCTGTCCACGGCCCGTGGCAGCAGGAAGTCGTTGCGCGCGAAGATGTACCCGCACAGACACAGGGCGGACGTGACGGGAAGCACGGTTTGGCAATGTGGGCAGGTTTTGGTCCGGGTGTTGGCGAATCCTTCCATGGTCTTTTCCGCCTTGGCGGCTTGTTGCGCCCGGAAGGCCTCGGTGGGTTTCGCTGACAGGGCCGGCGCATCCGGTTTTGACGACAGGGATTCGCGTATTTGCGCAATCTTTGCCGCTTGTGCGTCACGCTCATCGCGCAGCGCCAGCGCTTCTTGCACGGTCCGCAGCAGTTTGTCGGCTTTGTGGTGATCGGACATGTTGGCCGCCAGTTCAGCGCGCGCGGCTTCCACCGTCGCCACGGCTTGGTCAATGCGCGCCGCCAGGTACGCCTCGAACAGTTCTTCTTCCTGAAGAACCTGCTCCTCGGGAAGCCGCGCGTCAATCCCGGTGGATGATTCGAATGCGTGGCCACAGTTGCAGCGTCTGGCGTCGACAGACACCACCGCGCCGCATGCCGGGCACGGCTTCTGATATATGCTGTAGGTTCTCATGTGGCAATCCCTGTCAACGTCTTGATTCGTCCGAAAACAACTCCGTTAAGACAATATCAAGTATAGATCTCAAAACCCCCTCGGCTGAGGCAAAACCCGACAGTTGGCAGAAATGGGATCCCAGGTCAACACCGACCGGCGGCATCCGTTTCGTTTATACAACAATTTACAACCCTTCCGGGTTGGCACCATGGCACGGTTTCAGTATCGTGGCGGTGACATGGACACCGCCCGCTACGAGGAAAAGAAACGGAGTTTGACGGAGGTCCTGCGTTCAGCCGGGGGAGGGAATATTCGCCTCGGCAAAACCACTTCCAACCTGTTTCGCGACCGTCAGGGTACCTCGGCGAAAGAGCTGGACGTGCGTGACTTCAATAATGTCCTGCACGTCGATGCGGCGAACGGTTATGTCGTGGCCGAGGGCATGACGCCGTATGCGAAACTCGTCGCCGAATGTCTCAGGCACAACGTCATGCCGGCGGTGGTGCCGCAACTCAAGTCCATCACTATCGGCGGCGCGACCGTCGGATGCGGCATTGAATCCTCGTCGTTTCGCTACGGCATGGTCCATGAGACGGTGCAGGAGATGGAGATACTTCTGAGCGACGGCCGCACCGTGTTGTGCACGCCGGATAATGAATATCGTGACTTGTTTTACGGTTTCCCCAATTCTTACGGGACACTCGGCTACGCCTTGCTGCTCAAGGCCAGGGTGGTGCCCGTGAAAAAGTACGTAAAACTCACACATATTCGTCATGCCGACCCGAAGGTTTTTTTCACCGGGCTGGCGCAACAGTGCGAACGCCAGGACGTCGATTTTGTCGATGGCGTCGTGTTCGGCCGTCATGACATGGTCATCACACTCGGCCAATTTACTCATGAAGCGCCCTATGCCAGCGATTACACCTACGAGAAAATCTATTACAAGTCGCTGCGCGAGCGCTCGGAGGATTTCCTGACGACCGGGGACTATCTGTGGCGCTGGGATACGGACTGGTTCTGGTGCTCGAAGAACCTGCTGGCCCAGAATCCGCTTATCCGCCGGCTCTATGGCAGGCGGCATCTCAATTCCGTCACGTACACGAAAATTATGCACTGGAACAGCCGCTGGAAGCTCAGCCGCTCCATCGGCAGGTTACTGGGTTTCCACACCGAATCCGTGATTCAGGATGTTGAAATCCCCCTTGAGCACGCGCCGGAATTTCTGGCGTTTTATCACGATGTCATCCGCTTCATGCCGGTGTGGATATGTCCCACCCGTGCCTGCGACAAGCAGGCCAGATTCGATCTCTACCGTATGGACCCGCAAAAGCTCTATGTCAATTTCGGATTCTGGGATGTGATTCGCGGGAGAAAAAAATTATCACCGGGACATTACAACCGGCAGGTCGAGGAAAGGGTGATGGCCTTGCATGGAATGAAGTCACTGTATTCGGATTCATATTTTTCGCCTGAACAATTCTGGGGAATTTATAACAGGTCCGTCTACGATCGGCTCAAGAAAAAATATGATCCGGAGGGAATACTCAAGGATCTCTACCGCAAGTGTGTGCTCAAGGAGTGATGTCTTTCCGGATGGAACCGGTATGTCGGAATTAACCGGTTCGTGAGGCTGTTTGCATAAAACCCACACCTGTCGCATCCCCGCCTGACAAGACAGCCGCCACGCTGGCATAAGACAAGCGAGAGGCGCGTTTTGCGGTTATCGGTCTGCCAACAGCGCTTGTCTGCCCGTCTCGACTACACCAAGGTCTATACTTGTAATTTCCCTGCTTTTCCGCCTTAATGAACAGACACGCTGGTTGTCATTTGTCAGGCGCAGGGAGTATCGAAGCTCTCATGTCGGTTGGATTCGCACAAGGAGGTTCACATGAGTCAAGCACACCGCGCAGCAAAGATGGAAACGGGCAGTAGCGTTAAAGGCGAGACAAGCCGGGAATCCGTGGAAGTGGCGGAAGCGATCAAGGCCTTGCAGGTGCAACTGGCCGACCTTCGCAAAATCGTTCAGGCGGCCAAAGCGCCTGGCGATGACACCGTGAAACCCGGACGCCGTCAGTAAACCTTCTTTCCATTCCGCGTGTAATCTGTAATCCTTTTCTTCCCCGTCCAAATCGCCAGCCAGTTTTCCAAACCGGCGGCATGATGATGCTGGTCTTGTTATTTCACCCTGACGGCAGACGCGAGTGTCGCGCCGCGCACTGGTCGCACCCTTTCGCGTAGAACGTCACCGCGCGGGAAAACAGCCGCCGAGGTGGCTGTAGCCCTGTGAACAGCCGACCCGGCGGTTGGCGATCCAGTATCGGGCCAGGGCAAACAAACCGATGGACAGCACCCAGCCAGCCCGGCCGGGAAATCATGTCTGACAGCTGTGTTATCCTCCCAGGAAACAAGTAAAGGCCGTTTCGATGACGACCGGTTTTGAATCTTGTAGCAGGCAGGAAAGACGTGTACAAAAAATGGTATCGTATGAGGTCATAAGGTCCGGCGCCGAAGTCCAGGACGTTCAGCAAGCCAGGGATGATTGATGGACAAGCGATACTCCTATCGGAATATCCCCAGGCGGGGAACGCAGGCAGCCCGGAACCGCCGGTGGCATATGGCAAGGACGGGATAATGTACCTCCAGTATTTTGGTCTGCACGAAAATCCGTTTTCGATCCCGCCGGATCCCAACTATCTCTACCTGAGCCGTGGACATCAGGAGGCGCTGGCACACCTTCAATATGGATTGGGTGAGGCCGGCGGTTTCGTGCAATTGACCGGCGAGGTCGGTACGGGCAAGACGCTGCTTATCCGCGCGCTGGTCGAGCGACTGCCCGAAGGCGTGGATGTCGCGCTGGTTCTTTATCCGGTGCTGACCGTTTCCGAGTTCGTCGCCGCCATTTGCGATGAGCTGCGTGTACCGCATCCTGGCGAGAAGGCCAGCCTCAAACAGCTGATCGACGCCCTTAACGCCCGTCTTCTGCAAACCCACGCGCGCGGACGGCGCACCGTACTTATCATCGACGAGGCGCAAAACCTGAGCCGCGAAGTGCTGGAACAGGTGAGGCTGCTCACCAACCTCGAAACCACCAAGCAGAAGCTGCTGCAAATCATCCTGATCGGCCAGCCGGAGCTGGCCCACATGCTGGCGCAACAGGATTTGCGCCAGCTCGCGCAGCGCATCACGGCGCGCTATGGACTGACGGCGCTCAGGCACGATGAAACCTGCGATTACATCGCCCATCGTTGCCGTGTCGCCGGTGCGCGCAAGCCGCTTTTCAGGCAGGCGGCGATGCATCGCGTGCATGTCTTCACGGGCGGTATTCCGCGTCTCATCAATATCCTCTGCGACCGTGCGCTGCTCGGTGCTTACACGCACGGGAAGTCCGTGGTGGATGCGCCCATCGTCAAACGCGCGGCCAAGGAGGTCGGACCGGTTGCCAGATCCAAGCGGTGGCCGGCCCCGCGCGCGCTGGCCGCGATGTCGGCGCTGGCCGTCGTCCTGGCCGTGGTGGCCTGGCAGTGGTGGCCACCATGGACTCATGTATTTCTGTCCGAAAAAAGCCCCACCAGCGAGGCGGCGCCTTCTGTTGAAGCGAAACCCGCCAATCCCCCAGTCGCGTCTGCAACGCCTGCCGCGGTGCCCACCACGACGCCCGCCGAGACCAATACCGCCACCAGCCCGCCTGATTCTGCGTCCAAACTCGAGGCATCGTTCGACAATCCCGAGGCCAGGACCGATACCGACTCGGCCATGCAGACTCTGTTTGAACGCTGGGGGTTGGATTACGCCGTCCTGACCGGCGCCACCGGTTGCGAGCGCGCGCTGAACGCGGGCCTGCATTGCGTTTATCAAACCGGAACCTGGAACAATCTGCGCCAGTACAACCGGCCCGCCGTCATCGAACTACAGGATTCCTCCGGCCGCAAACACCACGTGCTCGTGACTGCCCTGACGGCGGATTCGGTATCGCTGGCGATGGGCGGTGCGCCACAGGAGTTTCCCGTGCAGGACGTAGGCCGTCTCTGGTTCGGGAAATATCTGTTGCTATGGAAACCGCCGATGCCGGGGCAGGAAATATTGCGGCTGGGTGACCGCGGCGAGTCAATCGTCTGGTTGCGTGACGCACTGGCGCGTTACCGCGGCGAGCCACTGGCGGCAGAGACGAGCGACCTGTTCGACCAGGATCTTCAGGGGCAACTGATACAGTTCCAGGGCCGGCACCGGCTCACGGCCGACGGCGTGGCGGGCCAGATCACGCTCGCGAAATTGCAGGGTTATCTGCCCGACAAATCACCCACCCTTTCCGCTGACACCATGAGCGCGGAGGTGCGCTGAACATGTCGTATATTCTGGATGCCCTTCGCAAGTCCCAGCAGGCACGGCAGCCCGGCACGGCGCCACGGACTGGCGCCGTGCACAACATCTCTCTGGCACTGCCGGTCAGCGGCTGGTGGCTCGCCTTGGGAATCGTTTTGCTGCTCGGCCTGCTGGTGGGCGCCTACCTCTTCTGGCGTAGCGCGGTGGGAAATCTCCCCGGTCCACCGCCAGAGCCCGTGACGAGCGAGCCGGTCGCGGCTGCACCTGCACCTACGCCAACGACGCCCGTAGCCAGCGAGAAGCCCGTGTCTGCTCCGGAGGCACCCGCCAAAAAAATCATCCCGGTTGCCGATCTGGCCGAGCAGGCGAAGCTACCTGTTCCCATCACGCCCCCGAAGAAAATCACTACGGCACGTCCGGAGAAAAAATCCGTCGCGAATCGCCGCCCCCAGACGGGCAAAACCGCTGTCGCCGCCGTGCCCCTCATCACGGACGACACACCCTTGCTGCAGCAGATGCCCCAGGATTTCCAGCGCGCCTTGCCATCCCTGGCAGTGACCATCCATGTGTATTCCCATGATGAAACCCAGCGCATTCTCTTCATCAATAACCGGGAATATCGCAAGGGCAGTCAGATCGAGGGGGGGATAGGCGTGGAGGATATCGTCCCGGATGGTGTCGTCCTGAGCTACCGCGGAGAGCGCTTCAAGCTGAGCCGCCCGCGTTAGCCCGCCCCGCCGGTCTGCCTCTCGCACAAGCGGCAGGTCTGCCGGTATCCCGCCGTTTTCCACAAGACTCAAGTCAATCGGTCAGTTCCCGCCATAGAGACATGGATTCTGCACTCTTTCTATTTAGGGAATATCTGATTTATTAAAAACTCAACGCGAAGGCGCCAAGGCGCAAAGAACGCGTAGTTTTTCTGTTTGATTATTCATCGGTTTTCTTTGCGACCTTTGCGTTCTTCGCGTCTTTGCGTTGAAAACTCATATTAATCAGAACTTCCTTAGAATGGTGTCCATCGATCAGTGTGTGGTGCGCAAGGCCTTTGAAACATTTTCCGCGAAAAAGAACATCGTTTCCGGCTGGCAATTTTCCATCTATCTTTCGGGACAGTCACTGCGTGATGAAACATTCATGAAATTTGTCATTGATACCTTCCAAGCAGACCGGTGTTTCGCCAGAGCAGATATGCTTTGAAATCACCGAAACCACGGCGGTGACTAGTGTGCTGTCCCGTAAATAACTTTCTTAAGTTCGTAGCCTGGATGGAGCGCAGCGGAATCCAGGTAATCGCGGAAACCCCGGATTACGGCGCTGCGCGCCTCCATCCGGGCTACAAAAGGAGGAATTTTCGACTCATGAAATATGTAATTTATATCTGGGACACCACACTAGAGCCTATCTCAAAAACCCCCTCTTCCTTGAGGGAGAGGGCGGGGTGAGGGTGATGAGGCAGAAGCGATGCGGCGTTTCGCCCCTCACCCTACCCTCTCCCCGGAGGGGAGAGGGATTATGAGATAGGTTCTAATCTCACGCAGGCCAGGCGGTTCATTTCGGTGCTGAAAGGGATGGGCTGCGAATTCTCGCTGGATGATTTCGGCACCGGCCTGAGCTCCTTCGGTTATCTCCAGACCCTGAAGGTGGATTATCCGAAGATTGACGGAAACTTTGTGCACGACATGGCGAGCAATCCCATCAACCGCGCCGTGGTCGAAGCCGCCAACCAGATCGGTCACGCCATGGGCATGCAGACCATAGCCGCGTTCGTGGAGAACGACCAGATTCTGGGCGTGTTGTACGACATCGGGGTGGACTTTGTGCAGGGCTGCGGTGTGGCCAAGCCGGCGCCGACGGAAGAAATCGTTTCCGCGGCCAATCAGCTTGTGCCGCGGCGCTCTGTCGGGACCTGAAACGCCGTCGTGGCGGGTGGTTTTCTAGGGAACACTGAAAAGCTTGGCGAATTCCGCGCGCTCATCTTCGCTCATCGCCAGGGATGGCATGAGCGTTTCACTGGTTGGGAACTCGTAGCCACAGCGACAGCGGCTCAGCTTGCTGTCGACACTGCCCGTGCAGTTCGGGCACTCTTTTTTGTCCGATCTCAGTAAACGTGGCGCGGACTTGGTCAGGACCGGAACCGGGGACGGTGATTTGGGTTCCACCTTCGGAACCACGGCAATCTTCGGAGCCACGGCGATTTCTTCTCTTATCACCGCTTTTACCGCGGTCGCGATTTCCGCCTTGCGCAGGATTTTTTCGGCCCTGGCCGCCTGAACCTGGCGGAAAGCCGGATTCGGAGTTTTGGACTGAACAACGGGCGGCGGTGTGATTTCCGGTCTCGCTGGAACCGGCGTCGGCACCGACATGCTTCTCGCCGTCGCCAAAGCGGCTTTCCTGGCCGCCCGCTTGGCGCGGATGGAGGCCATGCTGGCGGTAACTGCGGTGGTATTGGCGGCCTTGGCCGTTGCCCGCGCGGGCAACGGCACCACAACCGGTTTCGCGGATGCGGCTTTTTTCTCCGGTGCAGAAGGGACCTGCATCGGGCGCAGGGCGGGAGCCGGCGGCGGAAGAGCCTTCTTCATTTCCACCACGCGGGCGGATTGTACGGCCAGAGCGGCGCGCGCCTCTTCCGATTCCTGTATGGCGCTGGCGACACGCTGGGATTTTTGCGAGCTGGCGGGGTCACGCGCGAATTCGGATTGCGCGGCCATGACCGCACTGGCGGCCTGTTCGGCGCGGGCCGCGAGATAATTTTCGTAAAGTTCCTCGGCCTTTACCCGAATCTCTTCCGAGGAAAGCGTCGCGTCCGTGTCGTCGTGATCAAACTGGTGGCCGCAAGCGCAGTTGCTGGCGGCCAGAGGCAACGTGACCATGCAAGCGGGACAGATCTTCTGGAAAATACTCCTTGTTGTCACGGGACGTCCTTGTCCATTCGATAAGCTGTGGGTCGGAGGTACGGTTGCCGCAAAAAAAGTATAGGCCCGGTCAAATAACCGGTGTGCGGCATGACGATGTATGGGGCCGCCAGCCCGACAGGTGGCGCGTTTTTTGAGCCCGCGGCCCGGTGTCGCAGGCCGGTTGATTGCGGGGCGCATTCCCCCGGAAGGAGGAAGGTTTTTTACAGCCGCTACACCGCGTCACCGCGCGGACGGACGGATTAATGACTCAAACGCTCAGGCTGTTTGACATGCGTCAAAGTTTTAACACCGGGCCTCTGATACACAGGAACCGTCACTTAAGTGACCTCCGGCTGGCGGACATACTCTTGGGGACGATCCTCTATCTAACGACAAGGAACGTCGACATATATCAGCATATGTCGAGGCCATGGAACCCTACCCGGGTTCCCCATCCCCAGGACCGCTGGCCGCCGCATTTCATGCCCGCCTTGCGCAGCGGCACGCCTGTTGCGAAGGCGGGTATTCTGACAGGATCCCCTGAATGAGTGAGCAGGTCCCGCGCGCGGGCGATTTTGGTTGCTGACCGGAAAAGGGCTGTGGCTGGACGTGGAAACCCGTTTTGCCGTTGGCACCAAACCCTGAAAGCTATTCGATCTTGAGTCTCACGGTGCGGCGCTCGCCCGAGGTCGTGTTGGCGCTTTCCAGGATCGCGCGCTGAACCTCACCACGGTTTCCGAGAATTTCTCCCAGGTCCAGCCACTCGCCGAGTTTTACCTCAACAGTAGTAGAGCCTATCTCAAAAACCCCCTCTCCCTTGAGGGAGAGGGCGGGGTGAGGGTGATGAGGCAGAAGCGATGCGGCGTTTCGCCCCTCACCCTACCCTCTCCCCGGAGGGGAGAGGGATTATGAGATAGGTTTTAGTCATCTCTTGGAAATCCTGACAAATTCGTCCGGAACGAATTTGGACGCGCGAAGCGCGCCCGCAGGGCGCGGACCATGGATGGTCCGCGTCAAAATCTACGAGGCCGGTGGCGGGATCCCTCAGCGAAGACAAGCGTGGCGTGATCTCGACCAGCACCCGGTCACCGCGCACGCGCGGTAATACGTCGAACCCGGTCGTGACATCCTGAATCTCAACATCCTGTATCAGCACGAGCTGGTGCCGGCTGAGCGCCAGTATCTTTTTCACGTGTGGCACCGACCGGCCGACACGGATGTAGGCGCGTTGCCCATCCAGGGTCATGACCGTCTGGGTATTGGCGTTGCTGGCAGTTGTTGTGCGGCGGCTGGCCGAGTAGCGCAGCTTGTCTTTTTGTACGACAAGGCCGCCATCTTCCGGAGTTTTGGCAGGTAGCGTAACGCGCGCTTTATCGCCAACCCGAACCTCTCCCGTCATGGACTGGGACGTGGTGGTGCTAGCGTCGGCGGCTGCCTGCTCCACGGCGATTCGCAGCCGGTGTCGTGCCACGTCCATCTGTTCCAGAATGCGCTCGACCTCCTTCAGATTCTTGTCCGAAGTGTGGATGATCAGACGAAAATCCATGCCGCTCAACGTGTCGTCCGGACCAAGCAGGGGGCGGATCAGCGGAATCACTTCACTGGCGCTGCGATGTTTCAGCTGGATAATACGGGCCTCATCGGCGCTGGCGTGGGGCAGGGTGAGCCAGACCGTGAAGGCGACAAACAGGGCATAAATGGTCGCACGGCCGTGTGGCATGTCAGTCAATCTCGAGGCGTCGTGCTTCCGTGAAATGACGTTGCCAGTAGGGATCGTTGAATCCGGCGACATACACATTTTTGCCGCTGGAGGGTGAGTGCACGAAGCGATCGCTTCCAAGATACAGTGCCACGTGCGATGACTTTTTGCCTTCCTGGGTGAAGAACACCAGATCACCGCGTTGCAGGCTGTCGCGGGAGATGGGGCGGGACACGCGCAGCAGATTCCGTGTGCCATGCGGGAGTTGCACGCCGACCCGGCCGTAGCTGTATTGCACCAGCCCACTGCAGTCAAAACCTTTCGGGGTGTTGCCGCCATAGCGATAGGGTTTTCCCACCATGGCGAGCGCCTGATCCGCGGCCTGGCGGCCCAGCGCCGGAGTGGAATCGACAGTTGGCGCATGGCCGCAGCCCGGGAATACGATCAAGGGGAATAGCCACGGCAGAATCCGGAAAAATCGAAGAAACATTGGTGCTCTCACGACTCACAATCCCACCGCGCGCAGCGCCACGACGGGTTCACTGCGATCCCACAATTCATTGAATCGCTGCGTGAGCAGCACCGCCTCGTGCCCATCGTGCGGATGGGCCACGCAATCGGGCCTGGCCGTATCCTGCTGATGCAGATAACCGCGGTGATCCACGACCACGAACATTTCGTGGATGCCGAGATGTTCCTCGGCGACCTGCCGCATATGAATGAAGTCGCTCAATCGCCGGCACAGCCCGACCAGGTGGTCGTTGTCGCGTATCGCCTGTTCCGCGTCCTCGATCACAATACGCGCGAGATTCTGGCGATGACGCGCGGCGAAACTCGCCAATGCGCGCGCAAAACGGGAAGTATTGAAATACGCGCCATCCAGTCGTGGCGCGAAGATGACGATCTCGCGCGTGGCATTTTCCGCGAGCACCACCAGAAAATCACTGACCTCATGGCGGTCCCGGATGATCCGGCGTTGCGGCGGTGCCTCGGGGGCGGATGAATTCTTGGTCGTTTCCATAGGCGCGGTGAAAACCCTCTCGCTGGCGGAAAATCACCGCCATCAGGATATATATAGACTACTTCACGCGATTGGCGGAGGGCGAGCCGGAGCTGTGGCGCATGCACTTAACGTGCATGCGCCCGGCGAGCGCCTCGCCACGGATGGCGAGGGTGGGGCGGGACGGAGCCACAACGCTTCGCCAGGGATGGCAGGTATGGTGTACCCGGCAGTGCAGCACCGACCCGGGTCAGAGTTGAATGGCACTTACTTAAGCGCCGACTCCATGCCAACCCCCTGTGGGTAGCCCGGATGGAGCGCAGCGGAATCCGGGAATAGACGC
>MFTB01000054.1 GCA_001785195.1 Candidatus Muproteobacteria bacterium RIFCSPHIGHO2_12_FULL_60_33
AGAGCACCATCATCTCCAAGGGCATCGCCGCCGGCCGCGGGAGCAACGCCTATCGCGGGCTGGTGAAAATCCTGAAGGGTGCGGAGAACGCGCGCAACTATACGCAGTGCGATTCGCTGCTCATGGGCGACAAGTGCAGCGCGCATACCTTCCCGTACATCGAGGTGAAGAACCCCACGGCCAGGGTCGAGCATGAGGCGACGACGTCCAAGATCAGCGACGATCAACTGTTCTACTTGCAGAGCCGGGGGCTGTCCACCGAGGACGCCGTGTCCATGGTCGTGAACGGTTTCTGCAAGGCGGTGTTCAAGGAGCTGCCCATGGAGTTCGCCGTCGAGGCGCAGAAGCTGCTGGGCGTGAGCCTGGAAGGCGCAATCGGCTAAATCGCGTAAGGAGCGATGTGTAAGGAGTGAGGTGTCAAGACGGTTTTCCTCCTCACCCTTAACTCCTCACGCCTCACATGAGTCAGGAGATGAGCGATGCTGTCAATAAAGAACTTGCACGTTAATGTAGATGGTAAGCCAATCCTCAAAGGAATAGACCTGGAGGTGAAGGCCGGCGAGGTGCACGCCATCATGGGGCCGAACGGCTCCGGCAAGAGCACGCTCGCCAATATACTCGCCGGGCACGAACACTATGAGGTGACGGCGGGCGAGGTGATTTACCGGGACAATAATCTGCTGGCGCTGCCGCCCGAGGAGCGCGCGCGGCAGGGCATGTTCCTCGCGTTCCAGTACCCGGTGGAGATTCCCGGCGTGAGCAACATCTATCTGCTCAAGTCGGCGCTCAACGCCATCCGCCGGTCCCAGGGTCTTCCGGAACTCGACGCCATGGATTTTCTGGAGTTGGTCAAGGACCGGATGAAACTCGTGGAGATGCCGGAGGAATTATTGTACCGCTCGGTCAACGAGGGCTTCTCCGGCGGCGAGAAAAAGCGCAACGAGATCCTGCAGATGGCGGTGCTGGAGCCGAGGCTCGCGATTCTGGATGAGACCGACTCGGGACTCGATATCGATGCGCTGCAGATCGTGGCGCGCGGCGTCAATGTCCTGCGCAGCCCGGAACGCGCCATCATTCTGGTGACCCATTACCAGCGCCTGCTCAACTACATCGAGCCGGATCAGGTGCACGTGCTCGTGGGCGGGCGTATCGCCAAATCCGGAGATAAGACCCTGGCTTACGAACTCGAAAAGCACGGCTACGGCTGGATCGCCCCGGAAGGCGCGCCAGCGACCGTCTGAGAGAGATTTCCATGAATCCAAACACAGCCAAAGAAACCTATCTCGACGCCATGGGCGCGGCGGAGAAAGAACTCGCCGTCGCCCCGTCCTGGCTGCGCGAGCTGCGCCGAGGCGGTGCCGCGCGTTTCGCGGAGGTTGGATTTCCAACGCCGCGGGACGAGGAGTGGAAATACACCGACGTTATGCCGATTGTCCAAGCCGGCTTCAAACCGGCAGCCAGGGGCGTGAATGGCATCGACCCGGCACGGCTCGATGGATTCTGGTTTGAAAACCTGCCAGCGCATCGCCTGGTTTTCATAAACGGCCATTATTCCGAAAAATTGTCGACACCGGGTGCGTGGCCCAAGGGTGTCACGGTGATGGGTCTGGCCGCAGCGCTGCGCGATCAGGCGCACAGGCTCGAGCCTTATCTCGGCCATTACGCCCCGCAAAAGATCCACGGCTTTGCCGCGTTGAATACGGCGTTGTTCACCGACGGCGCCTACATCCATCTCGGCCGTGGTGCGCGTCTGGCGAAGCCGCTACACCTGCTGTACGTCAGCACCGGCGCGGCCAACCCCCTGCTCTCCCAGCCGCGCAACCTGGTGGTGGCCGAAGCGGACAGTCAGGCGGTCCTGATCGAGAACTATGTGGCCATAGGCGAATCGGCTTATTTCACGAACGCATTGACCGAAGTGGTGGTCGGTCCGCATGCCGTGATTGAGCATTATCGGCTGCAGGAAGAGGGCGCGAAGGCGTATCACATTGGCGGCTTGCACGCGCATCTCGACCGCGACGGCCGGTTCACGGCGCACGGCATCGATCTCGGCGGGCGGCTGGTCCGCAACGACCTGCGCAGCGTGCTGGATGCCGAAGGCGCGGAATGCCAACTGAACGGGCTGTACGTGCTGGGCGGCCGCCAGCACGTGGACAACCACACGCACATCGACCATGCCAGACCGCGCGGCACCAGCCGCGAATTCTACAAAGGCGTGCTCGATGGCCGCTCGCGTGCGGTGTTTCACGGCCGCGTCGTGGTACATCCTGACGCCCAGCACACCGACGCCCAGCAGGTGAACAACAACCTGCTGCTGTCGCGCAACGCCGAGGCCGACACCAAGCCGCAGCTCGAAATCTATGCCGACGACGTGAAATGCGCCCACGGCGCCACGGTCGGACAACTGGACCCGGAGGCGCTGTTCTACCTGCGGTCACGCGCCGTGGATGAAGCCGCGGCGCGTGACCTGCTGACCTGCGCCTTTGCCCGGGACGTGCTGAGTCGCCTCCGTCTCGAGCCGGTGCGGTCGCAACTGGAACGCCACCTTGCCGCCAAATTGAGGGTGGCGGCGCTGCATCAAGCTCAGGAGGTGTTGCACTAATGAAGCCCTACTCGCTTCGCTCGTTCGTCTTGTCATAAGACAATGTCGGATCTGCGCGCCTTGTACGAGGAAGTGGTCCTCGACCATAACCGCCGTCCGCGGAACTTTCAGAAGCGGCCGGCGGGCAGCAACCATCACGCGCGCGGCTACAATCCGGTGTGCGGCGATGAATTCACCGTTCATCTCAAGGTGGAGGACGGTGTTATCAAGGACGCGGGCTTCGAAGGCGCCGGCTGCGCCATCTCCACGGCCTCCGCGTCGTTGATGACCGAAGCCCTGCAAGGCAAGACGGTGCCGGAGGCGGAGGCGCTGTTCCAGAACGTGCATAACCTGCTGACGCAAGAAGGCGAGAGCGGTGAAGTCGGCAAGCTCAAGGTGCTGGCGGGCGTGCACGAGTACCCCGCCCGCGTCAAATGCGCCACCTTACCCTGGCATACCTTGCACGCGGCGCTGCATGACGCGCGCGGCACGGTGTGCACGGAGTGATCGGCCATGAATCTCGACCTGATCAAGCTGGCGCAGGAACAGACCGGGACCGAAACCGGCCTGAAGCAGCAGGTCATCGAGGCGCTGCGCCAGATTTATGACCCCGAGATCCCGCTCAACATTTATGACCTCGGGCTGATTTACGCCCTCGACGTGGATGAGCGCGCAGGCAAGGCGCATATCCGCATGACCTTGACGAGCCCCGCTTGCCCGGTGGCGCAGAGCTTCCCCGGCACGGTGGAAGTCGCCATCAAACAGGTGCCGGGTGTAAAAGAGGCGCAGGTGGAGCTGGTGTGGGATCCGCCGTGGAGCAGGGACACGATGTCGGAAGCGGCCAAGCTCCAGCTCGGTCTGGTCTGAACATCGCAAACCCGGAGCCTTGCCATGAATCTATCTCATAATCCCTCTCCCTCAAGGGAGAGGGGGTTTTCAGATAAGTTCATGTCAGACTGGGCCGATGTCGCCAGGACGGATGAAATCCCGCCGGGCGGATCGAAGCTGGTGTATCTGGATGGCGTCAAGATCGCGGTATTCAATCTCGGCGGCGAATGCCACGCGATCGAAGACATCTGCACCCACGACGGCGGCGAACTCGCCAGCGGCACGGTCGAAGGCGAAGAGATCGTCTGCCCGCGCCACGGTGCCCGCTTCAATATCAGAACCGGCGCGGTGACGGCGCCACCCGCCTACGAGCCGGTGTACAAATTCCCGCTGCGCGTGCAGGACGGCACGATCCAGATCCGCGACGACCGCTGGGATTAGCGATAGCTACTCCGTCGCCATGGCGATGCTGTCCGGGGGCGGGCAAGAATTATTCGTTATACCGTGATTGGAGACTGAAATAACTCGCGGCAGCGGGCTGGGCGGGAATATTTTTCACGAGGTAATGGAAGTCTCATATTGGCTGGAATAGTCAGGGTTTTATGCCGTCCAAAATCATATAGTTGATGTCCACCAAAACGCGTGGAAAACTGAGCATGTAAAACATGTACCTTCTGGGTATTGAAGAAAGGAGGGACGAGCCATGAGTCTATTAGATGCGATCAAGACAGGTGGAAACGTGTCGAATAAGGATCCCAAGTTCCCTCATGCACCGGCCGACTGGACGAAGGAAGCGGCCCTTAAGACCGCACGGCAAGAAAGGCTGGAGCTCGGCGCGGACCACTGGGAAGCCGTACGCGCGCTGCACGAGTATTACAGCAAGCATCAGGAGATCACTCTCAGCATGCGTGAACTGCACGATGCGCTCGATGAGAAGTTCCACGGCAAGGGCGGTATCAAGTACCTCTATCAGCTTTTTCCGCGCGGGCCGGTGGCGCAGGGTTGCCGGATTGCGGGACTCACGGCACCGGCGGGGGCAACCGATAAAGGTTTCGGAAGTGTAGTCTAGGTGAGATCACCGTACGCCTCATTCTATTTCTATTTCGTGCCCGCCTTGAGCGCGGTGCCGAGGGCTCAGTGCGCGCCCGGCACCACGCCCACTTGCGGCATGTCCGCCAGACCGGTTTCGCGCGCGTGTTCCTGGAAACCGCGGTTGCGCCAGAAGAACGCGCCCGGCATGGTGGTCGGGATGACCAGCACGTAGAACAGCGCGCGGCCGATGATCGAAGCAAAGTACACCAGCAGCGCGGCCACGATCCAGCCGGCGAGCCCGGCCCAGCCGCTTGCGTCCGAGAACGCAAGCCCGGGAACCGTCAGCGCGCCGGCGGCGAGCAGGCCGTTGCGCAGCCAGTAGGTCTTGCCGAAGGTGGTGCCTTGTTCGTAATGCGAGGCCGCCCCTTCACTGCTCTGGCGCTGCATGGCGCGCGCATGGAAGACGAGCCCCACGCCTTCCAGCACCAGACCGGTGCCGGGCGTGACCGGCAGGTGCATGTCGGCCATCTGCGCGAACATGGTGACGCGCGGATCGACCACGATCACCGGGAACTTGCGCTTCTCCAGCGCCTCGCGCAGGCGCCAGAAAATGATCGGGTGCTGCTCCGGCAGGTTGGAGCCGATCGCCAGCAGGCATTCGGTATGCTCGAAGTCGTCATAGCAGCCGGGCGGGCCGTCGCTGCCGAACGAGCGCTTGTAGCCGGACACCGTCGAGGACATGCACAGCGTGGTGTTGCCGTCGTGGTTGTTGGTGCCGAGCACGCCGCGCGCGAGTTTGCCGAGGGTGTAGAACTCCTCGGTCATGATCTGGCCGGTGGAGACGATGGCGAAGGCATCGCGCCCGTAGATGCCCTGAATACGCTGGATCTCGGAGGCGGTCTTGTCGAGCGCCGCGTCCCAGCCGGTTTCCTGAAACGGCTCGTGGTAGCGGTTGCGCACCAGCGGCACGCGCCCGCGGTTGGCGGAGTAGAACAGCTCGTGCTCGAAGATGCCCTTGAGGCAGAGCTTGCCGCGGTTGACGTCGGCGGCGGCCGCGCCGCGTGACGCGACTGCCTTGCCATCGCCATTCAGGCCGACTTCGATGGAGCAGCCGGTAGAACAGTAGCCGCAGGTGGTGTACTTCCACTCGATCACGCCCTTGTCGACGATCTTGATGGGGTTCTTTTGTTTACGACCAAGCAACATAGCCACGCTCCTTCAGCAATCCGCGGCGTTGAACCTCAAAGGTTCGGACAGCCCTCTTCGGGGGCAAGCGACAGAAAGATACGATCGCCCTCGATACGCACCGGATAGCGCGCCGCACAGCCTTCATCCGGTTCGACCGCCAGTCCGGTATCGAGATGCACCTTCCAGTCGTGCAGCGGGCAGGCGACCTTGTTGCCGTGCACGATGCCCTGCGACAGCGGCCCACCCTTGTGCGGGCAGCGGTCGCGCAGTGCGAACACCCGGTCGTCGGCGGTGCGGAACACCGCGATGTCGCCGTCCGCCGTCTGCACCACGCGCGCACCGAGGCACGGGATGGCATCGAGGGTTCCGATTTCGATCCAGTCGTTCATTTGTTTCTTTGCCGTTGTCTGCATGTCGTCCTCGGGTTCCCGGATTGCGCTTCGCTTCCTCCGGGCTACACAACTCGATCGGCGGGTTACGGCCCTGCGGGCCCAACCCACCCTACATTTATTAACCCACCATCTTGAGCGGGATGAACTCGTGTCGCTCCGCGCCCTGGGCGCGCGCCGCCCACGGGTCGTCCTGGGAAAATTTCTGCGAATAGTGGAAGCGGTCGGCCAGTTCCTTGCGGCCGGCCTCGTTCTCGACGACGCGCTGCTTGACGTAGGCCAGGCCGACGCGTTCGATCCACGGCGCGGTGCGCTCCAGGTAATGCGCCTCCTCGCGATACAGCTGCAGGAACGCGGCGCAGTATTCGAGCGCCTCCTCCGGGGTCTTCACGCGGCACAGGAAATCGGTGACACGCACCTTGACGCCGCCGTTGCCGCCGACGTGCAACTCGTAGCCGGAGTCCACGCACACCACGCCGAAGTCCTTGATGGTCGCCTCGGCGCAGTTGCGCGGACAACCGGACACGCCGAGCTTGAACTTGTGCGGCGTCCACGCGCCCCAGGCCATCTTTTCCAGCTGGATGCCCAGGGTGGTCGAGTCTTGGGTGCCGAAACGGCACCACTGGCTGCCGACACAGGTCTTGACCGTGCGGATCGCCTTGCCGTAGGCGTGGCCGGAGACAAAACCGGCCTGCGACAGGTCGCCCCAGATGAGCGGCAGGGTCTCCTTCTTCACGCCCAGAAAGTCGATGCGCTGGCCGCCGGTGATGTGCACCGTCGGCACCCTGTACTTCTCGGCGATCTCGGCCAGCGAGCGCAATTCCCGCGGCGTGGTCTCGCCGCCCCAGATGCGCGGCACCACCGAATAGGTGCCGTCCTTCTGGATGTTGGCGTGCGCGCGCTCGTTGATGAAGCGCGACTGGTTGTCGTCCACGTACTCGCCCGGCCAGGCGGTGAGCAGGTAGAAGTTGAGTGCCGGGCGGCACTTGCCGCAGCCGTTCGGCGTCTTCCATTGCAATTGCTGCATGACCGCCGGGATGGTCTTGAGGGATTGCGCGCGGATCGCGATGCGCAGCTCGTCGTGCGAGTGATCGGTGCATGGGCACATCGGCTTCTTCTTGGTCGCCGTGGAATAATCGCCGCCGGCGGTCGTGGCCAGCAGCGCCTCCACCAGGCCGGTGCAGGAACCGCAGGAGCTCGACGCCTTGGTGTGGGCGCGCACCTCGTCGAGGGTGAACAGCTTCTTCTCGCCGATCGCCTTGACGATCGTGCCCTTGCACACACCGTTGCAACCGCAGATCTCGGCGTCGTCGGGCATGAGGTTGATACGTTGCTTGATGTCGCCATGCCCGGCATCGCCGAGGTGCGCTTGCCCGAACAAAAGTCGCTCACGGAAGGCCGAGACATCGGTGCCGTCGCGCATCATCTGGAAATACCAGGCGCCGTCGAGGGTATCGCCGTACATCACCGCGCCGCGGATTTTGTTGCCGTCCAGCACCACCTTCTTGTACACGCCACGCGCGGCGTCTTGCATCACGATTTCGTCGGTGCTGTCATCGCCGCTGAAATCCCCGGCCGAGAACAGATCGATGCCGGTGATCTTGAGTTTGGTCGAGGTGATCGAACCCTCGTAGCGCGCATAGCCGAGCTCGGCCAGATGATTGGCGCATACCTTGGCCTGTTCGAACAACGGCGCTACCAAGCCATAGCTTAAGCCCCGGTGCTGCACGCACTCGCCGACGGCGTACACGCGTGGGTCATAGGTTTGCAGGGTGTCGGAAACGACGATACCCTTTTCGCAGTGGATGCCGGTCGCCTGGGCCAGTGCGAAATTCGGACGGATGCCGACCGCCATTACCACGAGGTCAGCCGTGAGCTCTGTTCCGTCGACCAGCCGCACGCCCTGTACGCGCTGCTTACCGATGATTTCCTGGGTTTTGGCTTCGAGCCGGAAGTGGACGCCGCGCGCCTCGAGCGCCTTCTTCAACATCCGCCCGGCGGCGCGATCCAGTTGACGCTCCATCAGGGTATCCACGAGGTGGATGACCGTGACCTTCATGCCCTGCTTGAGCAGGCCGTTCGCGGCCTCGAGGCCTAGCAGGCCGCCGCCGATGACCACCGCATGGCGGTATTCCTTCGCCGCCGTGAGCATGGTTTCGACATCGGCGAAGTCGCGAAACCCGATCACGCCCGGCAGATCCTTGCCCGGCACCGGCAGGATGAACGGATTGGAACCGGTCGCGAGCAGCAGCCGATCATAGGTGGACGCGGTGCCATCGGACGCCTTCACCAGCCGGCGGCGGCGGTCGATCTCGACCACGGTCTTGCCCTTGTGCAGGGTAATGCCGTGTTCGGCGTACCAGGCGTCGTCGTTGAGCAGGATTTCGCGGAACTGCTTCTCACCGGTCAGCACCGGTGAGAGCAGGATACGGTTGTAATTCGGGTGCGGTTCGGCGCCGAACACGGTGATGGCGTACTTGTCCGGGGCGAGCTTGAGCAGCTCCTCGACCGCGCGCATGCCGGCCATGCCGTTGCCGACCACGACCAGTTTTTCTTTCATCAGCTTCTCCGGAAATACAAATTCATCCTGCTCTACAGCAAGCGATGTGCCAGTATCAGCATTTGCTTAACTCGCTGATACATATGGGGAATAATACGGGATGGGAGCAGCAGAGTGAATGCACCGTTCCATCGTGGTGCAGGGCATTTTTCCCCTGCACCAAAAAGAGTACATCAACGCAGGGCGAGCACGACCAGCAGTGTCGCAAAAAGCAGCAGAGAAACGATTTTCCAGAAGCGCAGCGGATTGCGTTCGTAGAGTGATTGGCGCTGTACTACGACACGCGGCGCATGCGCCAGGCTGTGCTCAAGCTCGATGGCCAGTTCCATGGCATCACCAAAGCGTTGCGCCGGGTCGACAGCCGTGGCTCGCGCCAGCAGCGCATCCAGCCAGGCCGGCAGATCGGGCCGGTACTGACTGAGCGGTATGCGCTTCGCAAAACGCGGGCGCGAGAAGGCCTCGACCTCGCCATACGGATAGTGGCCGCTGAACAGGCGATAGAGCGTAACGCCGAGCGCGTAGAGATCGGAGCGCTCGTCGCCGGCCTGGCCGTCGAACAATTCCGGCGCCATGTAACTCGGCGTGCCGGGGATGGCATCGTCCGGCGCCGCCTCCAACCCCGGCAGGCGCGCCACGCCCAGATCGAGCAACCGCAGACTGCCATCGGTCGCGAGCATGACGTTATCCGGTTTGATATCGCGGTGTACGATGTAACGCCGGTTGAGCGCGTACACCGCCTTGGCCAGCAATATACCGATGCGCACGCCCTCTTCGAAGGTCACGCGCGGTGCGCGCTTAAGGCGATGTTCGAGCGTTTCACCGCTGTAGTACGGCATCACTGAATACAGTCGCGTCTGGCGACCGGTGGGGAGCTCGATCACCTCGCTGACGTAGGGGCTGCGCACCTGCGATGCCACCCAAGCCTCGCGCACAAAGGCGTTGCGGTAGGCCGCCTCCGCGATTACCCGCGGATGCGGAAACTTCACGATCACTTCGCGCTGGTTCACGGTGTCCTTGGCGCGGAACAGCCGGCTGTAGCGACCGTCCGATACCTGTTCCTCGAGATGGAATCCGTCCACCGCCTCCCCCACCTTCGGCAGTTCCAGAATCGGCAGATCGGCCACCAACGCTTCGAGGTCGAGCCGGTCAGCTGCCGGCACCGCCAGCACGTCGAGCACCACGGCCGTGGCGTTGTCATGACTGCCGGCCTCGATCGCCGCGGTCACAATGCGGCTCGCCACTTCGTCCGGCGCGGTACGCTCCGCCAGCAATTGCTGCAAGCGGTCGTTCTTGAGCGTGGCATGGACACCGTCACAGCACAGCAAATAGCGATCGTGCGGAATCAGGTCCCAGGCGCTGTAATCGGCGCGCACGGTTTCCTCCAGCCCCACGGCACGCACCAGCACGTGCCGCAGATCCGGATGGTCACGGGTGTGGTCACGGGTCAGGAGCGTGAGCGCGCCATCGCGCAGCCGGTAGGTGCGCGTATCGCCGACATGCACGGAATGCAGGCGGCGGCCGCGCAGAATGGCGGCAGTAAAGGTGGTTGACATGCCGCGTCGCAAGACATCCTGCTGGCCCTGGGCATGCACCCAGCGGTTCAACGCGGCGAGCACACGGCTCGCGGCGCGTTCTACCGACAGCGTGACGGGTTCACTCGGAAAGCCGTCGAGGAAACCGCGCACCGTAGTTTCAGCGGCTGGCCTGCCACCGGCGCCGCTCACGCCGTCGGCGATCGCGGCCACGACAGTGCGGGCACTGCCGTCGTGCTCGCGGACGGATGCAAAATCGTCGTTGGTTTCGCGCCGCCCCTGCTCGCTCGCCTGGCCGAACCGGACTTCGAGCTGGTTTCCGCTCATGCCATGAGATTAGCGGTCTACCGGCACAGCCCACAAGTCGCGCTTGAAGCCGTCTCAAAACCGTCGCGAGCGGGCGTCAGCCGGGGAAGGCCGGAGCGCAGGAATCGGAGTGTACACGGCAGTCCATGAGAATTCCGAGCACCGCCCGACCCCGGATCACGCATGCGCAGCAGGTTTTGTGACAGCTTCACACCTGCGCCCCCGAGACCGCACCCCAAGTCGTCCGCCAGCGCGTCTTGACCGCCATCAGGCCGAACAGGCCGATGACCGCCAGGCCGGCGAACACCGTGAATCCGCCCATGAAACCGCCGGTCATGCCCTTGGAAATACCGAGCGCCTTGGCGAGAAAGAACCCGCCGATACCGCCGGCGGCGCCGACCAGCCCGGTCATGACGCCGATTTCGTTGCGGAACCGCAGCGGTACCAGCTGAAACACCGAGCCATTGCCCATGCCGAGCGCGGTCGCGCTGAGAAAAAACACCGCCACGGCCAGCCATGCGATGCCCGGCAGCTCGGCAAGCGCCCAACCGGCCACCTTGGCATCGCCCACCACCACGGGCGCCGGTCCCTGCGGCAACATCGCCACCGTCATGTAAGCGAGCGCGACCAACACAAACAACAGCTCCAGGGTACGGATACCGCCAAACCGGTCGGCCAATATGCCACCGATGGGACGCGCCATCGATCCGGCCATCACCACCATGGCCGCCATCAGACCGGCGGCGATACCGGAAGTGTGATACCAGTTGGTGAAATACAGCGGCAACGCATTGCCGAGGCCCACGAAGCCACCGAAGGTGATGGAGTAGAAGAACATGAACCACCAGGTATCGCGGTCGCGCAATACATTCGCATAGTTCGCCAATGTCACCGGCGCACGCGTTTCCGGTGCGTCCTTGGCCATCAGCATGTACAGCACCAGCACGATGCCCAGCGGAATCAGCAATACGCCGAACACCGACTGCCAGCCCCAGTGCTCGGCCATCCAAGGCACAAACAGGGAATCGAGCACCACGCCCATGTTGCCGGCACCGGCGATGCCCAAAACCACGCCTTGGTACTTCGGCGGATACCAGCGCGAGGCCTGCGGCAGCGCCACGGCGAAACTGGCGCCGGCGAGCCCCAACACCACGCCGAGCAGTTCGACTTCCAGTTTGGAGTGCAGGCCGAATATCCAGGCATAGGCCATACCGGCGATGACGACCATTTGCGCCAGACTGCCGGTGAGCTTGGGGCCGAGATGGTCCGCCAGCATGCCGAGCGGCACGCGCAGCAGCGCGCCCGCCAGGATCGGAATGGCCACCACGCTGAATTTTTCCTCAATCGTGAGCCCAAGGTCCTGAGTGAGATACAGGGACAGCGGTCCCAGCACCACCCAGGCCATGAAGCTGACATCAAAATACAAAAACGCCGACAGCAGCGTCGGCCAATGGCCCGCCTGCTTGAACTCCCGCCAATTCATTCCGTAGCTCTCCTCAATAAAATTCGGCAATCACACCCCGGAGATCGGAGATGTTGCTGCATGCAATAGCAACCGCTGTGCCATATCGGGAGCTCCCATGAAATCAAGGGGCTAGAGTGAAATGCGGTGTTTACGTGCTGGCTACATGCACCAATACCGTGAAGCCTGCACCAGACCTGAACTGAAGTGGTGCAGATACGTTCGTGGCAGCGGACCACGAGATGGAAGAAGAAATGATTCCCGCGGGTCTCGACTTAACGAGACGAATTGTGCGGGATGGAATAAAACGCTACGCGGGGACTGGGTGACGCGAGTATTGGCAATACAGGATTAGAATGAATATTGAATTAGGAAGTATTCAGCCAACGCCGCGGTTGAGATGCGCTGCTTAGCGGCGTCGCTCTCGAACTGGGCGATCAAAGAGTCAGTGTTGTTGAAACGTCAAACACTCACGCCCTTCCACAACGGCATCGCCACTACTTCGCCGCCGGTTGGCCCCGCTCATACAACTGTTCCGAACAGCGCCCCGACGCCGGCGGTCAGCCCCATGGCCAGCGCCCCCCAGAACGTGACGCGCATGGCGCCCACGGTCATGCCGGCACCCCCCGCCCGCGCCGCCACCGCGCCCAGGAGTGCGAGGAACCCCAGCGAGGTTCCGGAGACAAGGGGAATCAGGCTCGCCTCCGGGGCCATGGCCGCGACCAGCAGCGGCATGGCGGCTCCCACAGCGAAGCTGCCAGCCGACGCAAACGCCGCCTGAATCGGACGCGCGCTGAGAGTACCGGTGATGCCGAGTTCGTCGCGGGCATGCGCGCCGAGCGCGTCATGCGCCATGAGTTGATCGGCGACTTGTTGCGCAAGCGCAGGATCGAGGCCGCGTCCGACGTAAATCGCCGCCAGTTCCTTGCGCTCGTCTTGGTCGTTTGCTTCAAGTTCCTTCCGCTCGCGCTCCAGGTCTGCCTGTTCGGTGTCTGCCTGGGAATGGACGGACACATACTCACCGGCAGCCATCGACATGGCTCCGGCAACCAGCCCGGCGACCCCCGCGACCAGAATCTGGCCGTGAGTCGCATGCGCCGCGGCAACGCCCAGCACCAGGCTCGCTGTTGATACGATGCCGTCATTCGCGCCCAGCACCGACGCGCGGAGCCAGCCGGTGCGTTCAGTGCGGTGTCGTTCCCAGTGGCGTAAAGGCATGCTTGAGGTCCAAGGACGGAAGGGCGTTGCCAGTCGTTGAAAAAATGGTGGCCGGGGTCGGAATCGAACCA
>MFTB01000055.1 GCA_001785195.1 Candidatus Muproteobacteria bacterium RIFCSPHIGHO2_12_FULL_60_33
CGGCGCGCAAGTATGGCGTGAAGAGCGTCTCGCTCGTCGCGACGAAGGATTGAAGTCGCGGCCGCCCGGCGCGCAAGTATGGCGTGAAGAGCGTCTCGCTCGTCGCGACGAAGGATTGAAGTCGCGGCCGCCGGGACTGCGGCTGTGCCGCGCCTTCCGCCAAGATGGCAACAGCCATCCCCCACGGTCGGGCGAGCTAGCTCTTCGTCCCGATGACGCCGAACCATCAGTTGCACCGGACCCGTACCAGCGTCGCTTACGCGCCGCTCGTACCGGCCGGTGAACTGCATCGTTGGACGGCCGGATGCTCAGTCCGAACGGAGGAAACGTGAACGTGGTGGTCAGCGAACTCGACGGTATAGCGCCTGCGGCGCAGCCCGTCGAGATTGTGGAGCGCAAGGGGCTCGGTCACCCGGACACGCTGTGCGACGCGCTCGCGGAAGAGGTGAGCCTGGCGCTCTCGCGCTTCTATCGGGAGCGGTTTGGATTCGTGCTGCACCACAACGTCGACAAGGTGCTGCTCCGGGGCGGGGCGGCGCGCCCAGCCTTCGCGGGCGGCGAGGTGGACGAACCGATCGAGCTGTACCTCGCCGGCCGCGCAACGCGGGAGTACGGCGGGGTGAAGATTCCCGTCGACGAACTCGCTGTCGGCGCCTGCCGGTCGTGGCTCTCCGCCAACCTGCACGCACTCGATGCCGAGCGTCATGTGCGGGTGCACTGCCTGGTCCGGCCGGGATCGGGTGACCTCGTGGAACTGTTCGAGCGGCAGCGCCGGGCGGGCGCGCCGCGACTGGCGAACGACACCTCGATAGGCGTGGGCTTTGCACCCCTGACCCCTTTGGAAGGCGCGGTGCTCGCGGCGGAGAGGAGCCTGCGGGAGAGCGCGGCACCCGAGCGCGGCGAGGACGTGAAGGTGATGGGCGTGCGCGTCGGGGCTCGCTCCGCCCTGACGGTGGCGTGCGCCTTCGTCGGCGGGCACCTCCGAGACCTGGATGCGTACCTCGCGGCGCGGGCCCGGGCCGCTGAGAACGTGCGCGCCGCGGCGACCGCCATCCTCAGCGTTGAACCGGCCGTCGAGGTCAACACCGCCGACGATCCTGCCGCAGGAAGCGTGTACCTGACCGTCACCGGGACGTCCGCGGAGGCCGGCGACGATGGCCAGACGGGCCGCGGCAACCGCGCGAACGGATTGATCACACCCGCACGACCCATGACGATCGAATCGTTCGCGGGCAAGAACCCGATCACGCACGTGGGCAAGCTCTACAACGTGGCGGCGACGCGCATCGCCGAGGCGCTCGTATCGGGAATCGAAGGTGCCAGGGAGGCCCACGTCCTGCTCGTCAGCCGGATAGGCGCGCCGATCGAGGAGCCACAGGTCGTGCACGTGCGGCTGCGCGCGGAGACGCCGGGGCGGGTCGCGGAGTTGGCGCCTCGCGCGAAAGAGATCACGCGCCACCACCTCGCGGAAATCGGCTCCCTCTGGGAGCGGCTGCTCTCGCATAACCTCGCGACGGATAGGCTTGGGAGCCTATGAAAGAATCCCCGGTCAGCCCGAGAGTTTCTGGTCAGAAGCCAATGCACGCGAGTTCCCGACCCGGGGCAGCCGATGGAGAATAAGCCTCTGTTGAAAAACGAGTGGGTAATCGCCCGAACCGTTACTATGTACCATGTTCTTGGACATACAAGGGTCGGGGTGGGGGTGGCGGACCGACACGCGGCAAAACCCGGATCCATTGTTACTTCACGACGATGCTCACCCTCCCCCACGCCCCCTCCCGTCAAGGGAGGGGGGATTCCTTTTTTTCCTGCCGAGCCTTTTTCACCCACTTAAAATTCAACAGAGCCGAGAATAACGATCTCGCGCAACGGTAGCGAGCCTGGCGGAAGCGTACCCTCGGCGCCGTCACGGAGCGGCTCGAGGCGGCCGCCGTGCTGGATCTCCTGGCTCCCCTGAAGGGGAAGCGCGTTCCGGATGCGGGCTGCGGAGACGGCACCTGCTCCCTCGAAGCAGCCGAGCGCGGGGCACCGGTCACGGGTGTCGATCTCTCGGAAGACTTGCCGGCGGTGGCGCGTGAGAGGAGCGCCGCGCGGGGGGATCGCGGTGGATTGGAGGCAAGGAGACGTCCTGGCCCTTCCCTTTCCGGATTCAAGCTTCGATTCTTATAAGCGCCGCACCAGTGCTTTACGCATTTCTTCGAACAGCAGCATCGCGAGTGCGAATGGCAGGACATAGAGCCAAACGTCTGGAGATATCGGCGCGGTGCCAAACAGGCGGTTACCCCACGGCGTGTAGTCGATGACAAGAATGAGCGTGACTTCCGCGGCCAGCCCGAGCAGGATCAGGCGGTTGAGGAAAGCTCCTCGTGTAAACACCGGCCCACGCTCGCTGCGGCAGAGAAACAGGTTTACGACCTGCATCACGATGATGGCGGAAAGGCAGGCGGTGGTGGCTTGAAGATACAGGGAGCTGTCGGAGGCGAGCGTCTCGCCATAGCTCCAGCCCGCCGCGCGCAGCACGAAGAAAAATGCCGCCATCGCCGCGATCGCCTCCATAATCCCAAGCCAGCCATAGGCGCGCAGCAGCAGCGACCGGGAAAGCAGTCGCTCATGGCGCGAGCGCGGCGGCCGTTGCATGACTTCCGCCTCCGGCGGCTCCGCGCCGAGCGCGAGTGCCGGCAGCATGTCGGTGCCCAGGTCTACGGCAAGAATCTGGATGATGGTGAGCGGCAAAGGGATCTTGAACAGCACGAACGCGAGATACGGCACGATCTCGGGGACGTTGGAGGTAAGAATATAAGTGAGAAACTTGCGGATATTGTCGTACACCGCGCGGCCTTCCTCGATGGCGGCGACGATGGAGGCGAAGTTGTCGTCCATGAGCACCATATGCGCCGCTTCGCGCGCGACGTCCGTGCCGCTCACGCCCATGGCGATACCGATATCCGCCTGCTTGAGCGCGGGCGCGTCGTTGACGCCGTCGCCGGTCGCCGCCACCGTTTCGCCCTTGCGCTTGAATACCTGCACGATACGAAGCTTCTGATCGGCGCTCACGCGCGCAAACAACACCTCCGGCGCATCGAGCGCGAGTTGCAGCTCGGCGTTTGTCAGCCGTCGCAGCCGCTCGCCGCTGATTACCGCCGCTTCGCGCGTGCGCACGAGGCCGATTTCGCGCGCGATCGCCAGCGCCGTGTGCGGATGATCGCCCGTGACCATGATTACGCGGATGCCGGCCTCGCGGCAGGTGCGCACCGCCTGCGGCACCTCGGGGCGCGGCGGATCGCGAAAGCCCACGAGTCCGACGAGGATCAGGTCGCGTTCAAGTTCTTCATGCGTCACGGCGGCAGCGTGCGGGCGATAGGCCAGCGCCAGCACCCGCAGACCCTGTACGGCCATGGTTTCTTCAGCCTTGAGAAATGTTTGAACAAGCTCGGGTGTCAGCGGCTCGGGGTTTGTGCCCGGTTGTGCCTGCCGGCACAAAGGCAGTACCGATTCAAGCGCGCCCTTGGTGTAGAGCACCAGGCCGTCGCGGGTTTCGTGCAGTGTCGAGAATCGCCGGCGCTCGGAATCGAAAGGAATCTCGTCACGCTTGGAGAACGGCGCGGTGTCCGGTTGCGCGCGCTGCGCCAGGCGCACGAGCGCCACTTCCATTGGATCACCCAAGAATTCCGCTTTATTTGCGCCGGTCTTTTTGAGGCTGTGGCAATGGCGCGCCACCTCGAAAAACGGCGACGGGATAGCGGCAAATTCTTTGGCGTCGGCCTCCCGGAAACGCCCGCCGGCGTAAAGCTGCTTCACCTCCATGCGGTTCAGGGTAAGCGTGCCGGTCTTGTCGGTGCAGATCACCGTGGCGCAGCCGAGCGTTTCGACCGAAGGCAGATGACGGATGAGTACGTTGCGCCGTGCCATGCGCTGGCTCGCCATGGCGAGCGCCAGTGTCACCGTCGGCAGCAGACCTTCGGGGACGTTGGCGACAATGATGCCGACGGCAAACAACAGGCTCGCCCAGAAGGAAAGCCCGAGACCCTGGCCGATGAGAAAGAACAGCGCGCCAAGCGCGGCGGCGATGAGCGCAATCACGCGTGATAGCCGCGCAATCTCGCGTTGCAGCGGCGAGAGCACCGCGCCGGTGGTTTGCGTGAGGTGCGCGATCTTGCCGAACTCGGTATGCATGCCGGTGGCGAACACCACGGCGCGGGCTTCACCCGCGACGAGCGAGGTGCCGGCCAGCAGGATGTTGCGCGCGTTCAGCAATTCCTCGGTGGTGGACGGTTGCGCCTCGCGCGGCAGCGGCACCGATTCGCCGGTGATGGTGGCATTGTCCACGCGCACGCCGAAGGCCTCGAGCACGCGGCAATCGGCGGGAATGTCGTTGCCCGCTTCAAGCAACACGATATCGCCCGGTACCAGTTCGGCGGCGGGAAGCGTAACGAGCGCGTTGTCGCGCAGCGCCCTGACCTGATGCGGCAGCAGCTTTTGCAACGCGGCGAGCGCCTGTTCCGCGCGGTGTTCCTGCCAGAAAGAGAAAAGGCCGTTGATCAGAATCACGCCGAGAATCGCCGCCCCGAGTATGCCCATGCCCTGGCCGGGGTCCCGGTATTCAGCGAAGAAAGCGAGCGCGGCGGCAAACCAGAGGATGATGGCGAGGAAGTGGGTGAAGCTGTGCAGCAGGCGCCGCCAGCGGTGTTCCGTGCGCACGCGTTCGATGCGGTTGGCGCCGAATTCCGCGAGCCGCCGGCGGGCCTCATCGGCGGACAATCCTTCCGCGCGACTGCGAAGGCTCACCAGCGCCTCGTCTGCCGTCAGATGGTGTATTTTCATGGCGCGATTCTAGGCCGCCCTTTCTCCAGGGGTTTTGATGCACGACAAACGGATGAATAAATAGTGCGTAGAACGCGCCCCGATTTAACTTGTTTTTTCGCCGCCGTTTCGCGGGTTAGGCGTCACCACCCTGCCACGGGAGGGCGACTTAGTTCGGCAGGAGGCGTGCGAAGAATGTCTTGAGGTAACCGGTTTCCGGAATCGCCGGGTGCATGGGGTGATCCGGCCCCTGGTGGCCTTCCTCGATGATCTCGAGACAAATCCGCCGGGAGCGGATTTGGTCGCGCTTTAGCGCGCCCTGCAAGGGTGCGCGCCAGGGACGGTGCGCAACAAAACGGTCGATGTGCTAGCTGCTCTAATGAGTCGATTATGTTGGCAGCAGCCGTGCGAAGAAAGCCTTGAGATAACCGGTCTCCGGAATCGCCGGGTGCATGGGGTGGTCCGGCCCCTGATGACCTTCCTCGATGATTTCGAGGAACCGATCTAAGTGCCGGCTCCCCTTGAGCAGGATGTCGCGCAGGTCATCGCGGTGCAGGTGATACGAACAGGAGCAGGAAATCAGGATGCCGTCCTTGGACAGCACCTGCATCGCCATCTGGTTCAATCGTTGATAGGCCTGGGTTCCTTCCTTGATGTCCTTCTTGCGTTTGATGAAAGCCGGCGGGTCGAGCACCACGACGTCGTAGCGCTCGCGCGCCGCGCGCAACCGCCGCAGGATATCGAAGGCATCTTCGCGTTCCACCGCGACCTTCGCACCCACGCCGTTCAGTTCGGCGTTATGATGTATGGCTTCGATCGCCTTGGGTGAGCTGTCCACGCATGTCACTGACTCGGCGCCGGCCACGGCGGCCTGCACGCCCCAGGCGCCGAGGTAGCTGAACACATCCAGCACGCGTTGACCTTTTATATAGTGCCGGAAGCGCGCGCGGTTGAGCCGCTGGTCGTAGAACCAGCCGGTTTTCTGGCCGGTCAGCAGCGGCACGGCGAATTTCACGCCGTTTTCCTCGAGCGTAATGGATTCCGGTATCTCCCCCAGTGCGGTTTCGACGTAGCTGGTCAGACCTTCCAGCTCACGGGTGGAAGTATCGTTGCGAAACAGAATGGCGGCGGGGTGGATGACCTTGGTGAGCGCCGCGACAATTTCATTCTTGAGCCGTTCCATGCCGGCGGTGGTGATCTGGGCCACGAGTATGTCGCCGTAGCGATCCACCACCAGTCCCGGCAAGCCGTCGCTGTCACCGAAGGCGAGCCGGTAATAAGGAGTATCGAACAGGCGCTCGCGCAAGGACAAGGCGATATTGAGCCGGTGGGTGAGGAGCGACTGATCGAGCGTGTATTTCGGATCGCGCGACACCAGACGCGCGCAGATGAGCGCATGCGGGTTGACGTAGCCCGAGCCGAGCACGTGACCCGCCGCGTCCTCGATCAGCACCGGCTGGCCCGGCTCGAACGGCGTGAGCGGCGTAAGCTTCGTGTCCACTTCGTTGCTGAAGACCCACACGTGGCCCGCGCGCAGACGGCGGTC
>MFTB01000056.1 GCA_001785195.1 Candidatus Muproteobacteria bacterium RIFCSPHIGHO2_12_FULL_60_33
TGCTGGAACGCCTCGGGCAGGATCGGCGTCGAGCCGGTGAGGACAATGACATCGTAAGGTTTCTGGCGGTCCCAGCCGCGCGCGCCGTCGCCGGTTTCGAGCGTGATGTTGCGCACGCCGTGGTGCGCCAGCCTGGTCGCGGCCTCGGCGGTGAATTCCGGTCGGATCTCGACGCTCACCGCGTGTCGTCCGAGCGCGGCCAGCAGCGCCGTCATGTAGCCGCTGCCGGTGCCGATCTCGAGAATCTTGTCGGAGGGATTGATCTCCAGTTCCTGCGCCAGGCGCGCCTCGAGCTTGGGCGCCATCATCACCTCGCCGTGGCCGAGCGGGATGTTCAGGTCCATGAAGGCGAGGTTGCGGTGCGCCTTCGGCACGTAGTCCTCGCGCGGCAGGCGGGCGACGAGTTCGAGGACGCGCTCATCGAGCACCTTCCATGGCCGGATCTGGCAATCGATCATGTTCCGGCGCGCGACGTCAAAATTCAGCGAAGACATAAAACTCTCGGAGTAAGGGCAAAGGGCCGATTATTGCGGCGGCATAGGTCCGCTTAGACCTGATTACTGTGTTGTTATTTTGTGGCACGGGGATCGAAGCCTCAAGGCCGCCGCAATAATCAAAAATATTAATCGCCTATGTAGGCTATTGACCCGGCGACCTTGCTGCAAGACATATCGTGCCGGGTCAATAGCCTATTCAGTTTGCCCAAGGCGCGCAAGCCGAAGGCCTTTATGCAGGCATCAACCGGCCGTGCGGTTGCAATCCCTCCGCGAATCCTTTAGCTTGCATTTATTAGTTATCAGCTGGGGGTCCCCGCACCTAGCCAAGAGCGCACATCGCTGTGCGTTGTTTGACAGTTACAGTGTCATGGCCAATCAGCGGCAGGGCACAAAGCTCTTGGATAGGTGCGGGGTGAGAAACACCCTTTGAACCTGATCCGGTTAATCCCGGCGTAGGGAAGCTCGCTTCAAGCCTCTCAAGTAGTTTCCCCGCGCCGCTCAGAGCCTATTAGGCAGGATGTATTTATGAGCGCTAACCCCAAGGAATTTCTGCAACCGACCTCGACGCTGTCAAACGAGGTCATACGCTCGTTCCCGGCCGCGCGCAAGATTTACGTGACCGGCTCGCGCGCGGACATCCGCGTCGGCATGCGCGAAGTGACGCTGACGCCCACGCCCTCGAGCCACGGCGCCGAGGAGAATCCGCCGATCACGGTGTACGACACCTCCGGCCCGTACACCGACCCGAGCGCGCACATCGACCTGCGCGCCGGCCTCGCGCCGCTGCGCGAGCCGTGGATTCTGGAGCGCAACGACACCGTGCAGCTCGACGGCCCCAGTTCCGAATACGGCCGAGGGCGTGCCCGCGACCCCAAGCTCGCCAGCCTGCGCTTCGAGCATATTCGCAAGCCGTGGCGCGCCAAAGCCGGCACGAACGTGTCGCAGATGCACTATGCGCGTAAAGGCATGATCACGCCCGAGATGGAATACATCGCCATCCGCGAGACCCTGCGGCTCAATGAACTGCGTAAGGACCCGCGCTACGCCAGGCTCCTGAAGCAGCATCGCGGCAATGCCTTCGGCGCCGCCATCCCCGAGGAAATCACCCCCGAATTCGTGCGCGATGAAGTCGCGCGTGGGCGCGCCATCATCCCAAACAACATCAACCACCCGGAATCCGAGCCGATGATCATCGGCCGCCATTTCCTGGTGAAGATCAACACCAACATCGGCAACTCGGCCGTGACCTCGAGCATCGAGGAGGAAGTCGAGAAAATGGTGTGGTCGGTGCGCTGGGGCGGCGACACGCTCATGGACCTCTCCACCGGCAAGCACATCCACGAGACGCGCGAGTGGATCATCCGCAACTGCCCGGTGCCGGTCGGCACGGTGCCGATCTACCAGGCGCTGGAAAAGGTGGACGGAAGAGCGGAGGAACTCACCTGGGAAATCTACCGCGACACGCTCATCGAGCAGGCCGAGCAGGGCGTGGATTACTTCACGGTCCACGCCGGCGTGCGCCTGCCGTGGATCCCGTACACCGCCGAGCGCGTCACCGGCATCGTTTCGCGCGGCGGCTCGATCATGGCCAAGTGGTGCCTCGCGCATCACCAGGAAAGCTTCCTCTACACCCGTTTCGAGGATATCTGCAAGATCATGAAGGCCTACGACGTTGCCTTCTCGCTCGGCGACGGCCTGCGTCCCGGCTGCATCGCCGACGCCAACGACCGTGCCCAGTTCGCCGAGCTGGAAACGCTGGGCGAGCTGACGAAAATCGCGTGGCAGCACGACGTGCAGGTGATGATCGAAGGCCCGGGCCACATCCCGATGCAGCTGATTAAGGAGAACATGGACAAGGAGCTCGAAGACTGCTTCGAGGCGCCGTTCTACACGCTCGGGCCGCTGACCACCGACATCGCGCCCGGCTACGACCATATTACGTCCGCCATCGGCGCGGCCCAGATCGGCTGGTACGGCACCGCGATGCTGTGCTACGTCACGCCCAAGGAACACCTGGGCCTGCCTGACAAGCAGGACGTGCGCGACGGCATCATCGCCTACAAGATCGCAGCGCACGCCGCCGACCTCGCCAAGGGCCATCCCGGCGCACAGTTGCGCGACAACGCGCTCAGCAAGGCGCGCTTCGAGTTCCGCTGGGCCGATCAGTTCAACCTCGGCCTCGATCCCGAGAAGGCGCAGGAATTCCACGACGAAACGCTGCCGCAGGAAGGCGCCAAGCTCGCACACTTTTGCTCCATGTGCGGGCCCCACTTCTGTTCCATGAAGATAACTCAGGAGGTCAGGGACTATGCGGCGCAAAAAGGAATTGCTGACGTGACCGTGGCGGTAGAAGTGGGGCTCAGGGACAAAGCGAGCGAGTTCAAGCAACAGGGTGCCGAGGTATATAAAAAACAATGACCCGCACTTCTGTGCTGCACAGGGATGTGCGAATGTCGCGAGAGGGCAGGAGCCCGGAGCGACCTCGATGAAGATCACGCAAGAAGTTAGAGATTACGCCGCCGCCCAGCACCTTTCGGAAGAAGAGGCGCTCAAGAAGGGAATGGAGGGAAAGGCAGTCGAGTTCAAAAAGGCCGGCGTGGAAATTTACCGCAAGGAATGAGCACAAGTAGTAGCGTGGCTGACAATAAACCCACAGCAACGGCCGAACGCCTTTACCCGGCAACTTGGGACGAGGTCAAGGAAGTGGAGGTTAGATGACGCTCTGCGCGCCGCCCCCGCCCAGCGTCTGGCCTGGCTCGAAGACGCGATGAAACTGGCATGGATGGCCGGTGCGACCAGGGGCGACAATGAGATAAAAGAGCCGGAGTGATTCAAGTTTAATCACCCCGGTCCTCCTGGGGACGGACCAGCGATGCCCACCATTACCATCAATGGCCACGACCATACCGTTCCCGACGGACAGACCCTTCTTCACGCGCTGCGGCATGCCGGGATTGATGTGCCGACGCTGTGTCACGACGACCGCCTCAAACCCATCGGTGGCTGCCGGTTGTGCTTGGTGCGGGTGGCCGGCTGTGACAACCCGGTGGCGGCGTGTAACACGCCGGTGGTTGAGCGGATGGTCGTCGATACTCATACGCCCGAGCTCGAAGATGAGCGGCGCGCGCTGCTCACGTGGATCGCGCAGCACTATCCCCCCGCGGCCGTAACCGCATATCCCGACAAGCCGTTTCACCGTTTGCTGCAACAGTACGGCGTCACGGCGCGCGGCGAGATCGCCGATGCCAGGCACGCGCCGTTTGTGGATCGCACGCATCCGCACTTGCGTGTCGACATGCAGCGCTGTGTGCTGTGTTACCGCTGCGTCCACATTTGCGCGGAGGTGCAGGGCCAGTTTGTATGGCATGCGCTCGGGCGCGGCGACCGTACGTACATCGTGCCCGGCAACGCGACGTCATTGCTGCAAAGCGATTGCACCAGCTGCGGGGCCTGTGCGGACACCTGCCCGAGCGGCGCCATCGAAGATCGCTTTATCGAAGACGCGCCCCCCGCACAGGCATGGACACGCACTGTGTGTCCCTACTGCGGTACCGGTTGCGAGCTGGAAATCGGCACACGCGACAATCGCGTGGTGGCGACGCGCGCGGTGCTCGAGGCGCCGGTGAATCGCGGCCATTTGTGCGTGAAGGGGCGATATGCGTTCGACTTCAACGCCTCGCCCGACCGGCTCACCTCACCGCTGATCCGCGCGGACGGCGCCTGGCGCGCCGTGTCATGGGCCGATGCAACCGGCTTTATCGCGGACAAGCTCAAACAGCTTCGCCATAAGCATGGCGCCGATGCGTTGGCCATGCTCGGTTCATCGCGCGCCACCAACGAAGAGAACTACGTGACACAGAAATTCGCGCGCGTGGTGCTCGGCACCAACAACGTCGACAGTTGCGCGCGCGTCTGCCACACGCCCACGGCGGCGGCGATGAAGTTGATGCTGGGCGCCGGCGCCGCGACCAATTCCTACGATGACATCGAGCGCGCGCGGCTGATCCTGGTGTGCGGCGCCAACGCCACGGAAAACCATCCCATCGTCGGCGCGCGCATCAAGCAGGCCGCGCGCCGCGGCGCGCGGCTGATCGTCATCGATCCGCGCCGGGTTGAGCTGGCCGAATACGCAACCCTGCACGTGCCACTGCGGCCGGGATCGAACGTGCCGCTGTTCAACGCACTCGCGCACGTGATCGCGGAAGAAGGGCTGTTCGACGCTGCCTATGTGCGTGAACGCGTGGCTGAGTTCGACGAGTTTCGCGCATTCATCCACACATGGACGCCGGAGCGCGCGGCGCCGATATGCGGTGTGGCGCCCGATGTTATTCGCCAGGCCGCGCGTCTGTATGCAAGCGCGAAGCCGGCATTGATGGTTCACGGTCTCGGCATGACCGAACACGTGCAGGGCACCGAGGGCGTGATGACGCTGGTCAACCTCGGCCTGCTCACCGGCAACATCGGCATCGCCGGTGGCGGCGTCAATCCGCTGCGCGGGCAGAACAACGTCCAGGGCGCGGCGCATATGGGCTGCGATCCCGGCACGCTCACCGGCGGCGTGGCGCTGGCCGATGCACGCGACGCGTTCGCACGGCATTGGGGCGCGGCGTTGCCGGAGCGCGCGGGCCTGAACATGCTGCACATGATGGACGCGGCGGCGGGCGGCAAGCTCAAGGCGCTGTGGTGCATCGGCTACGACATTCTGTTCAGCAACGCCAACGCGTCCGCGACGCGGCGGGCGCTCGCGCAACTCGAACTGCTGATCGTGCAGGACCTGTTCATGAACGAAACCGCGCGCGAATTCGCGCACGTGGTCTTGCCGGCCGCGTCTTCCTTCGAAAAGGACGGCACCTTCATGAACGCGGAGCGGCGCATTCAGCGTATCCGCCGCGCGGTGAATCCACCGGGGCAGGCGCGCAGCGATTGGGAGATCCTGTGCGATGTGGCGCGCGCGCTGGGGCAGACGCGGCAATTCGCGTTCGAGTCCGCCGCCGGCATCTGGAGCGAGATTACGCGGGTGTGGCCGCAAGCCGCCGGGATTACGCATGCACGCATCGAACACCACGGTTTGCAGTGGCCCTGTCCGGATGAACAACATCCCGGCACGACGCTGCTGCATCGTGACCGGTTTGCCATCGGCCCGCGCGCGGCGCTCAAGCGCGTCGACTATCGCGCCAGCCCGGAGCTGTCCGATAGCGAGTACCCGTTCGTGTTGATCACCGGACGGCAGTTGTATCAATTCAACGCCGCCACCATGACCGCGCGCACGGCGAACGCGGCGCTGCGTGCCACGGATACGCTGGATATCGCTCGCGACGATGCGCTGCGATTGGGGCTGGTCGACGGCGCGTGTGTGTGTGTGCGCAGCCGCTACGGCGCGGCAGTGCTGCCGCTGCGTATCAGCGCCATGATGAAACCCGGCGAACTGTTCGCCACGTTTCACGACCCGGCGGTGTTTCTGAATCAACTCACCAGTCCACACCGCGACCGCTTTGTGGGCGCACCCGAGTACAAGCGCACGGCGGTGTGTATTGAGCCGGCGTGAGCCGAAGATGTCGGCGCGACCGAATTTTAATCACCCCGATCACTTTGGTTCCGGGCGGATTTAATTCCGGTGCCCTGGCAGCCTGTCGGACTTAGACCGCGGCGCCGCGCCGCGGCCGACGCCGTGCGCGCCGTGCTGGACAACGGCGCCGTGCACGAGCGCTTGACGCGCGCGGCATGACCATGGACGCCTCAACCCCGGCTCGACCCGGAGAAGGCGCAGGAATTCCACG
>MFTB01000057.1 GCA_001785195.1 Candidatus Muproteobacteria bacterium RIFCSPHIGHO2_12_FULL_60_33
AAGATGGAGTTGCCGTGAAGATGAGAGTCGAGGGAACGAGGATCGCCGCCTGAAAGAATTTACACACCTCTTGACGGTGGTTCATAATTGAAGTGCTCAAATCTCTATCATAATCCATGATAAAAAATCCTACTTAACGCGTTACGAGATCAATCAACGCATCAATTCGTTACTAAAGGCGGTAAAATAAAATATGTCCGCCATTATTATCCTCACTCTCGTCTGCGCCCTCACCTATACCTTTGAAATCGTCTTCGGCCTCGCCGGGACGATTTTAATGCTGCCGCTGCTGAGCTTTCTCTACGACGCCAAGACGCTGGTCATCTACTCGGTCCTGCCGCAGATCCTGGTGGCGGTCATCGGGCTGGTGCGTTCGCCGAAGAAGGTAGACAGACAATTCATGGTCGGTATGTTGTCGTTCGCCGGGCTGGGCGCGATTGTGGGGTTTGCGCTCTTCTACTATCTCTCCGCATCGGTGTTCCAGGTGCTGCTGGCCTCGGCGATCACGGCGGCGGGGCTGTTCCTGGTGATCGCGCCGCACCAGGCGAAGTTCAACCCGGCAGGCATGCGCGTGATGGATACGCTGGCCGGCACGTCGCAGGCGCTGTTCGGTATCAGCGGGCCGATCGCCATGACGCGGCTGCTCGCGACCTGGCGCGACAAGAACACCGTGCGCCATTACGCCTTCGCGTTTTTCCTCGCCATGAACGGCCTGCGCGCGACTGAGTATGTCTTCCACGGCACCTACACCGATGAAATCCTGTGGATGATGACGGTCAGCGGGCCGTTCCTCGCCGTGACGCTATGGTTCAGCAACCAGCTGCACCTGCATATCAACGAGCGGTCCTTCCGGCAGGTGGTATCGTGGATGATCCTGATCGGTGGACTCTCGCTTTTTTACCGAGATTAAGAAGGTGCGCGCGCAGATGTAGCCCGGATGGAGCAAAGCGGAATCCGGGATGGATGATATATCCCGGGTTCCGGCCTTGCAGGCCTGCACCCGGGCTACATGGTTTCATTCAGCAATTTTCACGGACCCGATATAATCCAGGCACATTTATCAGGAATCGCCCATGATGCTCCGCCTCCCTTCCGTCCTCGACCCGAATCAGCTCGATACCGTGCGCAAGCTGCTCGCCGATGCGAAATTCATGGACGGGAAACTTTCCGCCGGGGCGGCGGCCCAACGCGTCAAGCATAACCAGGAACTGGACAAGCGCGCGCAGCAGATGGATGTCCTGAACAACATCGTCATGAGCAGCCTGGTACAGCACCCGGTTTACCGCGCCGGCGCCCTGCCGCTGCACGTGGCCGCGCCCTACTACGCGCGCTACACACCGGGCATGGCCTACGGCGATCATCTGGACGATCCCGTCATGGGCACCGATGGCGTGCTTTACCGTTCGGACATCGCCATCACGATTTTTCTGAATGAACCGGACCAATACGACGGCGGCGAGCTGGTCATCCGCACCGCCTTCGGCGAAAACAAAGTGAAGCTGGCCGCGGGCGACGCCATCATGTATCCCTCTTCCAGTCTGCATCACGTGAACAAGGTTACGCGCGGCGAGCGCCTCGTGGCCGTGACCTGGGCGCAGAGCCTGGTGCGCGATCCGGCGCGGCGCGAGCTGCTGTACGAGCTGCATCAGGCGCGCGAAAAGCTGCTGAAGATTTCACCGGAGGCGGAAGAAACCGCCCAGGTCAACACCGCCTACATGAACCTGATCCGCATGTGGGGCGATATTTAGATTTTTTAGCAAAATAATGGACAGGATTAACAGGATTTTTCAGGATTCACAGGATTAAAGATTTTAGATTCAAGAAATCCTGTTAATCGTGTTTTTAATCCTGTAAATCCTGTTAAATTTTTCTTTTTTAGGGGGTTCTTGGACAAAGAGGGCCACACCATGAAATACAAGGTCTACAAGAACGACGAGGAATGGAAAAAAATCCTGACGCCGGAACAGTACAAGGTCACGCGCCAGAAAGGCACCGAGCGCGCCTTCACCGGCGCATATTACGACTGCAAGGACCAGGGCACCTACCAATGCAGCTGCTGCGGCGCCGAGCTGTTCAGTTCCGATACCAAATTCGATTCCGGCACGGGTTGGCCGAGCTTCTATGCGCCGATGAAACCCGGGAACGTCGCCGAGGAGGATGACAGCAGCTTCTTCATGCGCCGCATCGAGGTGCATTGCAGCCAGTGCGGCGCACACCTCGGGCATGTCTTTCCCGACGGGCCGCAGCCGACCGGTCTGCGCTATTGCATCAACTCCGCTTCGCTCAAACTAGGCAAGAAATAAATTAGATTTCCCCTCTCCCCTCGCGGGAGGTGAGGCGGGGCTTTCGTGAATGTCCAGTGGACATTCACGCCGCCGAACGGGTGCAAATGATTCATTTGCACCCCGGCGGGAAAAACCAGGGAGAGGGGGCTTGCGGAAGAATAGAACAACGACTAACCGCAGAACCGTAGCCAAGGTATTGCGTCGTCGCATGACCGATACGGAGCAACACCTATGGACCCATTTACGTGCTCACCGGTTGGCCCGAGGAAAATTCAAACGCCAGCAACCGATTGGGCCATACATTGTGGATTTCGTGTGCTTCCATGCTCGGTTGGTAATCGAGGTGGATGGTGGGCAACACCTCAACAGCGTTGACGACAGGACGCGTGACGCATGGCTGAAAGAACAAGGCTTTCGTGTGTTGCGCTTTTGGGATAACGAGGTTTTGACCAACCTTCCATCAGTCTTGGAAAAAATTACCAGTTATATCTCCCCCTCTCCCCCACCCCTCTCCCACAAGGGGAGAGGGGTGTAACACACCAAATCAAATTCCCTCTAACGAATTTGACGACTCAATACATAACGGGGCTTGATTGTTCAGGCAATCTCGCCATAATGCCGCCCTGCTGAAGCCCTTATCTCAAATTAGACACCCCTGACATGAAAAGAGTCGAACACGCTCTCGAAGTGCTGATGTTCAACAGCCGCTGGCTGTTGGCGCCGTTTTATCTGGGCCTGGTGATCTCCATCGCCCTGCTCCTGATCAAATTCGGCCAGGAGTTCATCCACATGCTGCCGACCATCTTCACCATGAGCGAAAGCGAGGTCATCCTCGCCATCCTGACGCTGGTGGACATGTCCCTGGTCGCCAACCTGCTGATCATCATCATCTTCAGCGGTTACGAGAATTTTGTCTCCAAGATCGATACCGCCGGCCACGAAGACCGTCCGAGTTGGATGGGCAAGGTCGATTTCTCCGGTCTCAAGATCAAGCTCATCGCCTCGATTGTCGCCATCTCCGCCATCGAACTCCTGAAGGCGTTCGTCAACGTCACCAGCGTCGGCATCGCCAGCGACGTGGGTATCTGGACGGTGGCGGATAAGCAGCTGGCTTGGAAGGTCGGCATCCATTTCGTGCTGATCGTATCCGGCGTGCTGTTCGCGGTGATGGACCGGGTCGCCGAGGGCACCAAGAGCCATCACGGCGGCAAGCAGCGCGACAACTAGAACCGATCTCGAAAATATTTGCGGGAATGCCGATCACGGCATAATGCCCTGGGTATTCAGCAAGAGTGTCCCGTAAAAAGGTGTTTTTGAGATCGGCAACCTGCTAGAAAAGTCCGCGACTACGCGACGGGCAAGGCTATCCGATGTTCGGTGCTGTACAGGTAATCCCGGAAAACATGTTCGGCGGTCAGCAGCTGATAAGTGCCGTCCGGCAGCCGGCGCGACGTGTCCTTGAGCCGGTAGGTGTAGTGCCCGCAGGTCCAGCAGTCGAAGTTGCGCATGTGCGTGCACAGGCAGGTTTTGTCCTTGACCGAAATGTTCTCCTCGTCCGGATGTTTCTCCAGCTCGCGGTTGTAGGCCTCGATGTAGGCGCAGTTGCCTGAGCCGTCGAGCAGGTAGCCGTAGGCCTCGCAGTTTGGCCGGATGCCGGCGCCGATTGCCGGGCTGTTCTTCAGCATGCGCATGGGATAGCCGGTGGGCGAGATCAGGTTGACCTCGATGTCGTCCTCTTTCGCCTTGAAATACTCCTGCTTGACCTTGTCCGGCAGGCCGCATTCCTTCGTCACCGTGAAGCGCGTCGCCACCTGCACCGCCGCCGCGCCCGCTTCCAGAAATTCCACCGCATCGCTGCCGGTGAAAATGCCGCCCGCGGGAATGACGGGAATGTTCAGTCCTTCCTGCTTGAGGTACCGATGAATCTCGTTGACGATGGTCTTAAGGTCGTACTGCGCCCAGTCCATGCCGAAGCCGAGGTGTCCGCCGGCCAGCGGACCCTCCACGACGATGTAATCCGGCAGGCGGTTGAGCCGCGCGTTCTTGCGCAGGAACAGCAGTAGCGCGCGCAGCGAGGAAACGATGATGCCGAACTTCACGTCACGGAAGCGCGGATGGTCCTGCACCAGCGCCAGCGAACCCAGATGCAGCCCGGCGCTCAACGTGATGCCGTCAATGCCGCCGTCCATCGCAGAGGCCAGGCGCACGCGCAGGGTTTCGCGCGGGCTATTCATGGTGAGCTTTTCCATGGTGTTGATGAAGATCAGGCCGTCGCCTTTCCTGGCCTCCATGGTGCGGCCCACGTGCAGCTTCGTCGCCTCGGCCAGGCGTCCAAGATCGAACTGCACCACCGACTTGTCCACATTGGCGACGTTGTATTTGTATTTCTTCTGCTTCTCCTTGACGAAACGCGTCTTGAAACGCCGGTCCGAAATGGTCGGCACCATCGCGTCCGAGATGTGCCCGATGCCGCCCAGGCGCGCCGAGACCAGCGAAAGCTCCGCGGTCGAGATGTCGACACCCATGCCGCCGGTCATGATCGGCACCAATTCCTTCTTGCCGAGTTTCAGCCGGAAGTCGTCAACTCTTTTCATCAAGGCAGGCCTGAATAATTTTTGAAGAAACATTTTCACCGCAAAGGCGGTCGCTCCCGCGCATCCCTGCGCTCGCGACATTCGTACTTCCTGTACAGCACAACGAGCGCAAAGATTTCTGGTGTTTGATTCTCATGAGCTTTTCTTTGCGTCCTTCGCGTCTTTGCGGTGGATTGATTTTTAGTCTTTTGCCACCGGGCGATTGGCGTCCGTGATCCATTCGCTCCAGCTGCCGGCGTACAGTTTCGCGCCCGCCAGGCCGGCGTGTTCCATCGCGAGAATGCCGTGGCACGCCGTTACCCCCGATCCGCACATGTGCACGACCTTGCCCGGCGGCACGTTGTTCAACACCGCCAGGTAATGCTCGCGCAAGGCCTCATCTGACATGAATTCGCCGGTGAAGTCGAGATTGTCCTCATACGGCATGTTATTCGCGCCGGGAATGTGGCCGGCGACTTTATCGAGCAACTCGACTTCACCGCGAAAACGCTCATCCGCGCGCACGTCAATCACAAGACCATCCTTCGCGCGCGTCATTTCCATGACCCGGTCGGCATCCACCCACATCGTATTATTGATGGTAGGGTGAAATTGAGCCGGCTGAATCCGGGGCAATTCATTCGTGATGGGCCGTTTTTCCCGCAGCCACTTTGGGAAACCGGCATCGAGGACCGCCACGGCCTCATGCCCGAGCCAGCGCAGCAGCCACCACAGGCGCGCCGCCATGGCGCCGAACGAGTCGTCGTACACGACGACCTGACTGGTTTTATCGATGCCCCAGCGGCCGAGTTTTTCCGCCAACATATTTGGATACGGAAGCGGATGCCGGCCGCTGCCGGGCGTAACGGGAGACGACAGGTCTTCGTTGAGATGCGCGTAGCGCGCGCCGCGAATGTGTCCGGCGGCATAGGCGCGCCGCCCCGCTTCCGGGTTGGTCAGGATAAAACGGCAGTCCACGACGACCCAGCGCGGGTCGTCCAGATGCCGTGACAGCGTTTCCGTATCGACGAGGGTGGTTAACACCAGCAGTAGCAAGTTTAAAGTGGCAAGTAAAAAAAGATTCTACCTTGCCACTTGCTACTTGTAACTTGCTGCCGGCTTTTCAATAGCCGCCCTTGCGGCGCGATTCAGGCAGGCCGGAGATGCGTCCGCCCTGTTTGCTTGGATCCTTTGGAAACAGATCGTAGACATCCTTCTGGCTGACATTGGTGCCCCACTTGTCCGACATCGCCTTCACAATGTGACGGGTGTTGGGCTGTTCGCCGTTTTGATTGAAATAGGCGTCGCGCAGGTACTCGATGATGTCCCAGTGCTTCGGGGTCAGTGGAACACCCTCCCGCTGGGCGATGTGCTCCGCCAGTTCCTTGCTCCAGTCTTCCGTGTTCGCCAGAAAACCGTTGGCGTCGGTGTCAATGGTCTTGCCGTTGAACTCGTAACTCATGTGTCCCCCTCGAATTTCAGGAAAATGTTATTTAGCTGCGATTCGTAAAAACGCGAATAATACAAAGCGCGGACGTTTAATCCAAGACCGGCCGGAGGTCCTTGATGTCCTTGTGCGGGATGAACAGCCCGCAGCCCAGCGTCCGCCCCGGGCCAAGGCCCCGTTGCTGAAGCTTTACCGATTCTTCCACGGTCAGGCCCGCCAGCATCAGGCTGCGCGTATGTATTTCCCGCCCGGGCGTGGCGATGACCCGCGCAATGCCGCAGAGCATCTTTTTTGGCCTGATCCCCATTTCGCCGAGCTGCGCCTGCGCCTCGCGCATAAAGACCGTCTCGTCCATGTCGTCGCGCGCCACGATGTAGCGCGAAAAAACGGCGGTGATCGTGCTGAGCGGTTTCACCACGGCCTTTTCCACCTGCATCGTGTTTCCGCCGACATCCAGTGTCTGCCCGGTCAGCTTGCCGGCGTCCTCGATGCGCTGCTTGGGCAGGCGCAGCATAAGCTTGGTGCGGTGCGACAGATATAGCAGCGAATCCGGTTTGTCCGGCCGCATCCAGCCGTTTCCCGACTCCGCCACGTGTATCGTGTGGACGCCGGCGTTCTCCTCTGCGGCAAGCCAGGGAAGCGCCCGCATGATCTCCCGGGACAGCGCATAGGCGTGGTCCACCGGCAGGCAGCGGCAGCGAATACTGTAGGCAACATCCACTATATCGTCCGGGACGGTATGACGTTCATTCTCTTTGGTTTCTTGCCAGAACATATCAGTAACTCGTGATTCGTAAATCGTGAACCGTAAGTCGTAATTCGTGAATCGTGAACGGTTTACGGATCACGTCTCACGATTCACGGCTTACTGCACCGGGAGTTTCTCGCGTATGGCGTCGCGATCGATCCACCATTCCTCCTGCACCAGCACGTCCACCACGTTGCGCAGGCGCGGCAGGAATTTCGCCGGTTCTTCCAGCTCGAGTTTTTTGAACCACTGGCTGAAGGCTTGCTGGTCATCCACGTTACTGTGGCGCCGCGCCACCGTCGCCAGAAGCTGATTAGTGTAGAACATCAGGTCTTCGCGCTGGCGCCCCTCGGCGCGCAGGTCCACGAGGTAATGCGCCACCGTCGCCGCCACCGCGGCGCCGTCGGAATCCGGCGGGGTTTCGTCCACCACGTGCTGCAACATCGCCACCGACAGCTCGGGGTCCATGGGGAAGGTGACCGTGAGCCAGATGCCCTGCCCGAGCGCCGCGAGCGATTCCGGCTGGTCCGACAGGAACAGGATGTCGCAGGCCTGCACCGCGCCCTCCCAGGCCTCGCGCGCCGTGAAAATGTCGAACGCCTCGCGGCCGGCGTCCCAGGCGTCCTGATTTTTTTCCAGCCTTATCAGCGTGCGGCCGATTTGCAGCAGCAGATCGGCGCGCGCGAGTGGATCGTAGTTGGGCGGCAGCTCCAGCATCTGGCGCTTGAACTCCGCCAACTGGGCTTCCAGCAGGACGGAGGACTCCTGGACATCTTCCGCGCTGTCCATGTCCGTCCTGAAACTTTCGTCTTTGAGATATTTCATAAGTTAGCTAAGAATCCGGAACCGCCGATGAACGCGGATTAATGCAGATAAAAGCAACCCATCTCGTTTTTTCATCGGCGTTCATCTGCGTTTATCTGCGGTTTCAAAAATATAATTAAGATAACTTCCTAAACTATTTGGTCACCGAATGAATACCGACGAAGGCGCCTTCGAGCCGGTCTTCCCAATTCGACGGCGTGTCCGGATACGGCGGCTTGATGTCGATGCGGAAAAACATTTCCGTCTGCGCGCGCTGCCGCACCACTTCGAGCAGTTGCTCGAATGTTGCGATGTCGTGATGTTGCAGAAGTATTTCGCTCAGATGCAGCATAGTCAGACCTTATCAGGATTCATTTCCGACTCCCCCTCTCCCTCGACGGGAGAGGGATGGGGAGAGGGTGAAAACTTCATTCAAATTCGTACCGCGCACGCGGTCCAATCTTAACAATGACTTTCCACCAACCCCCCCTCTCCCCTTGAGGGAGAGGGATGGGGAGAGGGGTAATGTCATCGTTGGAACGCCTAGCCAAATACATCGCGCAAGCTCGTTCCTGCAATCCGGTCATAATAGCGCGCCCGGTATACCAGTCTGGCGATTCCCCTGTCCACATCATCCGCAAATGCCGTGCGGTTATGCAGCACGTTGTTGCATATCAGGCCCTGCCCCGCCGTCATCGTGTGACGGAACATGTAAGGTGATTCGCCGGCCAGCAGGTTTTCCAGAAATTGCACGGCCTTCCGCGTGGCCGCGTCCTGCTTCCATTCGATGGAGCGTGTGCGCGCGGTGTAGCGCATGTGCAGGTTTCCGCCCACGGAATCCATGGAAAACACCGGCCCGGTCACCGCCAGGCGCGTTTCCACGCCTGCTTCCGTGTTGGCCGGAATGGTCATGGCGTCCGGCGCCATCAGCGCCTGGATGTAATCCGGATTCGCATCGCGCATCAAAATGTAAGCGATCTCATGATCCAGCAGACTGTTCTCGCCGCCTTCCGCCGCCGGCGAAACGCAATGCAGCACAAAGGCGTGGATGCGCGCCTCGGAAGTGTTGTAATAGCCGTCCGTGTGCCACAGCAGGCGCTTGTTGGAATACGGAATGTAACCGCGCTGTGATTTTCCCGGCACCACTTGCAGCGACGTGATGCCGTCATCGTCCGCGAGCATGTTGCTGTCGAGGCGGCGCAGATCGAAGCGCTCGCCCACGGCGCGCGGAATTTCCTTGTCTTCCCGTCTTGCCCGGCTCGCGTAAATGACCATGTTGGTTTTGCGGCAGACATTCAACATGGCCTCGGCCTCGGCATCCGTGAGCAACAGGGGATTATCGACCGGCACCACCAGCTCTTCCGCCGTCGTGGGATAACACCCCAGCTTGGCGGCGCGCCAACGCTGGTAAGCCGCTTCGTTTTCGACATAAAATGGGCTGCTTTCCATGATTCGACTGGCCTGTGCCGCCTTTGCCGGATTATTCAATGTTTAAAATCCTGGAATGCTGGATGCCGTACTAGATGCAGTTAAATGGTCGCGCGAACCGGATTTCCAAGAGGCAACCGCTTTCGAAATGTCAGCAACGGCGTGGTTTTGACGAGACGATAATATTTTACAAATCAGATAGTTGTATAATAAACGCTTTCTGGCGGCGGTCGCACGCTTCTATTTATATCCCTTTCGGGAGGGATAAACCCGGACGGGCTCTCTCTAACGTGTGATTTTTTTATTAAGGGTCCCGTTTAGACTGACCCTCCGCAAGCATTCAGTTGAACTGGTTTCAAATGGCAGAAATTTGGACCTTTCGGCGAAGAACAAACGCCGGAAGGCGGAATATACATCCTTCGACGCGCAGGAGGTAGTTTAAATGGCCCAGAATCAACCGAAGAACCCGGAAAAACATTCCACGTTTATTCCGAAAGAAAAGAAATCCACCAAGCCGTTCCACAAGACACCCATGCTGGATCAGCTGGAGAGCGGCCCGTGGCCCAGCTTCGTGACCGGCCTCAAGCGTCTGGCCCATGACAACAACATGATGGTCGACCTGCTGGGCCAGCTGGAACACTCCTACACGACCCGCAAGGGCTACTGGAAAGGCGGCACGGTTTCCGTGTTCGGTTACGGCGGCGGTATCATTCCCCGCTTCACCGAGCTGATGGGCAGCGATGGCAAAGCCATGTTCCCCGAAGCGAAAGAATTTCACACCCTGCGCGTTCAGCCGCCCGCCGGCAACCACTACACCACCAAGATGCTGCGTCAATTGTCCGACTCCTGGAAGAAATGGGGTTCGGGCCTGATCGCGTTCCACGGCCAGACCGGCAACATCATGTTCATCGGTTCGACCAGCGAGAACACGCAGCACTTCTTCGATGAAATCAACGAATACGGCTTCGACCTCGGCGGCGCCGGTCCGTGCGTGCGCACCGCCATGTCGTGCGTGGGCGCGGCGCGTTGCGAACAGTCCTGCGCCAACGAGCAGAAGATTCACCGCACCCTGGTGAACAACTTCATCGACGACATGCATCGTCCGGCCCTGCCCTACAAGTTCAAGTTCAAGGTATCGGGCTGCCCGAATGACTGCATGAACTCGATCCAGCGCGCCGACTTCGCCGTCATCGGCACTTGGCGCGACGACATGAAGGTCGACCAGAAGGAAATCAAGGCCTTCATCAAGGCCAAGAGCCGCAAGTATGTTATCGACAACGTCGTGAACCGCTGCCCGACCAAGGCGCTGTCGCTGAACGACGACGACACCCTGGACGTGGATAACCGCAACTGCGTGCGCTGCATGCACTGCATCAACGTCATGACCAAGGCGCTCAAGCCGGGCAACGACAAGGGCATCACCCTGCTCATGGGCGGCAAGCGTACGCTCAAGATCGGCGACACCTTCGGCACCGTGATCGTGCCGTTCATGAAGCTCGAGACCGACGCGGACTACGAGCGCATCCGCGAGATCGCGGCCAACAGCATCGACTTCTGGGCCGAGAACGGCCTGGAGCACGAGCGCTGCGGCGAGATGATCGAGCGCATCGGCCTCGCGAACTTCCTCGAAGGCATCGGCCTCGAAGTGGATCCGAACATGATCAACCACCCGCGCACCAGCTCCTACGTGCGTCTGGACGAGTGGGATCAGGAAGCCGAGAAGTGGAATCAGCGGAAGCACCAGGCGGCGGCCGGTTAACCGACCTTGCCGCCAAATCGGGCCCGGAGACAGCAGGCGGGCCCCGGTTCAACCGAGACAGATAACGCGGATTTTTGGAGATTACTTTTTTATGGCTCAACAGCAAGTCGTGGAAAAAAAGGCGATGCGGACGCCCATTGAGAGCGGATGCCCCGATGGCTTCCAGTACATGCATCCGTTGATGATCAAGAACTACGGCAACTGGAAATACCATGACCGTCCGCGTCCGGGCGTGCTGCATCACGTCGCCTATTCGGGCGACGAGATCTGGACCGTGCGGGTCGGCACCCAGCGCCAGCTCGGCCCCTACGAGATCAATCTGCTGTGCGACATCATCGACAAGTATGGCGAAGGCTATGTGCGCTTTACCATCCGTTCGAATATGGAGATCTCGCTGTCCAGCGCCGACAAGATCGAGCCGTTGATTCAGGCTTTTAACGACGCCGGCTACCCCGTGGGCGGCACCGGCAACTCGGTGACCATGATCTCCCACACCCAGGGCTGGCTGCACTGCGATATCCCCGGCACCGACGCCGCTGGCGTGGTCAAGGCCTTGATGGACGATCTGCATGAAGAGTTCATCAAGGAAGACATGCCCAACCGCGTGCACATAACCACCTCCTGCTGCCAGATCAACTGCGGCGGCCAGGGCGACATCGCGATCAACGTGCAGCACACCAAGCCGCCGAAGATCAATCACGATCTCGTCGCCAACGTGTGCGAGCGTCCTTCGGTCGTGGCGCGCTGCCCGGTGGCGGCAATCCGTCCGGCCATGGTCAACGGCAAGCCGTCGCTGGAAGTAGACGAGAAGAAGTGCATCTGCTGCGGCGCGTGCTTCCCGCCCTGCCCCCCGATGCAGATCAACGATCCGGAGCATTCCAAACTCGCCATCTGGGTCGGCGGCAAGAATTCGAATGCGCGCTCGAAACCGATGTTCCACAAGCTGGTGGCCGCGGGTATCCCGAACAATCCGCCGCGCTGGCCGGAAGCCGGCGCCATCGTCAAGAAAATTCTCAAGGTCTACAAGCAAGACGCCAAGGACTGGGAACGCGTCGGCGACTGGGTGGAACGCATCGGCTGGCCGCGGTTCTTCGAACTGACGGAACTGCCGTTCACCAAGTTCCATATCGACAACTGGCGCGGCTCGCGTCACATGCTGAATCAGTCGGCACACATCCGTTTCTAGCACGTAGCGCAAACGCTGTTGCAACAATCGACGCCGGGTTTCCCGGCGTCGGACCGTAAATCGTCGGGGTTGTTGCTAAATATCAAGGGGAGCGATGATGAAGTTGGGTATTTTGATCAATGAAGGGCCGTATACGCATCAGGCGTCGGACACGGCTTACCTGTTCGCCAAGGCCGCGATCGAGAAAGGACACAAGATTCACCGCGTGTTCTTCTATCATGACGGCGTATACAACTCGAACCGGCTCATCGAGCCGCCGACGGATGACCGTCATATCGTCAACCGCTGGCAGAAACTGGGCAAAGATCATCACATCGACCTGGTGGTGTGCGTGGCCGCGGCACTGCGCCGGGGCATCAAGGATGAGAATCTGCAGGAAGGGTTTCGTATTTCCGGTCTGGGTCAGCTGATCGAATCGGGCATCCAGTCGGACCGGCTGGTGACGTTTGGCGATTAATCCGGAACTATCGAGGAGAGTAGAATGAGCGAAGCAACCGGCGGTATTGATACGGAAGAAAATACGGGCGGCAAAGTAAAGAAATTCCTGTACGTGAACCGCAAGGCGCCCTACGGCACGATTTACGCCCTGGAGTCCCTGGAAGTGGTGTTGATCGCGGCGGCGTTCGATCAGGACGTGAGCCTGGCGTTCCTGGATGACGGCGTGTATCAGGTCGTCAAGGGCCAGCACACCAAACCGATCGACGTCAAAAACTTTTCGCCCACCTATCGCGCGCTCGAGGGCTATGACATCGAGAAGCTTTACGTGGAAAAGGAATCCATGGAGGCCCGCGGCCTGAAAGAGGACGATCTCATCGTCCCTGTGAAGGTGGTGAATGCCCAGGAAATGGCGGACATCATGCAATCGCAAGACGTTATTATGAGCTTTTAGAGGGAATGACCGATGTTGCATACCGTAAACAAGTCACCCACGGAACGTAACACCCTGGAGAGCTGCCTGAAGCATCTCAAAAAGGGATGCGCCGTCCTGCTGATCGAAGACGGCGTCTATGGCGCCCTGAAGGGCACCGTGAGCACCAAGATGGTCGAGCAGGCGCTCAAGAATCATCCGATCTATGCGCTTTATCCCGATATCGAGGCACGCGGGATGCAGGATCGGGTCATCGACGGCATCAAACTGGTCGATTACAGCGGGTTTGTGGATCTGGCGGTGGAATACCCCAGCGTGCAAGCCTGGCTTTGATATTTATCAATGACTTCAACCGACGAGGAGTAATACATGCCTATCACCGTAGCGGGTAAGACCTTCGAAACCGATGAGGAAGGTTATCTTGCCAACCGTACCGACTGGAGCGAGGAAGTCGCCAAGGAAATGGCCAAGGCTGACAACTGCGATCTGTCGCAGAACCACTGGGAAGTGCTCAACTTCCTGCGTGAATACTACGAGGAATACCAGATCGCGCCGGCCGTGCGCGTGTTGACCAAGGCCATCGGCAAGAAACTCGGCCCGGACAAGGGCAACAGCAAGTACCTGTACGAACTGTTTCCGTACGGTCCGGCCAAGCAGGCGTGTAAATACGCCGGCCTGCCGAAGCCGACCGGTTGCGTCTAATCATTCGGCCAAGCTTGGCGGACTTTATTCCCGCCTAGCGGAAACCAGTGGGGTCATTCATGTCGGCTGTGACAGTGATGTATACGCTGCTGTTTTATGTGGCGACGGCTATCCTCGTCATCGGCGTGACGCGCAAGATTTTCATCTACGCGCGCACGCCGCAGCCGTTGAAAATCCCGACCACACCGGCACCGACCACCCGCGCCGGTGTCTGGATGCGCATGCTGCGCGAAGTCACCGTGTTTGAAAGCCTGTTCAAGGCCAGCAAGTGGACCTGGCTGTTCGGCTGGATCTTCCATTTCTGCCTGTTGGTGGAGCTGATCTGGCACCTGCGCTATTTCACCGAGCCGGTGCTGGTTTTCCTGCCGTGGCTCCAGTGGTTCATCAACTTCACGGGCTACGGCATGGTACTCGGCCTGTTCGGGCTGTGGGGACGCCGCTTCCTGGTGGACCGGGTGCGCTACATCAGCAGCCTCTCGGACCACCTGATGCTCGCCCTGCTCGTCGGCATCGCCGCGAGCGGGCTGTCCATGAAATACCTGTTCCACACCGACATCATCTCGCTCAAGGCCTTCTTCCTCGGCCTGATGACCTTTAACTGGCAACCGCTGCCGTCCGACCTGCCGCTGCTGGTGCACCTGACGCTGGTGGCCACGCTCATGATCGTCTTCCCGGTCAGCAAGCTGCTGCACGCGCCGGGCGTGTTCTTCAGCCCCACTCGCAACCAGGTGGACAACCCGCGCGAGAAGCGCTGGGTCGCCGGCTGGAGCGCCAAGATCGACAACACCAAGGCGGGGGGGTAATACACCATGGCCGATTTTGAAACCCCCGTCCTCGGCGAATACCAGGTCATTCCCCATCTCAAGCGGGACACGATGGCCGGCTCCAAGCCATACGTCGCGAAGCCCGATCATCAGAAGGCGCTGGGGTTTCCGGTCGAGCTGGTGCCCGACTGGGAAAACGTCGCCGTCAAGAAACTGGGCGAACTGGTCGCGCAATCGCGCGCGCTCCAGGTATTCCTCGATTCCTGCGTGAAATGCGGCGCCTGCACCGACAAGTGCCACTACTACCTCGGCACCTCCGATCCCAAGAACATGCCGGTGGCGCGCCAGGACCTGTTGCGCTCCGTCTACCGGCGCTATTACACCTTCGCCGGAAAATTCTTCCCCAAGCTCGTCGGCGCGCGCGACATGACCAAGGACGTGCTCGACGAGTGGTACACCTATTTCCATCAATGCTCGCAGTGCCGCCGCTGCTCGGTGTTCTGTCCCTACGGCATCGACACCGCCGAAATCTCCATGGCCGCGCGCGACGTCATGGACGCCGTGGGTCTGGGACAGAAATACTCGAACGAAGTCATCGGCAAGGTTCACAAGATTGGCAACAACCTCGGTCTGCCGGGGCCGGCGCTCGCGAATACGCTGGAAGGCCTCGAAGAAGATGTCAAAGATGAAACCGGCGTGGACGTGAAGTATCCCGTCGACGTGAAAGGCGCTGAGGTGCTGCTCGTGACGCCGTCGGCGGACTTCTTCGCCGAACCGCATGTCGACGGCCTGATCGGCTACGGCAAGGTATTCCACCAGGCCGGCATTTCCTGGACGCTGTCCTCGCACGCCTCCGAAGCCGCCAATTTCTCCATGTTTATCGGTTCGCACTCGAACCTGCATCGTGCCGCCATGCGGATTCGCGAGGCGGCGCTCGACCTGGGCGTCAAGCGCATCGTCGTCGGCGAGTGCGGCCATGCCTGGCGCGTGGCCTACAGTTTCTGGAACACGCTCATCGGCCCGTTCGATTTTCTGGACCAGAAGTACCCGATACCGCAGCACATCTGCGAATTCACCCATGACCTTATCCAGCGCGGCGCGCTCAAGCTGGACAGGTCGGCCAACGATGACAAGGTGGTCACGTTCCACGATTCGTGCAACGTCGCGCGCGCCTCGCGCATGGGCAACATGCCGGGCGGACAGTTCATCATCCCGCGCGAGATCATCAAGGCGACCTGCAATCATTTCTACGACATGGCGCCCGAGACCATCGGCGAGAGCACCTTCTGCTGCGGCGGCGGTGGCGGCATTCTCACCGACGAACTGCTCGACCTGCGCATCAAGGGCGCGCAGCCGCGCATGCAGGCGCTCAAACAGGTCGTCGATGAATACGGCGTCAACCACGTCGCCGCGATCTGCGCCATCTGCAAGAGCCAGTTCACCAAGGTTTTGCCGTATTACAAATTCCCCATGGACATGATCGGCAGCGTGCATGGGCTGGTGAGCAAGGCGATCCGATTGGACGCCAAGAACTGATATCCATATTATTTTTTGAAACCACAGATAAACACAGATGAACGCAGATGAAGAAAAGAGATGGATTGTTTTATCCGTGTTCATCTGTGGTTCCAAATTCTTACCTAGAGTGTTTTTGACAGGAGATTCGTAATGGCAACTCCCGCAGACAAGGCAAAAGGCGGCAAGGCCGGTTTCACGTTCCGCATGTTCAAGGACGGCGACCAGGAATGGCCGTCCATACAATCACGCATTTTCACCGCCGATGAAACCGACAAGTGCCCGGTCTACGTGCACAAGACGCCGCCCTGCCAAGCGAGCTGTCCCTCGGGCGAGGACATCCGCGGCTGGCTCAATATCGTGCGCGGCATCGAAAAGCCGCCCAAGGACGTCAAGTGGCAGGAGTATGCGTTTCAACGCTCCACCGACGCCAACCCCTTCCCGTCCATGATGGGTCGCGTCTGTCCGGCGCCGTGCCAGACCGGCTGCAATCGCAACGCGGTCGAGGATTATGTCGGCATCAATGCCGTCGAACAATTCATCGGCGACTGGGCGCTCGCCAACAATGTCGCGTTCAAGCCGGCCGAGCAATCCACCGGCAAGAAAGTCGCCATCATCGGCGGCGGACCGGCGGGTCTCGCGGCGGCCTACCAGCTGCGCCGCCAGGGTCACGCCGTCACCTTGTTCGACGACCACGACGAACTCGGCGGCATGGCCAAGTATGGCGTACCGGGCTACCGTCTCCCGCGCGAATCGCTGGACGGCGAGATCAATCGCATCGTCAACATGGGCGTCGAGGTCAAACTCAAGACTCGCGTGGGCGTGGATGTGCCGCTCAAGGACCTGGAAAAGCAGTTTGATGCCGTGTTGTTCGCTATCGGCTGCAAGTCCGGCCGCGCCCTGCCTGTCCCCGGAGCGGACGCCCCGAACTGCATCACCGGTATTGCCTTCCTGGAGGCCTTCAACCAGGGCCGCCTGAAGGCCGTGTCCGGCCGCGTGATCGTCATCGGTGGCGGCGACACTTCCATTGACGTGGTTTCGGTGGCGCGCCGCCTGGGTTACATCAAGGAAATGGCCGAGACCGAACGTCCGGAATATATCGTCATGGGCCAGACCGCCCACGATGTCGCGGTCACCGCCAGGAAAGAAGGCGCCGAGGTCATGCTGATTTCGCGCCAGCCGGTGGAAAAGATGAACGCCGCCAAGCACGAGATCGAAGACGCCCAGCGCGAAGGTGTGGCCATTCGTGGTTCGGTGCAGCCGGTGAAGGTCATCCTCGACGACAAGGGCCGCGCCAAGGCGCTGCGGGTCGTTGAGCTCGACTTCTCGGGCGGCAAGCCGGTGGAGAAACCGGGCACGGAACAAGACCTGAAGGCCGATCTTATCGTCTCCGCCATCGGCCAGATGGGCGACTTTCGCGGCCTGGAAGATTTCAACAACGGCAAGGGCCTGATCAACGCCGACAAGTTCTACCAGGTGCCCGGCAAGCCCGGCTGCTTCGTGTGCGGCGATATCATCCGCCCGCACCTGCTCACCACCGTGATCGGTCAGGGCTCGATCGCGGCCGACAGCATCGATCATTACCTCAAGAAGCAGGAAATGGGCAAGCGCCCCAAGGTGGACGTGCATCACTTCAACCTGCTCGCCAAGTTGCAGGAAGTCGGCCTGACGCCGAAGGAGTTCAAGCCGGCCGGTCCGGAAGGCGAGCGTCCGATCGACCGCGGCCTGCGCGGCACCTATGAACAGGGCAAGGCCGTGGGCGGCTATGCCATTCACAACTACGAGAATCGCGCCGACGCCGAGGTGTGCCAGTCGAACGAACTCTTCCTCGGGCACTTCCAATACACGCCGCGCCTGAAGCGCACCGAGATGGTGCCCGACGCCGATGAAGTACTGGGCCATTTCAAGGAGCGCATGCTCGGACTGGACGAGAAGCAGACCGTGGAAGAAGCCAAGCGCTGCATGAGCTGCGGCCTGTGCTTCGAGTGCGACAACTGCGTGATCTACTGCCCGCAAATAGCGGTCAAGCGCACGCCCAAGTCGGAGGCGACCATGGGGCGCTATGTGTACACCGATTACGACCTGTGCATCGGTTGCCACATCTGCGCCGACGTCTGCCCCGCCGGCTACATCAAGATGGGCATGGGCGATCACTAGAATCCATGAATCGTGAAGAGTGAATCGTGATTCGTAAAAGAAAAAGCTGCCTCGCAATCGTAGTCGCCCTGCTGACCGTGGTGGGCTTCGCTTCCTCCGCGCCGGCGTCGGAGGCGAAGAAGCCCGAGCGCATCGGCCCAACGGTGAAAATCCACCGTGGCGAGAAGTGCGTGGAAGACACCGAGTTCATGCGCCGCAACCACATGAAGGTGATTCTGCACCAACGCGACGAGACCATGCACCAGGGCATCCGCACAACGAAACACAGCCTGAAAAACTGCGTCGACTGCCATGCCGATCCCAAAACCAACAGCGTGCTGGACCAGGAAGGTTTCTGTTCCTCCTGTCACGAATTTGCCTCGGTCAAGATCGACTGCTTCAGCTGTCATACCGACAAGCGCGACAAGAACGCCGTGGCCGTTGCGCCCTTCAAGGGCGTCGCCAAGAGGGTGCAACCATGAGCCTCAGCCGGCGCGAATTCATCGGCATCGGCGGCGCCGCCGTGGCCGGAATGGCGTTGGCCCCCGGACTGCGTCTGGTCGAGCTGGCGCAGGCGCGCTCGCCCGACGAGGCCGTCACCAGCCTGCAACGCTGGGGCCTGCTCGTCGACATCGGCAAGTGCCATGACTGCGACGCCTGCGTCACCGCCTGCCACGAGGAAAACGGTGTTACCGGCCACGGCCGGCCCGCGACCGATCCACAGTGGATCCGCAAGGTCACGCTCAAGGACAAACAGAGCGGCTACGTGCAGACCCTGCCGGTCATGTGCCAGCACTGCGAGGAACCGCCGTGCGTGGACGTCTGCCCCACCGGCGCCTCGTTCAAGCGCGCCGACGGCATCGTGCTGGTGGACAAACACATTTGCATCGGCTGCCGCTACTGCATGATGGCCTGTCCGTACAAGGCGCGCTCGTTCGTGCACGAGGACACCACCGACCAGAAACCGCAAGTTCCGCGCGGCAAGGGCACGGTCGAATCCTGCACCTTGTGCGTGCACCGTGTCGATGTCGGGAAAATTCCGGCCTGCGTCAAGGCCTGCAACAAGGACGGCAACAAGGCGATGGTGTTCGGCGACCTCAAGGACCCGAACAGCGACATTCGCAAACAACTGGCCGCGGGAGTTTCCACTCAACTGCGCCCGGACCTGAACCTCAACACCGGCGTGCGTTACCGGGGGATCTGACGCATGGCACAGGCACACTTTGATACCATCGAAGGCCGCAGCCTGGGCTTCTACGCCCTGCTCGGCATTCTCGGCGCGTTCCTGCTCGCCGCCGGCCTGGCCGCCCTGTACATGGAGCACAACGGTCACTGGGTGACCGGCATGTCCAACCAGATCGTGTGGGGCACGCCGCACGTGTTCGCGGTATTCCTGATCGTGGCCGCCTCGGGCGCGCTCAACGTCGCCTCGATCGCCTCGGTCTTCGGCCGGCAACTCTATAAGCCCCTGGCCCGGCTCTCGGGCCTGCTGGCCATTGCCCTGCTCACCGGCGGCCTGATCGTGCTGGTGCTGGATCTCGGGCGGCCGGACCGGCTGATCGAGGCCATGACTTATTACAACTTCAAGTCCATCTTTGCGTGGAACATTTTTCTTTACATCGGTTTCTTCGCCGTGGTGGCCGTGTACCTGTGGATGATGATGGAACGCCGCATGAACGATTACACCAGGCCGGCCGGAATATTTGCCTTCCTCTGGCGCCTCACGCTTACCACCGGTACCGGTTCCATCTTCGGCTTTCTCGTGGCGCGCGATGCCTACGACACGGCCGTGCTCGCCCCCATGTTCATCATCATGTCGTTTTCCTACGGCCTGGCTATTTTCATGGTCGTGCTGCTGGCCGCCATGCGCTGGTCGGGGCGGGAACTGGGTGACGTGGTGTTCGGACGGCTGCGCAACCTGCTCGGGGTGTTCGTGGCCGCCGTGCTTTATTTCGTCACGGTCTACCATCTGACGAACCTGTACATTACCCAGCGTCACGGCATCGAGGGCTTTATCCTGCTCCACGGCGGCCAGTTCACGCAGATGTTCTGGATCGGCCAGATCATCCTGGGCAGCGTGATTCCCCTCGTCATCCTGTTCTCGCGCCTCGGCCAATCGCGCGCCATGGTGATGCTGGCCTCGCTGCTCGTGATTCTCGGAGGCGTGGCGCAGATGTATGTCACCATCATCGGCGGGCAGGCCTATCCCATGCCGCTCGTTCCGGGCAAGGAGGCCAGCAGCAGTTTCTTCGACGGGGTCGTGGCCAGCTATGCGCCCAGCCTGCCCGAGGCCATCCTGGGCATCGGCGGCATCGCTTTGGCGCTGGCCATGGTAGTCGTGGCCTTGAAGATACTCCCCTTCCTGCCGAACAGTCTGGCGGACGCCGACGCCGATCCTCACTACAAGGCTACTTAATAGCTCTTCGCCGCAAAGACGCTGAGCGCGCAAAGAAAAGAAGAGGAATCGGTTTTAAAACACGGGATTCTTTGCGTTCTTTGCGCCTTTGCGGCAAAAGTTCATACTTGATCGCATGAACAGGCTGCTCATCTCCGCCGCTCATAAATCGTCGGGCAAGACGACGCTGAGCATCGGCCTGTGCGCCGCGCTGCGCCAACGCGGCCTCGCCGTGCAAGCTTTCAAGAAAGGCCCTGATTTCATCGACCCCATGTGGCTGGCGCTGGCGACCGGCCGCGATTGCCACAATCTCGATTTCTTCCTCATGAGCCGCGAGGAAATTCTGCGCATGTTTTCAGCCCGGTCCCAAGGTGCCGACATTTCACTGATCGAAGCCAACAAGGGGCTGTATGACGGCCTGAGCCTCGACGGCAGTAACAGCAATGCGGCACTGGCCACCCTGCTGCAAACCCCCGTGGTACTGGTCATCGATGCGCGCGGCATGACCCGCGGCATCGCCCCGTTGATCCTGGGTTATCAGGCGTTCGACAAGGATATTCGCATCGCCGGCGTCATTCTCAACCAGCTCGGTGGCTCGCGTCACGAAGCCAAACTGCGCGCCGTCATCGAGCATTACACGGACATTCCGGTGCTGGGGGCGGTACATCATGACGACCGTCTCACCATTGTCGAACGGCATCTCGGCCTGATGCCCAGCAATGAGGCCACCGAGGCCAGGGTCAAGATCGATGCCATCGCCTCCGTGATCGCCGGTTCGGTTGATCTCGACCGCCTGCTGGTCGTTTCCGCGACGGCACCTTCCCTGCCGGAAGTCAAAGGGAAGGAACCCTCTCCCAGGCCTCTCCCGCTTCGCGGGAGAGGGGATTCGGAAGATGTAGAGAAGGAACCCTCACCCAGGCCTCTCCCGCTTCGCGGGAGAGGGGATTCGGAAGAAAATCCCATTAAGATTGGGATTGCGCGCGACGCCGCTTTTGCCTTCTATTACCCGGGTGATCTCGAGGCGCTGCGCGCCGCGGGTGCGGAACTCGTGCCGATCAACACACTGCAAGACGAGAAATTGCCGGAAGTGGATGCCCTGCTCATCGGCGGTGGTTTTCCCGAGGTTTTCATGGAGCAACTGGAAGCCAACGTCTCCCTGCGCCGCGATATCCGTCAGGCCATCGAGGCCGGCATGCCAGCCTACGCGGAATGCGGCGGGTTGATGTACCTCTCGCGCAGCCTCTCCTGGCAAGGCCAGCGCTGCGAAATGGCAGGGGTAATCCCGGGTGACGTCGTGATGCATGACCGTCCCATGGGACGCGGCTATGTCGTGCTGCGCGAAACCGGCCGCGGCCTGTGGCCGGCAACCGGGACAGGGCAGCCTTTCGCCGAAATCCGCGCGCACGAATTTCATTACTCCAGTCTGGATAATCTCGCGCCGGGTACGGTGTATGCCTACGACGTGCTGCGCGGGACCGGGATTGACGGCAAACACGACGGCATCGTCCACAAGAACCTGTTCGCCTGCTATGTGCATCTGCGTGACCTGGAAAACAATCACTGGGCCGCTCGCTTCGTCGATTTTGTACGACAATGCAATAAACGAGTAGCAAGCAGCAAGTGGCAAGTAACAAGAAAATGAACGATTCATCCGGTCACGAGAGGTTGTCTCAGAAATATATTTTCATGGAACCGCAAATGAATGCAGACTGAGAACATTTTTGCATTTGATTTTATCTGCGTTAATCTGCGTTCATCTGCGGTTACGAATTCTTAACTTATTTTTATGATCAAGATCACCCCGGAAGCCGCCGCGCAGGTGCGCCAATCGGCGGAACATGGCAACGCACAGAACATGCCCCTGCGCGTCGCTGTGCGCAGAGAGGAAGATGGTTCGTTCGTCTACGGCATGGGCTTCGACGAACAGGGTGAGGACGACACGCATTTCGTCTCCGAGGGAATCAACGTGCTCGTCTCCAATGCCAGCAAGGATCTGCTCAAGGGCGCCACACTGGATTTTGTGGAGATCAACCCGGGCGAGCACCAGTTCATCTTCATCAACCCCAACGACCCGGCGCATACCTCTTCTCCCCCTGCCGATGGCACGGCATGACAGATCGTGCCGGCGCCACCGACAAGCTGTTCCTCCGACAATCTGGCAGCACGCTCCAGTACCGGTCAGCAACGATGCCCACGGAATGTGCGGGATTACTGCCAGCCGGCTGGACGCCATCCGGCGCCACGGCTAATCTATCTTCCTAATGTTCAATGGAATCCCGCCGCGCACGGATGCGGCGAATAAATATATGAGTGCTTCCCCGCAACGCAACGGATCCGGCCCATCCCAACCGGACACCTGGCCGATACCACCCGCCATGGACTGGCGGCGCGAAACTTACAGGCTTTTCCTGAATCGCCTGTCACTGCCGCTGCTCGGCCTGGCATTGGTTTTTGCCGGCGTGGGTGCGGCGGCGTTCGTTATCCTGGCCTTCCCGCAACATGCCACCCGGCTTTACCCCCTGCTGGTATTATTGGTGCTGGCGGGGCTTGCGCTTTTCTGGCTGATCGTCACGCGTGTGCGCCGCGATCTCGTGGAACCCTTGTCGCACCTGCGTAACTGGTCGCGGCGCCTGCGCGGCGGCAATCTCTCGGCCCGCATCCCGGTCCCCGAAAGCGGCGAGTTTCGCGAGCTGGCGCAGGACATCAACCGCCAGAGTGACGAATTGAAATCGCTGACCATGGAAATGGACTCGCATGTGCATGCCCAGACTGTGCGTCTCGCACGCAAAACCCAGTCCCTGGATATCCTTTATGATGTCGCCTCGAGCCTCAGCCAGCCGGGCGATTTCGACAAACTGTTGGAAAGCTTCCTCGACACCTTCATCGAGCTGGTGGATGCCCGCGCCGCGACAGTGCGCATGCTCACGGACAACGGCCACACGCGTCTCGTTGCCAGCCGTGGCCTGTCGGCTGAAGTGGTGGAGAAAGACCGCCTGATGGATACCAGCCTGTGTCAATGCGGCTGGGCCGCCAAGGAAGGCGGTATCCGCACCCAGCGCGGAACCGACCCCTGCGCCAAACTGCTGGGCACGCCGATGCTGAAACGCGACTGCCAGGAGTTTGTTGTCGTCCCGGTCACCTACCAGGACCGCATCGTGGGCGTGTACAACCTGTTTCTCGACCGGCCGATATCGGCGCTGGGCGAGGACATCCATGACCTGCTGAACAGCGTCGGCAAGCACCTCGGCCTGGCGCTCGAAAAATCCCGGCTCGACAACCAGGCACGGCAGATCGCCATCATGGAAGAGCGCAACATTATCGGCAATGAATTGCACGACTCACTGGCCCAGGGGCTGGTCGGCATGCGCCTGCAGGTCAAATTGCTCGGCGAATCCCTGCACAAGAAGGACCTGCGCGCCTCGCAAAGCGAGGTCCGCCGCCTGCGAACCGCCATCGAGGAGGCGCATGTCAGCCTGCGCGAACTGCTGGCCAACTATCGGTTGAGAATTGACGAGCGTGGACTGGTGCCCGCCGTGGCCGGCATGGTGGAGCGCTTCAGCCAGGAAACCGGAATCAATGTTTTTTTCCACAACGAATGCCAAAAACTCAGCCTGACGCCGCTCCAGGAAAGCCAGATTTTCCACATCGTCAAAGAGGCCCTGACGAACATCCGCCAGCACAGCCACGCCAGCAACGCCCGCATTCTGCTCACCAACGACAGTCGCGGGGCCTATACCCTGCTGATCGAGGACGATGGCGAGGGCATCGCGCCCGTTTCCGAGTCGCGGCCCGGCGAACACATCGGACTTTCCGTCATGCGCGAGCGCGCGGAACGTCTTCCGGGCGAACTCACCATTGAAAGCGAACCCGGCGAAGGCACCCGTATTGTGTTGTCGTTTCCGCTCGCGCCGCGCCAGACCGCCGCGGCAAAATAACAGAGCAAGGGGAACCTGGATTGCGCGTTCTGCTGATCGACGACCATGCCCTGGTCCGCAAGGGCCTCGAGGAATTGCTGCGCAGCCGGGGGGTGGAAGTAGTGGCGTCCGTGGGCAGCGGCGAGGAAGGCATCAAGCAGGCCCTGGCGCTTACGCCCGATGTCATTCTGCTGGACATCAAAATGCCGGGAATGGACGGCATCGAGACCCTCGAAAAACTGCGGGCCAGCAAC